>CAIXXC010000370.1 GCA_903923205.1 uncultured Rhodospirillales bacterium | reverse complement strand
GAGCTTCGTCGGGCGATTGGACCGCGCACTGATGTGACCCTGGCAATCCTGAGCGGGCCACCTTCGAGTGGGAGCAGCTTGTTGATCGAGCATGGCCTGACCCCGGTCCTGAACACTCTGGGCCAGATCGACTCGTGGCGACGCGAGGGAGGCGGCGCAGCGTCAATCATCAATATCGATACCGGGATGTCCCGCCTTGGCCTGTCCGCAGCGGATGTCATGAAGCTAGCTGATGATCCGACCAAGCTCGCCGGGATCGACCTTATCGGCGTGATGAGTCACCTCGCCTGCCCTGATGATCCCAACCACCCGCTGAACGCACTGCAGCGTCAGCGCTTTGTCACCCTGGCCGACAGCTTGCCGAAGGCGCCACTGAGTTTGGCTGCATCGTCGGGAATTTTTCTCGGGCCCGCGTATCATTGCCACCAGGTGCGCCCCGGCGCAGCGCTCTATGGTCTGAACCCGTCCCCAGGACGACCCAATCCAATGGCCCAAGTTGTTGGGGTCAAAGCAAAAATCCTGCAAATCCGGGAGGTTGACGCCGCTGTCTCGGTTGGCTACGGTGCGACGCATACAACACAACGGCAAAGCCGAATTGCCGTCATCGGTGCCGGCTATGCCGATGGGTATCTTCGGGCCGCAGGCAATAAGGCCAGCGTGCAGATCGGGTCCCATAAAGCGCCCGTGCTTGGCCGAATTTCGATGGACCTCATCACCGTGGACGCGACAGACATCCCCCTCGCCGAGCTGCAAACCGAGAGTTGGGCGACCTTGGTTGGACCCGATTACGACGTTGATGATCTAGCCCGGGATTGTGGCACCATCGGATACGAAATCCTCACACGCTTGTCGGCGCGCCTTCACAGGGTTTACATCTCCTGATGCTTAACTTTCTCGCCACCATTGGTCGTATCACGCTCGAATTTATCGCGGGCGTTGGCCGCCTCGCGTTATTCGCAGGGATTGCGCTGTCACATCTGGTCCGCCCGCCGATCTACACGGGGCTGCTGATCCGCCAGATCCTGCAGATCGGCTATTTCTCACTTCCCGTGGTTGGGCTTACGGCTGTCTTCACCGGCATGGTGTTGGCGCTCCAGACCTATACCGGGTTCCAGCGCTTTGGTGCCGATGCCGCGGTCGCGACCGTGGTGGTTATCTCTATGGTGCGCGAACTTGGCCCCGTGATCGGCGGTTTGATGATCGCCGGCCGGGTTGGCGCGTCCGTTGCGGCGGAAATTGGAACGATGCGGGTTACCGACCAGATCGATGCCCTGGTTACCTTATCGACGAATCCCTTCAAGTACCTTGTCGTGCCGCGTTTGATCGCTGGGATCATCACATTGCCGGCCTTGGTTCTGATCGCTGATATCATCGGTGTGTTCGGAGGCTGGCTTGTAGGCACCTATAAGCTTGGCTTCAATCCGGCCAATTATCTGAGCCAGACGGCCGAACACCTGGAACGTGGCGATGTCATATCGGGCCTGATCAAGGCTTCGGCATTCGGTTTCGTTGTGACATTGATGGGCTGTTACCATGGCTATTACTCGCAGGGAGGCGCCCAGGGCGTTGGCGCCGCGACGACGAACGCCGTGGTCTCCGGATCGATCATGATCCTGTTCAGCAATTATATCCTGACCCTGCTGTTTTTCGGCCAGTGACCAAGGACGCCATGACCGAACTCCCCAAGATCGTGATAAAGGGCCTTCATAAGAGCTTCGGGCCCAAGAAGGTGCTGCAGGGGATTGATCTTGAGATCGGACGTGGCGAAAGCCTCGTCGTGATCGGCGGCTCCGGAACAGGTAAATCCGTCCTGATCAAATGCGTCCTGGGGCTTATAAAGCCCGATAGCGGCTCTATCCTTGTGGATGGCGTGGAGACCACGAAGCTCAGCGGTTACGGTCGCGATCAACTCATCCGCAAGTTCGGGATGCTGTTCCAGGGCGGCGCTTTGTTCGATTCCATCCCGGTCTGGCAGAATGTTGCATTCGGACTGATCCAGGGCCAGGGCATGAGGAAGCCCGAAGCCAAGAAGATTGCGATCGATACCTTGGCGAAGGTCGGGCTGGGTCGTGACGTTGCCGAGTTGAACCCCTCGGAATTATCGGGTGGCATGCAGAAGCGGGTTGGTC
>CAIXXC010000369.1 GCA_903923205.1 uncultured Rhodospirillales bacterium | reverse complement strand
CACAGAACCCACGCCGGCCAATTTGGCCGTGTCTTCGCCGATACGACCGTCAAGATCGACCAGGAACATACGGGTCGCCCCAACCCGCCTGCCATCGTTTCGAAGGGCCGATATCACAGTATCATGGTCCCGCTCGGCGATGGCTTGCCGCAGGGCAAAATCGAGTGTCAGAACCTTCACGCTTGCCGAAATCTGTCGCTCCACCTCATCCAATTGGCGAAGCAGAAGGGCTTCCGATCCCTTCAACTGCTTCTTTCCGGCCGCGACGAGCGAAGCATGCAACAACTGGTAGACGGACGCCGCCGTCAGACCCTGAATGAACACCAGGGCAACAACCAGAAACAGGGCAAGCCGACGACCGAAGTTCAACCCATTCGCTCCTTGGTTCAGTTCATGTCGTCCATCATGTCGTCGACATGTGGAACAGCGGGTATGGATGCCGTGATGCTTGCGGGCACACTGCCAACAACCACAGTACCGGACGGCACCGTCATCCCAGGCTTAAGCTGGGGATACCAGATGTCGACGCTGTAGCTGCCGGGGGGTACGGCGTCGATGATCGCTCGGCCATCATGATCGCTGATGGCGGTAAGCGGCGTCTTGCTGACGTAGACATACGCGATCATGTGATCGTGAATATTGCACCCAATGGCCGCGACGCCGGGCTTGTCAAACACCTGGGCGACAGAAATGTCGCCTGGTTTGAGGATGAACTCGAAAGGGTGGATTGGGGCAAAGGTGTAGACATGATGGCGCGTGGTATCGCTGTTGCGAAAAGTGACGGCTCCGCCTGCAACGATGGCGACAACGTAAGGCACGAAGGTTTCGTCACGCTGGTCGATGATCTTTGCAGAGAGATTAGACGCGGGCGCCATCTTGGGCGTGCTGCCGCCCGCCCCCGTGAGAGTCAGCACCGCAAAGGGCAAGGGGTGTCCAGCATCGTCATTGATCTGTGCCGTGACGCTCGCGGCGGCGGCGGGAACCAGCGGCGTAATGGTCTGGATTGCCAAAGCGACCAAACCGGCTCGCCACCGGTTCGAGCAAATCATTTGCCCGCCGACGCTGGATTTGTGCTTTTCGCAAGGCCGGGAGCGGAATTCAATTTCCATGGAGCGGTATGTTTCGCTTCGGTAAGAGCGTAAATTGCTGCACCGGCAGTATCATCGCGCGGAACGCCTTATCAACTTGTTACCGTTGAGCGGATAGGCAAGTCTGGTCAAGGTTGGGATAACGGTTTCGAGATGATCCGGTTTTTTTTGCTTCGGCAAGACACTCACTCGCCCGATCGTGATCTCCTGCTCCGTTACCATTGCCGAGGCGCGGCAAACCGGGTATCTCGGCAGCATGATCGAGATCCTCCACCCGGCACTGCTGCCACCCGGCCTGCGTGATGTCCTGCCACCTGATGCTCAGATAGAGGCTGACGTCGTCCATCGCCTTACAGCCATCCTGGCGAGCCAAGGCTACGAACGCGTGGTCCCGCCGCTGTTCGAATTCGAAACCAGTCTGCTTGGTGGCAACGGCGGCGCGATGGGGTCGGATACGTTCCGATTGATGGACCCGATTTCACAACGGATGATTGGCCTGCGGGCCGATATGACATTGCAGATTGCTCGCATCGCGACGACCCGCCTGACAAAATCGCCTCGACCATTGCGACTGAGTTATTCCGGTGAGGTGCTGCGCGTCAGCGGCAGTCAGTTGCGCCAGCAGCGACAGTTCTCCCAGGTCGGGGCGGAGTTGATCGGGGCTTCCGCACCAACAGCCGACGCCGAGGTCATCATTCTTGCCGCCGATGCGTTGTTGCGGCTTGGCGTCAGCGGCCTTTCGGTCGATCTCACAATGCCCGTGCTTGTTCCGGTAATCCTGCGCCAGCTTGGCGTCGATGACGCAATGGCCGCGTCAGCCCGGGAAGCACTCGACCACAAAGATGCGGCCTCGATCGCCGCGCTTGGCGGTGAGACCGCACAGATACTCGGACGTTTGATGCATTCCGCCGGACCAGCGGACGGCTGCATGGCGCGGCTGGCAAATCTGGCGCTTCCCGACGACGCGGCAGCCGAGCTAGAGCGACTGAGAACCGTTGTCGCGCTTGTCCAGAACGCACTGCCCAATCTTAGCGTGACGATAGATCCGGTCGAAAATCGTGGCTTCGAATACCATACCGGCGTGAGCTTCAGCCTTTTCGCGCGAGGCATACGGGGCGAACTCGGACGCGGCGGCCGCTACCTCGCGCAGTCGGGGGAACAACCAGAGCCAGCAACCGGCTTTACCCTTTACATGGATACCGTGATCCACGCCGTTCCGGCCCCACCTGCCATGCCAAGGCTGTTCCTGCCCCTTGGGACTGCGCGCGAGGCGGCGGCTGATTATCAAGCCCAGGGCTTCGCGACTGTCTCTGGTCTAGAAATGGTTGCCGATCTGCGCACGGAAGCATTGCGCTTGAACTGCACACATCTCCTTCTCGACGGCACGGTCATCAATCTGACATAGTGCCGCCGCTGCGATTGCGGCGGCGTTTGCGGACGATTTATCCAGAAACCACGGAGCATACATGGCCAACGTTGCCGTGATCGGCGCCCAATGGGGTGATGAAGGCAAAGGCAAGATCGTCGATTGGCTCTCTAACAGAGCCGAGTTGGTGGTCCGTTTTCAGGGTGGCCACAATGCCGGCCACACCCTCGTCATCAATGGGGTGCAATACAAGCTAAGCTTGCTGCCCTCGGGCGTGGTGCGGGGCAAGCTGTCGCTGATTGGCAATGGCGTCGTGGTCGATCCCTGGGCGCTGCTGACTGAAATCGATGCCATCGTCGCGAAGGGCGTCGCGATCACACCCGATACGCTGAAGGTTGCGGAAAATGCCGCCCTGATCCTGCCGCTGCACGGTGCACTGGACAGAGCACGGGAGTCGGCGGCGAGCGGTGCGGCAAAGATCGGGACGACCGGTCGTGGCATCGGTCCCGCCTATGAAGATAAGGTCGGTCGCCGTGCGATTCGCGTGTGTGATCTTGCCGACCCGGCAGCATTACCTGCGAAGCTTGACACCTTGCTTGCCCATCACAATGCATTGCTGCGCGGCCTCGGTTTGCCCGAAATTGTGCAAGATGCGCTCCTTCAGGAATTACTCGGTCTGGCGCCCAGAATCCTGCCCTACGCGGCATCAGTCTGGCAAATCCTTGACGAGGCAAAGCGCGCGGGAAAAAGAATCCTGTTCGAAGGCGCACAGGGCATCATGCTCGACGTCGACCACGGCACTTATCCGTATGTCACGTCCTCGAATACGGTGGCAGGCCAGGCCGCCGCCGGGTCCGGTACCGGTCCCGGAACGGTTGGTTATGTCCTCGGCATCACGAAGGCATACACGACCCGTGTTGGCAGTGGTCCATTTCCAACAGAGCTTACCTGCGAGATCGGACAACGCCTTGGCGAGCGCGGCCACGAATTTGGCACGGTTACAGGACGCAAGCGTCGCTGCGGCTGGTTTGACGCGGTACTCGTGCGGCAATCTGTCAAGGTTAGTGGCATAACGGGTATTGCCTTCACCAAACTTGATGTTCTGGACGGGTTCAAGGAACTGAAGGTCGCGACCGGCTATCAATATAAAGGGAAGATTTTCGATCATCTTCCGCCTGGACTACCAGCGGACGCTGCCGTCGAGCCAATCTACGAGACTTTCGAAGGCTGGAGCGAAAGCACGCAGGGCGCGCGCTCGTGGGCGCAACTGCCGGCGACCGCGATCAAGTACATCCGACGGGTCGAGGAACTGATCGAAGCTCCGGTCTCTCTCCTATCGACAAGCCCCGAGCGCGAAGACACGATCCTGGTGCGCGATCCATTCGCTGATTAGGGCGCTGATTTTACAATTTTAAGGATGTTTCTGTTTGTTTTACATACTCTGACGAGAAGAAATGCCTTAGGAATAAAAGAACGAGATGGCGCCGGATACGTCCTGTCAGGCGCAGCTCCTGTAATTTTGGGTAATCTTTCCCAGCCGATCCCAGGTTTGCAGCTCACCCAAGGGCAATAGTAGGAACGATGTCGGCAGAAGCCATCCGCCTGCGGGACCGTTACGAGATCAGGTTCGATCAGCCATTGCCAGCGATCGCCTTCGCCGGCACGACGGCTTACTCAGCCCGGGATATTCGATCGCCAGGTCCCCCGCTCGCGGCAATTATTCCGGACGTACAATTTCCTCCCCGCATAGCGGCTGCGACCGCCATTCGGGCAATGCGTCAACCGCCGCTTTGGACGCCTACCGAATGGGGCGTTGTCGATTGCCCACCGTCTGGCCGGCGTAGTTGGGTGATCGTTGGCGATTTCCCGGATGGTGGCCGACTCGTTTCCGAGATGGCCGGGAAGTTTCCTTCCTGGAATGAGACCGACATAAATCAGAAGCTGCTGCAGCCGTTGTTACCCGCACTGAAGGCGCTGACGGTAGATGATGTTTCCCATCGCGGGATTCGACTAGACAATATCTGGTATCGCGATCAGCAGCGCCGGATCTTGATGCTCGGCGACGGGCTCTGCTCCCCTCCCGCCCTGCACCAGCCGTTTGTGTACGAATCGATTGAAAGCGGTCTCGCAGACCCGGCCGGTCGCGGACCAGGCCGAGTGGCCGACGATTATTATTCACTAGGCGTCCTCATCGTCCATCTGCTCTCGGGCCAAATTCCCTGCGATGGGCTGGGTAACGACGAAATCCTGGAGCGCAAGATCAGCAAGGGCTCCTTAAATACCTTGACCGCCAACCTGCGCCTTTCGACGCCCCTGGCAGATCTGTGTCGTGGCCTTCTAGCCGACAATATTGTCGATCGATGGGGCATAAACGAGCTCGCCTCCTGGGTGGAGGGCCGCAGAATTCCCTTCAAACCACCTACCCAGGAAGCTACGGCCAGTCGCCCCTATGTTTTGAACGATGTCGCGTATCTGACAACCCGCGGATTAGCGCGGGCCCTGGTGCAGAAGGGAAGCGAGGGCGTCGAGGCCGCCGGCGACAAAGGGCTGCTTACCTGGCTGCAACGAGCACTACCGGCGACCTCAAAGTACAAGGACATGCTACCCCGCGCCCTCGACGATGGCGATGAAGGCGATGCAAATATCCATGGCCTGCGATTGGTTACAAGGGTCGCCATGGCACTCGACCCTGCAGCACCGATACGATATCGCGGAATTTCAGTCCACCCGGATGCGCTCGGAACAATGTTGGCTGCGGCCAATCTTGGCGACGAAGCCGTCACGACGATCAAGGCCATCGCTGAAATCGTGAAGGCGCGTCTGGTCCAATTTTGGACGGAATGCCAAAGCAATTCGCAGGTGGACTACGATATCTGGTGCCGCGACCAGGATCGTCTTCGGCAAATCCTGAGCGATAATCGCCCCGGTTATGGGGTTGAGCGGCTGACCTATGAGCTCAATCGGCATATCCACTGCCTGAGCCCAGCAATAGAAACTGCCCAGGTAGCATCGATCGAGGAACTTTTACCCGCCTTGGAACAAGCGGCCGAACTGGGGAGCCTCAGCGCGCAAGGTGTGGACCGTCACATTGTGGCATTCGTCGCGAGCCGTACTAAATTTTACAGCGATACAATCGCAACCATGCTGAGCCATGCCGATCCAGCGGAACGCTTCCTCGGTTCGCTCGCCTTGCTGAGCCGAATCCAGAGCGACTATGGCCCTGTGAAACTACGCGCGCTCGCGGCACTCTTCAGGCCGCAGGTTATTCCGTTGATCAATCGCTTCCACAGCCGCGGCACGCGACGGCGGCTGCAGAGTGCAACCGAGGACGCGATTGCGTCGGGAAGGTTGCCGACACTGCTTGAGACGCTCAACAACACTGAGGAGCGCGTGAGAGATCAGCAACAATTCAACCGCGCGGTCGTTCGCTGCGCCGAAGCACAACGCAACATTCGCAGTTGCACGCACGAACTGGAACTTGCCCCCCTGCATGGTGAAGAAAGCGCCCACACAATCTCCGAACTTTTGGCGGCATTGACTGGCGCCGCGGTCTCGGGGTTTGCCATGTTCTCTGCTTGGACGAGCTAAAATGGCCCAGACGCGCCCTCCCAAACCGACGAGCAAATCCCACAAAGGCAGCGCTGGCTGGTTTTTTGCCTTTGTCCTCCTGGTATCGATCCTCGCCGCGTTCCTACCGGCCTCGCTTCTGATTCTGGCTGCCGGTCTGATCCCGACCGCGACTGCCTACATCACGGATCGCTCGCCGGGGAGCCCGTTGTTTCGGACGGTCCTGCCCCTTAATCTCGCGGGTATATCAATCAATATAGTGTCGCTGTGGCATCAGCATGGCGGCTACGCAGACGCTGTCAGGCTTCTGCAATCGCCGTCCGTTTGGCTTATCATGTACCTTGCTGCGGCAGCAGGCACGCTGCTGCATTTCATCATGCCCTCCGTGATGACGGCCATCCTCAGGGATCGCCTCAATCGACGCCGTTCATATTACGAAAGAACGATCGAGAACATGAGAAGCGAATGGGGCATCGAAGTCTGCCCACACGACGGCCCCGAGCAACAACCCAAAGCCTAAAGCTTTGCGGCGCGGCCCCGTCAGGACATTTCGTTCAAGCTGGCAGAAGTTTCTGACTTATGGCAGCCTGCTTGATCGACTTCTGCAACTTTTCGAATGCTCGCACCTCGATCTGACGGACGCGCTCTCTCGAGATGTTATAACGACTGGACAAATCCTCCAACGTCACCGGATCATCGCGTAAGCGACGTTCAGTCAGAATATGGCGTTCGCGATCGTTGAGGGTTTTCATCGCGTTGCGAAGTAGATCGCGGCGCAGGCCGAGTTCTTGCCGATCGCCGAGCTTCTCCTCCTGATCGACGTCGGGATCGACGAGCCAATCCTGCCATTCACCGTCCCCATCAATGCGCAACGGGGCATTGAGCGAATGGTCGGGACTTGAGATACGACGGTTCATCTGAACCACGTCGTTTTCCGGCACAGAGAGCTCCGTCGCAATCTTGGTAACGATCTCGCTGGGAAGATCGCCATCCTCAATCTGCTGGAGTTGGCCCTTTATCTTGCGAAGATTGAAAAAAAGCTTCTTCTGCGCTGCGGTCGTCCCAATCTTCACCAGCGACCAAGAATGCAGGATGTATTCCTGGATCGCCGCGCGGATCCACCACATCGCGTAGGTTGCAAGGCGGAAACCACGATCCGGGTCGAAGCGCTTGACGGCCTGCATCATGCCGACATTGCCCTCGGAAATCAGTTCCGACAAAGGCAAGCCATAACCGCGATATCCCATCGCAATCTTCGCAACGAGACGAAGATGGCTCGTTACAAGCTTCTGGGCTGCCGCTGGATCCTCATGCTCTTGCCAGCGCTTTGCGAGCATGAACTCGGTATCGGCGTCGAGCATGGGGAACTTTCGGATCTCTTGGAGATACCGACCGAGGCCGCCTTCGCCGGCGATACTTGGAAGGGTAGAGATACCCGCCATGATGTCACCCCTATATGGTGGCGTTCACATTTGACTGAAGATTAACCACCCGAATGTGGAAAATTTACGACCGTTTCGGGGTTTCGTCGCCTTTTTTTATTGATTCTAAACTGCGGACCAGCGTTGCGAGTTCCGCAGGGAACTCGCTCTCGAAGCGTAGTCTTGCTCCGCTCAGGGGATGGATGAAGCCGAGGACACAGGCATGGAGAGCCTGACGCGACAGACTGGCGACGGCAGCCGCAGCCTCTGGAGTGAGTGCTCTAAGCCGATTGGCACGGACTCTTCCGTAGACGGGATCACCGATCAAGGAGTGACCAATCTCCGTCATGTGGACCCGTATCTGGTGTGTCCGCCCCGTCCGCAACCGACACTCCACCAAGGACGCGGACAGACCGAGCGGACGAATGACCCGGTAATGGGTGAACGCGGCTTTGCCATTCGGGACAATTGCCATTTTCTTGCGGTTGATCGGGCTGCGACCGATCGGACCGTCGACATCACCTTCGCGCGGGTTCGGCACACCCCAGACAACGGCCTGGTAGGCTCGCTCGATGCTGTGTTCGGCAAAGGCTGCAGAGAGGCTGGCGTGGGCAAGATCAGTCTTGGCCACGACCATAACACCGCTGGTGTCCTTATCGAGGCGATGAACGATCCCTGGGCGGCGAACGCCACCAATCCCGGCGAGGCTGCTGCCGCAATGCGCAAGGAGCGCATTCACCAGGGTTTGATCGCGATTGCCTGGAGCGGGGTGAACGACGAGACCTGCCGGCTTGTCGAGGACGATCAACTGCTCGTCTTCGTAAAGAATCGACAGCGCGATAGGCTGCGCTTCGGGGTGATCATCAATGGGTGGCGGCACGTCGAGACGGACCACCTGTCCGAGACGGAGTTTTGCCGATGGTTGCACAATGGCCGAGCCATCGACCGTTACCCGGCCGGCCTCGATCAGGGCCTTGACGCGGCTGCGCGACATCTGCGGCAAACGCTCGGCGATTACGCGGTCGATTCGATTGCCGACGTCTTCACTTTCCGCGGTGAATCCGGCTAACTGAAGTTCATCTGTCATCTCCGTGAAAGTACCCTGCCCGATGCGCGCACTCCAGGCTTTGGTGGCCTTCCTGGGCATCCTTATTTTCCTAGGCCTCGGCCTGGTCGTGTACGCGATGACGCAGGGACCTAAATCGTCCTCAGCCCTGAGAATTGTCGCCACCGTGCCTGCTCATTTCGTCCTACCGTCTGGTTTTCACATCGCCGAGATGGCCACGACCGCGGATCGCGTCGTCCTGCGGCTGGATGCGAGCGATGGCCGTCAGCGACTGGTGATTCTCGATCCAGGCACCGGGCTGGTTGTCCGAACCATCGACACGGTAGGTACGCCATGAATTTCGCCAGCGACAATACCAGCGGGATCGCGCCGGAGATTCTGGAGGCGATCGCGCGCGCCAATTCCGGCGCGGCGCCGTCCTATGGCGAAGATGAGATCTCGAGGGGCCTCGAGCGTCACTTCGCGGAGATATTCGAGACCGACGTCACTGTCTTTCCGGTCGCAACGGGCACCGCCGCAAATGCCCTGGCGCTCGCGACCCTCAGCCCCTCATGGGGCGCGATCTTGTGCCATCAGGATTCACATATCTTTACCAACGAGGCTAATGCGCCTGAATTCTATACCGGCGGGGCCAAGCTCCTGCCGCTACCAGGGGAGCACGGCAAGCTTGACGCCGCAATCGTCGCGGCCCAACTGCCCGGCGGGCTCGGGTCGGTCCATTATCCTCAGCCGAGCATCATCAGCCTCACCCAATCGACCGAAGCCGGCACAGTCTATCGGCCAGACGAAATCGCGGCGATCGCCGAGGTCGCGCGCCAACACCACCTATCGGTCCATATGGACGGTGCGCGTTTCGCAAATGCAGTCGCCCACCTCGGCGGCGCGGCCCCTGCCGATATCACATGGCGCTCGGGTGTTGATGTTCTAACCTTCGGGGCGACAAAGAATGGTGCGATGGCCGCTGAGGCCGTGGTGTTCTTCGGCGCGCGGGCGCGGGCGGCGGCCCAGGAATTCGGCTTTCGTCGCAAACGTGGTGGTCACCTCTGGTCGAAGCTGCGCTTCCTTTCTGCCCAACTCGAGGCCTATCTCGCAGACGGGCTCTGGTTGAGGAACGCCTACCGAGCGAATCGCGCCGCCTGTCGTTTGGCCGAAGCTTTTGCCCGAATCCCGTCGGCAAAATTACGCTACCCCGTTGAGGCCAATGAAGTTTTTGTCGAGTTGCCAGAGGAGGTGATCATCGCCCTCGAAGCAGCGGGCTTCGGCCTTCTGCGGTGGGACGACGGGAGCACTCGCCTTGTCACCTCGTTCGACACTGTTGATGCGGACGTTGACGCGCTGCTTGCGATTGTCGAGCAGGAACTGCGCGCTTAACAAGTTTTCTCGCGGGAAAAGCCGCTTGGACGCGGAGCGGTGGCGTCGTGATGACACGTTAGATTTTTTTCGATGTTTGGGATCAAAAACCCCTTGCATCGCCGTCGATAATCCTTAATTACACAGCCGTCCGACGCATCGCACGTGTCTATGGCCCCTAGTGGTTATGCAACGACGTAACGCGTCTCTTTTGGCAGAACCGGTCTTGTGGGCCGGTCCCGATGGGGATCGATATGGTTGCAACCTTTTTTGGGGCCGATGGGTCCTGGCTCCTCACCGAGCGCCATCACAGCTTCAGGGTACCGTCATGTGCCCGAAGTTCGCTCTGATCTGCTCGAAAAACTGATCCTCATACTTCTCCGATCGTGATCGCCTGACTTTTCGGGCGCTCGATTACCGTTCCGTTTTTTGATCCCCGCCCCGACATCGGGACGGAGATGGGATTCGTGCCATGACTGATAAGATCGTTCGTTTTCTGGAAGAGGCCCAGCCGGTCACGCCTTGCCTCGTCGTCGACCTTGATGTGGTCGGGCAAAGCTATCGCAGCCTGCGCGAGGCCCTCCCCCTCGCCCGGGTGTTCTACGCGGTCAAGGCCAACCCGGCCGCGCCGATCCTGGACCGCCTCTGCTCCCTCGGCTCCAATTTCGACACTGCCAGCCGCGGCGAAATCGAAATGTGCCTCGCAGCAGGTGCCTCGCCAGAGCGCATCTCTTTCGGCAACACGATCAAGAAAGAACGTGACATCGCGTTCGCCTATGAGGCGGGCGTGAGATTGTTCGCCTTCGACAGCGAAGCCGAATTGATCAAAATCGCCAGGGTCGCGCCTGACGCGCAGGTATTCTGCCGCATCTTGGTGGAGTGCGATGGCGCGGAATGGCCGCTATCGCGCAAGTTCGGTTGCTCGCCGGAAATGGCGATGGATCTGCTGGTGCAGGCGAAGGCATTCGGCCTCGATCCGTACGGCGTCTCATTCCATGTCGGCTCGCAGCAGACAGACCTGTCGCAGTGGGATTCCGCCGTTAGCCGGGCGGCTCGCATGTTCTCGATCCT
This sequence comes from uncultured Rhodospirillales bacterium, assembly GCA_903923205.1. Lineage (GTDB taxonomy): Bacteria > Pseudomonadota > Alphaproteobacteria > ATCC43930 > CGMCC-115725 > CAIXXC01. The sequence continues at coordinate 3,175 of CAIXXC010000369.1, read as the reverse complement.
CGCCGAGCGTGACGTCAACCTGCGCATGGTTAATATCGGCGGAGGCTTTCCGGCCCATTACCGCCAAGGCGTCGAACCGGTTGAGCGGTATGCGGCCGCGGTGATGGGTGCCATCACCCGCCATTTCGGCAATGCGCTGCCTGACATCATCATCGAGCCGGGGCGCTCCATGGTGGGCGACGCAGGCATTATTCAGAGCGAGGTCGTTCTGATCTCGAAGAAGGGCGACGAAGACCAGAAGCGCTGGGTCTATCTCGATGTCGGCAAGTTCTCTGGCCTCGCCGAGACGATGGACGAAGCGATCAAGTACGTTGTTCGGACCCCCCATGATGGGCGCCCTTCAGCATCCGTCGTCCTCGCGGGCCCGACCTGCGATAGCGCCGATATCCTCTACGAGAAAACCGATTACCGGCTACCCCTCGATCTGGAGATTGGCGATAAGGTTCAAATCCTTTCAACCGGCGCGTATACGTCCACCTATTCCTCGGTCTGCTTCAACGGGTTTGACCCTCTGGCAACCTACTGCATCTGATCGTGGCGGCTCCGGTGCCCATCGGGCCCGGCGAAACGACCAAAATTTCGTGAAAGACATTGGGATTCGCGCAGAATCTCAAGGGACAACGGTGTGTTTTAAGGCATCATGGCTGCGAACGCGCTCTTTATCTCGGGGGTAGATGTTGCACAAGCAATTCGTAAAGTTCGGCGGCCGCATGGTCATGGTGGGTTTTGGCAGTATTGGTCAGGGCGTGCTGCCATTGTTCCTGCGCCATATAGACATGAAGGCAGGTCAGATCACGATCGTCACCGCTGAAGACCGCGGTCATGACGAGGCGGAACTGCATCATGTCCATTTCATGCAGACAGCCCTGACCCGCGAGAATTATCTTGAAACCCTGCGACCAATGCTCGGAAAGGGAGATATTCTCGTCAACCTGTCGGTCGATGTATCGAGCATCGCTCTTATCGAGTTCTGCCACGAGGTCGGCGCTCTCTACATCGATACCTGTATCGAGCCGTGGCCCGGTGGTTACACCGACCCCGATCTTTCTCCTTCCCAGCGCTCAAACTATGCCCTTCGCGAAAGCGCGCTTGCCGTACGTCGCCGGCTTGGTGAGGATGGGCCCACGGCCGTCATCACCCACGGCGCCAATCCTGGCCTTGTGTCGCACTTCGTGAAGCAGGCGCTGCTCGATATCGCGCGCGATACCGGCGTGGTGACCAAGGTGCCAACGGATCGGGCCGGCTGGGCATCACTCGCGCAGATGCTGGGGATCAAGGTCATCCACATTGCCGAGCGAGACACGCAAATTGCGGGGCTCAACCCGAAACATGTCGGCGAGTTCGTCAATACGTGGTCGATCGACGGTTTCATCAGCGAAGGTTGTCAGCCGGCCGAACTCGGCTGGGGTGCCCACGAAAAGGCCCTGCCGCCCGACGGCCACCAACATGAATTTGGCGATCAGGCCGCGATCTGGCTCAGTCGCCCGGGAGCCAGCACACGCGTGCGTACCTGGACCCCGATAGAAGGCCCCTTCCACGGCTTCCTGATCACGCACGGCGAGTCGATCTCGATCGCGGATTACTTCACGGTGCGCGACGAGGGCAAGGTCGTCTATCGGCCGACTTGCCACTATGCGTATCATCCCTGTGACGATGCCGTGCTGTCGATCCACGAATTCGCGGGCAAAAATTGGGTACAGCAACCGAAGAAGCGCCTGATCGTTGACCAGGTGACCGAGGGTATCGATGAGTTGGGCGTCCTATTGATGGGACATGCCAAGGGTGCCTATTGGTACGGCTCGCAGCTTTCGATCGACGAAGCGCGTGAACTAGCGCCCTACAACAACGCAACCAGCCTGCAGGTGACTGCCCCTGTTCTTGCGGGCGTGATCTGGGCACTTGAAAATCCTCAACGGGGCGTCACGGAGCCTGATCAGATGGATTTTGATCGCGTGCTCGAAATATGCGCACCGTACCTGGGCCCTGTCGTTGGCGCCTATAGCAATTGGACCCCTCTTGAAGGGCGGGAGACCCTTTTCCCCGAAGATATCGACCGGGAAGATCCTTGGCAGTTCAAGAACTTCCGCGTGGTCTGAATGTCTAGCTCGCTGCGGTTTACCTCGTAACAGGGTGGATCGCAGCGCTAGGTCTCGTTTCGCGCCGGTCGCGCGATGCGTTCGGGAGAATTATCGGGGGGGAGGACGAGCTCACCCGGATACATCGACTCAACCTTGTCGATGAGGATCCGCTCGTGACGATGGAAGAATACGAGGCTGGCAATGAGGGCGACGACACCGCCAAACAAGGCGAGCAGGCCAAACTTGGTTATGAGGTCATAGGCCTTCGGGCCAAGGGAGTAGGCAACAGCGCCAAAGAAGCTCGCCCAAACCAAGCCGCCCAGCGCGTTCACAACGAAAAAATGGCGCCAGCCCATTCCGTTCGCTCCTGCAAGAACGGAGGCGAAAGCCCTGAGGGGTGCGACGAAGCGGCCAAAGAATACGACCTTGCCACCGTGATTCTGGAACATGTACTGAGCGACTTTAAGCCGGCTCTGGTCGAGGAGGACGTAACGGCCATAGCGTTTCAACAGGGGGAATCCGAGATGCCGTCCGATCCAATAACCGCCGCTGCCGCCACAAAGCGCGCCAGTACTGGCGGCAAAAACGATCATCTCGATATTCAGATCATGGGTCGTTCCTGCATACGCCGCCGCCACGACCAAGGCCCATTCACCAGGAATCGGGATGCCGAGGCTTTCAAAGCCGACGATGCAACCAACGGCAACGTAGCCATAGGCTTTCACCAGATCGGTGACGTCGAAATCTAACGGAAACATGGCCCCTTAAAATCCTGAATACGGGCTCGGACAGGATTTTCCGTCCCGAACGAAAAAAGCTGCCCTGACATCTTGAGCCTATTACGCACCGTCATTATCACGGCCCTCGGCAGGCTTGTAAGTTAAATCCAAAAACATGGAGACATTGAGGCCATCACATGACAGTCGGACGATGATACCACATCGCTCAAAACTGTCCGGCAAGGGATTTCATGATATCCGGTTGAGTGGGGCTGGCGACATAATCTAGCCTAAGCTGCTTTGGATTCAGGTTCATCTGGCCGCCTGGCGATTTCGTCATGGTCCCCTGAAGCTGAAGCGACGTTAATCGCCCTTGTG
>CAIXXC010000368.1 GCA_903923205.1 uncultured Rhodospirillales bacterium | reverse complement strand
ATAAGGTACCTCTAGAAAAGGAAACGGCGCTCGACAGCCGATTTCCCAATCGTTCCGCCGACCTTAAGGCCGGCTGTCGTTTGCGATGGGTCGCCAATGGAAAGTCCTTACGAAATTCTGGGCGTAAAGCCGACGGCGACCGAGGCGGAAATCCGTTCTGCCTACAGGAAGTTAGCGAAAAAGCACCACCCCGACCTCAATCCCGGAAATCCCGAGGCGGAGGCACGTTTCAAGAAAATCTCCGGCGCTAACGGGATTTTGTCCGATGCCGAAAAGCGGGCACGGTTCGATCGCGGCGAGATCGACGGGACCGGGGCGGAGAAGCCGCCGGAGCGGCAATACTACCGCGATTTCGGTGACGATGGCGGGCGCGCGAAATACCGATCCGATGTCCATTTTGACCCCGATGATCTCGAATCGATCTTCGCTCATGCCTTTCGCGGTCGGCAAGCTGGAGGATTCGAAACGAGAGGTGAGGATATCCGCTACAGTCTTACGGTCGATTTTCTGGACGCCGCCAAGGGCGCGGTCAAGCGACTGTCCTTGCCCGACGGTCGCACGCTCGACGTTACTATTCCCGCTGGCCTGATCGATGGACAGAGCCTGCGGCTAAAAGGACAGGGAATTCCCGGTCGAGGCAAGGCGCCGCCTGGGGACGCGTTTGTCCAGGTCACCGTGTCGCCGCATCGTTTCTTCAGACGAGAGAAGAACGACATCGTTGTGGAGGTCCCGATCACCCTCCAGGAGGCCGTTCTTGGCGCCCGGATAACCGTGCCAACGATCACGGGCGCCGTGACCCTGACGGTCCCGCCAAGGTCCGGCAACGGAACGATGCTTCGGATTAAGGGGAAGGGGATCGGGGATGGTCATCAACTGGTGACGCTGAAGCTGGTGTTGCCGAGCGAAGCCGAGCCGGAGCTAGCCCGCTTTCTTGAGAGCTGGAAACCCGAGCATCCGCAGGATCCTCGCCTTGGCATGGAGGCCCCATGATGAAGATCGAAACGGTCGTCCGGCTTTTTCCTGACCTCGACCATGGTGAATTGTTGTCGTGGGTAGAACAGTCCTGGGTGCAACCAGAGGTGAGGGGAACCGCGGAATGGGAATTCCATGAGATTGACATCGCCCGCGTCCGCTTGATCTATGATCTTCGCCGCGTGATCGGCACCCCTGAAGATCAGGTGGCACTGGTGCTGTCGTTGCTCGATCAGGTCTATGAACTGCGCAGCATTATCAAAGCGGTGTCGCAGGCGGTCATGGCATTGCCCGTAGGACAACGCGAGCAGGTGGCCGCCGCACTACGCGGTCGAGATGGGTTGAACGGGAGGGCGGACGCGTACCCTCCCGCTTCCCTGCTAGAGTAAACCGTAGACGTCGTAGCCGACTTCGAGCTTGGCGAGGTCGGCCTCACCGATGCCGAAGCACTGTATACGGTTTAGCCAAAGATAGTTCGGGTGCGCAGTCCGGAAGCGCGGAGCCGAACGGATCTTGGCCGACGTCGCCATCTTGCCGGCCAGGAAGTTGGCGTAGCCATCGGCGCCCATATCGATGACCCCGTTGTAGCGCACATCAATCAATGCACCGTCATCTGTCGTGATGCTTGCAATCACGTTCAGGATCAAGACGCCATCAGTGCGAAGGGTCGCGTAATCTCCGCCCATGGCGTTGATCTTGCCGCGTACCCGCGGGCCGGTAACAGCGCCACCAGTGACCGTGAAGTTCAGCGGAATGCCGTCCGGACCTGGACCAATAACTTCCGGCGCCAAAACCGTCGCCGTGTAGGAGAACAGGTGCTCAGTTTCATATTTATACATATCAATCCCCCTTAATTGAATTTACCGGGTACCACGGATTGGATTTTTTTGCGGCTATTCGGCCGCGAGTGGATGATGATACCGCTCGGTGCGCTCGACCATTCGGCCGGGCAGGGCGCCGGTCGATTGATCGTTAAGACAGATAATTTCACCCGAAACGATTGTTGCGACGTAACCCTTGGCACTCTGCATCAGACGCCGACCGTTCGATGGCAGGTCCGTGACCATTCGCGGCGCATGAAGTTCCAGGTGATCGAAATCGATGACATTGATATCGGCTTTGAGCCCGACAGCAAGACGGCCGCGATCACTCATCCCCATCATCGCCGCGGGCCTCGACGTCATAGAAGCAATGATCGCCTGGAGCGGAATGCGCGCGGCCTTCCGGTCACGCGCCCAATGCGTCAGCATGAACGTCGTGTATGTCGAATCACAGATCGTGCCGTAATGGGCCCCACCATCGCCAAGTGCGGGGACCGTGTTTGGATGCTGCAGCATGGTCAGCACATCATCGAGATTTTGATTTTCGTAGTTGGTTGCCGCCAGTAACAGCAGAGCATGGCCCTCCTGCTCCAGCAAAAGGTCGTAGGCGACTTCCTCCGGCGTCGCGCCCTTCGCCTGCGCCAGGGCGAGAATGCTCTGCGACGGCAAGGGTTCGTAATTGGGTACCAGACCGAGCGGGTACATTGAGGCGTAGCGGCGTGCGACGGTGAAGAAGAATTGCTCGCGTGCTTCCGGTTCTTCGGAGAGGATCTGAGCCCTGACTTCCGGCTTGCGCATCTCGGCGACGCGCTCCGCAAGGGGAAGATCCGCGAGCTTGCAATAGGTGGGATAGGCGCTGAAGGGATTGAAGGACGCGTCCAGGCCTAGCAAGATACCAATTGGGCGGGCCAGGATTTGGCCCACGACGGGCGGGCCATTGTCATTGGCCTGCGCGGTCCTGTTGAGCAGGTCGCGCCATCCTTCCTTGTCGTAATATATTTGGAACAGACTGTATGACAGGGGCGATCCGGTCTCAGCGGCGACACGGCGGAACATCTCAAAATCCGGGACCGGATTTTCGAGCGCGAAGATCGCCTGGATGACTCCGCCGCCGGCGTCCTCCATGCCCTTTGCGATCGCGGTGTATTCCGCCTCGACGGAATGCGCAGTCGGGATGACGACCCCATCATTCGACATATGGAAAATATTGCGCGACGAGCCAAAGCCGAGCGCGCCGACTTCGATCGCTTCCTGCGTGAGCCGGCGCATCTCCTTGAGATCGGCCTCGGTTGCGGCCGACCCATCAATCGCACGATCGCCCATGACGTAGAGACGCAGCGCAGAATGCGGCAACTGAACCGCGAAATCGATATCGTGGGGCCTGCTTTTCAGAGCCTGTACATACTCGGGGAAAGTCTCCCAGTCCCACGGCAGACCTTCGACTAGTACCACTTCCGGCATGTCTTCCACGCCCTCGAGCAGTTTGATCAGCTTGGGCCGATCCTTGGGCCGACACGGCGCGAAGCCGACGCCGCAATTGCCTGTCACCACGGTGGTCACGCCATGGGAAGAGGAGGGCGAGACCCGACTGTCCCAGATCAACTGGCCATCGTAATGCGTGTGAACGTCAATAAATCCGGGTGTCACGATCTTGCCCTTGGCATCGATTTCCGTTTGGCCCGGTTCAGCAATCTGTCCGATTGCGACGATCTTGCCATCGGCGATGCCGAGATCGGCGACAAAGGGGTCACCACCGAGACCGTCGAGGATCGTGCCGCCGCGGATCACCAGATCAAGCGTGAAGCTCATGACCGTTCACTCCCAGGTAAAGTCAGGCGAGGTTGGTCCCTACGCCTTTGATTTGTCGGCATTAGATATCGCCCGGCTGCTTGCTTGAGCCCTAATTTGCCCTGTTTGCGCGTGGCCGTCGCGTAAAAATATCTCTAGCGGATCAATTTATCCGCTGACTGCTGTCGGCGACGGCGCCGCGCCTGACCCGGTCGCGCGGATGACGGCGGGGAGGGGGGGCGGATCAGCCCCTCCTCCCCGACACGGCACTGCCGCTTAGTGGGGCAGGATGGCGTAGGTCTCAATCTCTACCTTCTGCCAGGGGCGCATGAAGCTGTCGACCTGGACCAGGGTGCTCGCAGGACGGATGTCGCCAAAGATTTCGACATGCGCGCGGCCAACATTATCCGCCTCGTTGATGTCGCGGACATAGATCACCGTCCGGACGACATCGGCCCATGTTGCGCCGGCTTCGCCCAGAGCTTTGCCGATGATGTCGAGCGCGGCCTTCATCTGGGTATAGACGTCGCTCTTTTCATGTCCGAGTGGGGCACAAGTGCCTGAGACATGGATATGGGCACCAACCTTGACCGCGCGGGAATAGCCGAACGATGCCTCGAACGGGGCGCCGGATGAGATGTTCTGGCGGGTAGTGGTGGGGGCTTTGGCTGAAGACATGGAGAACTCCGGTTCGAGAGAACGAATCAGTTGATCGCGCGCAAACTTACCAGCTTAGGAGATCGGCTATAACCGAATTCGTTCGGTCGATGGCGCAAACGGGATACGCCAAGGTGGCAACAGCAAGCGGAGGTTGTGTGTTCTGCAACCTTTTGAAATTCCTTGTTACAACCGGCCGCAATTGGCCTCGTCGCTAGGTGTCCGAAGCCAGAAATCCTGAAGCCTCTTTTCT
>CAIXXC010000367.1 GCA_903923205.1 uncultured Rhodospirillales bacterium | reverse complement strand
TGTCGTCCACATCCGCCACGAATTCCCCACCACCGAAGCGCCGTTCTTTGTCCCGGGCACAACCGGGGTTGAAACCCACGAGAAGGTGAAGCCGCTGGCCGGCGAACTGGTTGTCATCAAGAACGAGGTCAATTCGTTCCTGAAGACGAATCTCAAGCAGGTGCTTGACGACAACGGCGTCGATGAACTCGTGATCTGCGGCTCGATGAGCCATATGTGCGTCGACGCCGCGACCCGGGCGGCGCTCGATTTCGGCTACCCGGTCACCGTGATCCACGATGCCTGCGCGACCCATGATCAGGAATTCAATGGCGCCACCGTGCCGGCGGCGCAGACCCATACCGCCTTCATGGCCGCCCTAGGCTTTGCCGGTGCCGCATTGAAGGCAACGGACGAGCACCTCGCCGGCTGATAGCCGTGACCTGATTCTCGACAAGATGACCTGACGAGGAAACGCGATGGAACGATCCGGTTCCATCGCGTTTTTCTTTGCGGCCAAATCATAAGCGCTCAGGCGCTGTAGAGCCGACCGGTGATGTAGGAATCGCGCTCTTGAATGTCGGCCTCAAGCTTGGCCGCGATAGCGGCGTAGAGATCGCGGATCGAGAGGACGCCGATGATCTGCTCGCCCGAGACAACGGGCAGATGGCGGGCGTTGATCTGGCGGAGCGCTTCCAGAGCCTGCTCCGGCGTTGCATCGGGACCAATCGTGATAGGGTTGGCGGTCATGATGTCCTTGACTGTCACGCTATCGGGGTTGAGGCCCTTGGCGACGACTTTGTAGGCGATATCGCGTTCGGAGCAGATGCCCACGAGCTTTCCGGCATCGACCACCAGCACGGCGCCGATCTTGCGCAGCGCCATCAGCACGGCAGTCTCTCGTGCAGAGAGGATTGACGGTACGGCGGCCACGTCCTGGCCATTGATCAGGTCCGGCACAATCTTGCGCGCCATCGTCATTCTCCTGCGCCCTGTTGTTGGTTTTTACTTATTGCCGCGCAAACGGCCTTTCGGGCAGCGATGAAAGGCTAGCTTAAAAAAAGATTGGGGTCACCGATCTACCGCGTCAAGGGGCGTTGGCACTCAACAGGCGCCGCGCGCCTTCAGAACGGCACGAAGATCCTCCACCGGGATGTCTCGCGTTGTGATCGCGTGGCCGATCGCGTCGATCAGGATGAAGGTGATCCGACCACCCTCGACCTTCTTGTCGTGTCCCATATGCGCGATCAGCCGATCGGCGGGCAGGGCGCCGAGGGGCGCGATATCGGTCGGACAACCGGAGGCGGCGATCAGGGCGGCGATCCGGGTCGCGTCCGCCGGTGCGATCCGACCGAGCCGAGCGGAAAGGTCCGCCGCCAGGGCGATGCCGATGGCGACCGACTCGCCGTGAAGCAGATTGTCGCCAAAACCGGTCTCGGCTTCCAGCGCATGACCGAATGTGTGGCCGAGATTGAGCAACGCTCGTCTCCCCGCCTCGCGCTCATCCTCGCCAACGATTTCCGCCTTCATGCGGCAGCAATGGGCGACGGCGGTTTCCAGATCGACCGGATCGAGTCCGAGCACGGCAGGGCCATGGGCTTCAAGCCAGGCAAAGAAATCGGCATCGCCAAGTACGCCATACTTGATCATCTCTGCATAGCCAGCCCGCAATTCCCGCGCGGGCAAGGTGGCAAGCGCGGCCAGATCGGCCAGAACCAGGCGCGGCTGATGGAAGGCGCCGATCAGATTCTTTCCCTGGCGCGTATTGACCCCGGTCTTGCCGCCGACCGAGCTGTCGATCTGGGCCAGCAAAGTGGTGGGAATCTGGATGAAATCGACACCCCGTAACAGGGAAGCGGCAGCGAACCCGGTCAGATCGCCGACGACACCGCCGCCAAGGGCCACCAGCATGACGCCGCGCTCGGGCGAGAAATCGAGCACGCGCTCGCACAGTTCGGGAAAGCGATGCAGATCCTTGGACTGCTCGCCTGCGGGTACGGTGACGACACCGAATTCGAGCCCGGCAGTCCTGAGCGAGGTTTCAAGTCCTGAAAGATGGAACCGGGCGACGGTCTCGTCGGTGATGACTATCAGTTTGCGGGTACCGAATCGTGATCGAATATCGGCCCCGGCTGTTGCGATCAAACCAGGGCCGATCACGATTTCATAGCTGCGATTGGCGAGCGAGACGGCGACATTTGTCGTCATGGCGCGGCCTCGTCGATCCAGGGGGCAGCGAGGCCGGGAACCTTGGCAAGCGCCTCGATCACGAGATCGACTGTCGTCTGCGGCGAACCGTTCTCGCTGTCGATCGCGATATCGGCCTCGGCATAAATCGGATGGCGGGCTTCCATCAATTTCTCCAGGATCACCCGTGGGTCGCCATTGTTGAGTAAGGGTCGCGTCTTTTTTCGCGCGACCCGCTTCAGCAGGGTGTCGATATCGGCGCGCAGCCAGATCACGACAGCACGCTCACGCATTCTGGCGCGGGTTTCGGGATCGATGAACGCTCCGCCACCGGTCGCCAGGATCTGGATTCCGTCGTTAAGCAGCCGCGCGATGACGCGACGCTCGCCGGCACGAAAAGCAGCCTCGCCGTCGCGCTCGAATATCTCGGCGATTGTGGCATTAGCGGCGGCTTCGATCTCGGCGTCGCTATCGACAAAGGGGGCTTGCAGCCGTTGTGCCAGGCGACGGCCGATGCTCGTCTTGCCGGCCCCCATGAGGCCGACCAGCGCGACCGGTCGGGTCAGGCGGAACGGCGGTGGCTCTTCTGCCAGGATCTCGTCACTGCGTTCCGGCGCCGTCATCGTCGACAATTCGTTCCTCATTCCAAAACCATCGAGAAAATGATGTATTCTATCGTATAAGACCTAAGCGCTGCCGCCGTGCAGCATTTTTGTTTCATACACGGTCCGCTTTTATGTCCAAGATTTTGCTCGCCTCTCTGGTTGCCGTTGTCGCCATCGTCATTGGCGGTGGCACCTATCTCGCTTGTTTCGATATTCCGGCACCTAGTGCCCCGACAAAAATCGTGCTGCCGGATGCCCGTTTCCCGCAATAATGCGCGGTTGCTGGCTGGGCTGCTGCTGTTTGCTGCCACTATCGGCGCCGATGCTCAGACGCTCTCCCCCGCCGCTGGTCCGGTCGCTCCGAAGCCTGCTGCGCTCGGCCCGCCAATACCGCTGGCGCCCGCCGGCGTCGTTCCCGCGCCTCCTCCGGCTGGTACCGCCCCGGCGACGGTTGCTCCCCTAGCAGCCGGTACGCTTGGCGCGACGCCGCTGGCGGCACCCAACCCCGATGAAGCCGGCGCCCTGCCGGCCGACGCCAAGGCGCTGCCGCCGACGCTTTGGGCTGGCACGGGACGGAATATCGTCGATGCCCTGCTGGGGCAGATCGAGCCAACGACATCGCCTGCCCTTCAGGATCTCGCCTTCCGCCTGAACGCGTCGCCCGCCACGGTGCCGGCGGGCGCGAGTGCCCCGGGCGCGTTGGTCGCTGAGCGCGCCCAGCAATTGTTGAGCCTCGGTCATCCCGAGGCGGCGCTCGCGCTGCTGCGGACGGTGCCGACGGTTCAGATGACCAGCGACGCCGGGCAGGTAATGGTTGAACTGCTGTTCCTGAACCTGGACCAGAAGAACGCCTGTGACGCCGTGAAATCGCGCCAGCCGACCTGGCAGGGAATTTTCTGGGACGAAGCCCAGGTCACCTGCACCATTTTGGGCGGTCAGGCCGCGCCCGCCCAGATCGGCATCGATATGCTGAATGAGGACGGGGCCGGCGCCTCAGGGTTTTCGGCGCTGGTCAGTCGCGCCTCCGGTTTCGACGTGCCGGCGCCCCAGGAATTGCCGGCGCCGCAGCCGCTCTCGCTTGCCCTGATTGCCAAATCCGGCAAGGGCCTTCCGCCCTCGATCCTGACGACGGGCAGCCTCGCTGTCCTGCGCTCAGTCGCGCTGACGCCCGGATTTCCGGAAAACGCCCGGCTGATTGCCGCAGAAAAAGCGGCGGCCTTCGGCGCATTGCCGACGGAAACCCTGGCCGAAGCCTATCTCGCCCTGCCGTTGGATGCCGATGAGCGCGCCTCGCCGATGAACACGGCACTGCATAGCGACGCTGCGCGCGCACGGGCGATCCTGTTCAACGCCGCCCGCGATTCAAGCGACCCCACCGCCCGCGCGCAGTATCTGGGCGTCTTCCTCGAAAAATCGAGTGATGCGGGTCTTTATTCCGTGGCGATCCGGGCGGCCAAGCCCTTGTTGGTGTCGATTCCCGCCGCTGTCGAGCGTCGGGCGGACGCCGTCGATATCGCCCGCGCGCTTTACGCATTGGATCTTCCCGCCGCCGCCCGCCCCTGGTTTGACTTGCTGCCGCCCGGTGGACAGCAGCAGTTCCTGCCGCTGGCCGCAATTGTGGGCGGCGACCCGGCGCCTGCCTGGGGCACTAGGGTCATGCTGGATCCGGGTATTCCTGCCGGTGATGCCACGACCGCTGCAGTCAATCGGGCTGCATTAGCGGCAGAACTGTTGATCGCCCTTGGTCGGCCTCCGCCCGCCAGCGCAATCGTGCCCTTGCTGGCAGAAGGCGGTGCGGTCATCTGGCAGGCGCCTGCTGCCGGGCCGCCCATCCTTGTCCACGGCGCAGCACAGCGTCACGAGCTTGGCGGCGCGCTGCTCGGCCTGTTGGCCGGTCTCGGCTCGGCCGGTGCCGCCGCACCGCCACCCCTGGTGATCGACGCCGTAGCGGCGCTGCACCAGCTTGGGCTGGAGACCGAAGCACGCGCGCTCGCCATTGATGCGGCAATCGCGGCGGGTCTCTAGGCGGGGCGATGCGCGGTCGGCCCCGACTTCCCCGTTCGATCCTGCCGCCCGAGCTAGAGCGCTTTCTCGAAATGCTGACCGCCGAACGCGGTGCTGCTGTTCTCACGATCGAGGCCTATCGCCGTGATCTGGCGGATCTCGCTGACTTCCTTGGAAAGACAGCGGTCGCGGGGGCAAGCGCCGATGACCTGCGGGCCTATCTTGCCCGCCAGGAAGCCACGGGCATGTCGCCACGGACCCAGGCGCGCCGCCTGTCAGCACTCCGACAGTTTTTCAAGTTCCTGATCTCGGAAGGTGCGCGTTCCGACGACCCGACCGGCCTTCTCGATTCGCCCGGTCAATCGCCGGCGCTGCCCAAGCTCCTCAGCGAGGATGAGGTCAGCCGGTTAATTGCGGCAGCTGCTGCCGACGAGAGCGCCGAGGGCATTCGGCTGAGTGCCATTCTGGAAATCCTTTATGCCTCGGGCTTGCGTATTTCCGAGCTGGTGAGTCTCCCCGTCGGTGCGGTCGCCCGTGCCGAGCGTGCGGTGCTGGTGCGGGGCAAGGGCGGCAAGGAACGCCTTGTGCCGCTTGGCGCAGCGGCGCGCACCGCGATCGAGCGTTATCTCGCCATTCGCGGCGCGTTCATCCCCGAGGGTCGCCGCTCGACCTGGCTGTTTCCGTCGGCTGCCGCGACGACGGGGCACCTGTCCCGTATCCGCTGCGGCCAGTTGCTGAAAGAGCTCGCGATCCGCGCCGGCATTGATCCGGGCCGCCTGTCGCCCCACGTCCTGCGGCATGCCTTCGCGACGCATCTTCTCAGCCATGGCGCCGATTTGCGCAGCGTGCAGCAGATGCTCGGCCACGCCGATATTGCCACCACCCAAATCTATACCCATGTCGAGGCCGAGCGCCTCAGGGCCCTTGTCCAGGCGCACCACCCCATGGCGAAGCGCCGACCGGTGAAGTGGTAACCGCCCAGTTACTCAAGATAGCTCCAGCCACGCTCCTTCATACAGGCGTTGAAAGCCGCCGCCCCTGATCCGGATTGGCTGCACGCGCTCTGATCAGCCTTGAAATCATCATTGGATGCGCCAGGCTTCTGCCAGCGATAATAGCCGCAGCCGGCAAGGCCGAGGACGACGCAACAGAGAACGACAATAGTCCTGGACCGCATGATCTCCAACCGTTCCTGATTTGCCTGATACCCCCGGAATCATGGGCAGAAGGGGACAAAAACGCAAGAACGACGGACATACCGGCACCGCGAAACGCGACAAGCGGATTGACAGGTAGGATAAAGCAGCGATACGCCTCGCCACCCACTATAGATGTTGAACCAGCGCGCCCATGCAGCACTTCCTGGAATTCGAGCGACCGATTGCCGAGCTTGAGAGCAAGATCGAAGAATTGCGCCACTTGCCGACAACGACCGGGCTCAATATCGCGGATGAAATCGCGGTGTTGCAGGGCAAGGCGGACAAGCTGCTGCGGCAGACCTATACCAAGCTGACCCCGTGGCAAAAGGTCCAGGTCGCCCGCCATCCCGACCGCCCGCATTGCGTTGACTATATCGCCGGGCTCTTCACCGAATTCACCCCGCTTGCCGGCGACCGCTGCTTTGCCGAGGACGAGGCGATTGTCGGTGGCCTTGCCCGCTTCCGCGATCAGCCCGTCGTTGTCATGGGCACCGAGAAGGGCAGCGACACGAACGAGCGGGTCCGCCATAATTTCGGCATGGCCAAGCCCGAGGGCTATCGCAAGGCGCGCCGCCTGTTTGAGCTGGCCGAGCGTTTCCGCCTGCCGGTGCTGACCTTGGTCGATACCGCCGGCGCCTATCCAGGGATCGAAGCTGAGGCCCGGGGCCAGGCCGAGGCAATTGCCCGGTCAATCGAATCATCACTGCGTCTGACGGTCCCATTGGTTGCGACCATTATCGGTGAGGGCGGCTCCGGCGGGGCTGTCGCGCTTGCCAGCGGCAATGCCGTGCTGATGCTTGAACACGCCATGTACTCGGTCATCTCGCCCGAAGGCTGCGCTTCGATCCTGTGGCGCAGCGCCGATCAAGCGCCCGCAGCGGCCGAGGCGATGCGCGTGACGGCACAGGACCTGCTGAAGCTTGGCGTGATCGATCGGATTATCGCCGAACCCTTGGGCGGGGCCCATCGCGATCGGCTTGCCATGATCGGCGCTCTTGGCAATGCTCTTGAAGAGACGTTGAAGCCGCTGCTGGGGCTTAGCCCTGCCGGCCTGAAACAGCAGCGCCGCGAGAAATTCCTCTCGATCGGTGCCAAGGGCCTCTGAAGCCGGGATTCGTCGATGCGCAGGGATTCTTCCCTATCGCTCTCGGTTTGATTATAGTCGCCTGGTTCCGAACATCGTCGGTGAAATTGGGCGATGCCGGCCGGAGGCCCCCGTCAGGGTTCCGGACGAGCCTGATGCTTTGATCACCGCGGTCGCGCGACGGTCACCGCGCCATCCGGGTTCGGCACAGGATTTATTCAGGAGTTAGAGAGAATGGCCCTTCCACTCATGCCCAAGGCGACCGCTGTTTGGCTCGTCGAGCATACCACGCTCACGTTTGAGCAGATCGCCGCGTTTTGCGGTCTCCATTCATTGGAAATTCAGGCAATCGCGGATGGCGAGGTCGCCACCTTGATGCAGGGATTGGACCCCGTCGCCAATGGCCAGGTGACGGCTGAAGAAATCGCGCGTTGCGAACAGGACGCGAAGGCGCGGCTCAAGCTCGCCTCGACGGCCCATCCGGCCGTTTCAAGTCGTTCCAAGGGTCCTCGTTACACGCCCATCTCGAAGCGGCAGGACAAGCCGGACGCCATCGCCTGGCTGGTCAAGAATCATCCCGAACTTTCGGATGCCCAGGTATCGCGTCTGGTTGGCACGACGAAGCCGACGATTGCCGCAATCCGGGATCGCAGCCACTGGAATTCGACCAACATCAAGCCCCGCCATCCGGTCTCGCTCGGCCTGTGCAACCAGACCGATCTCGAGACGGCGGTCCTGCACGCCCGGCGGACGAGCCACGGCGGCCTTGCGGCCTATGCCGTGGGCCAAGAGGAAGTCGCCGAGACGTCGGAAGAAGTTTAGGCGCGATCGCGGCAACGGCGCGTGCCCCTTCCGGATCGGACGGGTTCCCGTGCGGGCCGGATCGGGCCGCGCCACGAGGTAGGCCCGAGCGCGTTCCTTGCCGCTTCTATCGCCGAAGGCGTAACCCGAGGCGGCATCGCCGAGGTCCGTCATTTTCCGACCCGGCGCTACCATCACCTCTATGATGTCGGTCTAACCGATGGTCGCCGGGTCATCGTTCGCATCGGCCTCTCGGATGAAAGAGAGGCAATTGCCCGAACGGCATTCTGGACAGATCAGTTGCGCCCCCTCGGCGTGCCGATCCCGGAAATTCTGTCGCGTGATCTTACGTCGCTCTTCCCGTCGCTGGTAACCGAGCGGTTGCCCGGCAGTCGTCTGGGCCGCGCGGTAGCGCGGCT
The DNA here is from genome assembly GCA_903923205.1 of uncultured Rhodospirillales bacterium. Lineage (GTDB taxonomy): Bacteria > Pseudomonadota > Alphaproteobacteria > ATCC43930 > CGMCC-115725 > CAIXXC01. Next base: position 6,814 of record CAIXXC010000367.1, on the reverse strand, counting down.
GTCGCGGGCTGCGAAGGGGAATCTTGCCGGCACCCTCGCGGATTTACAGGTATTGGTTGCCCGATATCCTGGGGGAGGCCGTTTCGGCTGGTCGAGTGATCCTGAATCTCTCCCCCACGCCGGCTGGCGCGACAGTCTGGTCGATGTTCTCGACACGAACGCGCCCAGAATTCACGATGCCGGGCTTGGCGATATGTCGGCCCTGATCGACGCTCCGAGGTGGATTGAACGGGCGGCGGTTGCCCTTGACGCGGTTGCCGCAACCCCTTTCGTGCCTGATCCCGCAACGGCGACGGTCGTTGTCACTGATGGCGGCCATTTGTCGGGTCTCGTCGATATCAACGGGCTCTGCTGGGGTGATCCTCGATTTGCGATCGCCGCGACCTATGTCGCGCTCCTGAACGGTCGCCAGCCAGGCGATTTCGCGGAGGCATGGCTCGCGCTCAGTGGTCAGCCACGCGATCAGTTGTTCTGGCTCTATGTTGCCGTCGCCCTCGTTCAGTTCATGGGCGAATATGGTCGCACCGATCTTGGCACGGCGACAGGCTTGACCGTCAGTGATAAGCGGCGACTGAAACGCATTATCCCGGGCATCGTCACCGAACTCGAACGATTTTCATAAAATAATTAACCCTGCCGAGGGAACAAATCCGGGTGCCGACCGTTATCTCCACAACAGACGAACATCGTGGAGGCCAACATGGCATGCATGGAACAGAGATTCCGGAACGAACCAGCCCTCGCTGAAATTCTCGACGAGCCGATCGTTGCGGCGCTGATGGAAAGTGACCAGGTCGATCGTGCCTGGTTAGAGCAATTACTCAATGATGTCGGCGAGCAAAGCTGACGCGGATGACATTCCTCCGGACTTGAGCCCGCCCTTTTCGCCAAGGGCGGGTTTTTTCTTGTCCGTCCGGCAATGATTCACATGAATTTCGGGATCAGCAATACCGATATCGGGCCGCTAGCCGGCCATGATGTCATGGAAGAAGTCGATCTGCCATTTCATCGCCTCTACCGCCAAGGGGAAGTCACCTGCGACCGACGGCTTCAGGATCTGCGATGGCGGCATCCTGGCGAGTACTGTCTGCGCGCGAACCGCGAAGCTCATCGTCAAACCCGCGCGCCAGACCAGGGAAATCACCCCTTTTGGGGTTTGAGCATTGAGAATTTGTTCGACCAGGGCATAGGGTAATTCCGCACGCACGGCGAGGGCGGCACGGACGAAGCTTGTATGGCCCTTGTTGAGTTCCTCGTTGAGCTCGTCCTCGCCGAGTTTGCCTTCGGCCAAGCGCTGTTTGGCCTCTTCGAAGAATTTTTCCCACGGCACGCTTTCCGGTTCCTCGCCGCCGGTATCGATCCGCTTCAGGACCGCCTGTTCAAGTGCGGCCGCGGTCTCGCCCTTAAGATCAACACGCTCCTGCAGGCGTCGAATTAAATCGGAGGCAACGAAGCGGGCAAGATTGCGGATGGCGTGATCGGATAATCGCGGTCGATCGACCAGAGGTCGGTGCCAAGCGGGGTATTGCGGTGCCCGCGCCAGGACCAGATCGAGCGTTTCCTCACGAATCTGCGCGCTCTTATTCTTCAACAGCGTGGTGACGGCGTCGATTTCCTCGCCCGTGCCGATGATGTGCGCAAGATCGGCCGAAAGATCGACACGCTTTGCAATCGCCACCGCCGTGCCCGGGATCGGCAATTGCCTCAGGATATCGGCGAGATCGCTATCGGTGAGGACGGGTGAGTACTGGAGCACAGGACTAGCGACCACAAGTTCCGGGTCGCGTGCGAGTTGCATGATAAGATCGTGTGGTACGCCCTCAAGGTCCTTGATCGCCTCGGACATGATCTGTCGAACCCGGACGGCCTGGTCTTGAATCAGCGTTTCCAGCGCTTCGTAGGTAAGCTGCTTCAGCTTGTCGCCATCGTGCTCGTTCACGGTGGGCGCCAGGCGCGCTATTTTGGCGGCGAGGTCCATGCGGACATTGTCGTCGCCGTCCCGAGCCAGAATCAGATGGGCATGGACCGGGGTCTTATCGTGAACGGCGACGGCACGACGCACCTTCGGCTCGGGGTCACGGGCAAGAAAATAGAGCGCTTCGGGCTTTGCGTCGTGGCTGGTCGCGACCTTCAGCCGGTCCTTGGGCAGCTGGCTCTGCAGCAATTCCTTGGATCGATCATAGTCGAGCGACTTCTCGTGCTTCCCCAGGAGATCCAGAAGCCAACTTTTCATCGTTGCGGCGTATCCTCGATCTGCAGAAACAAGCAGTTTCAGACAGCTGCTTGAACGATACCAGACGGCGCATCAGCGACGGCGAAACCGCTGATCCTTTTCGTTTTGACATCGTACATCGCGATATCCGCGCGAGCAATCAGATGATCCAGCGGCTCTGGAATCGCGCCGTCGTAAATTGCCACACCCATCGAAACTCCAAGCGGTTTGGACGGGGCTACCGACAGGGACGCCAGTGGTTCGCACTGTTTGATCAGGTAATCGGCGCGAGTCCGTGCGGTATCGGCGCCGACACCTTCGAGCCAAACCACGAACTCGTCGCCACCAAGGCGGCCTACGAGATCGGTGGGACGCGTCGACTGCGCCAGGATGGCACCAAGCTTGCGCAGCGCCCGGTCGCCTGCCGCGTGGCCGCCGTGATCGTTCTGAGCCTTCAGGTTGTTGAGATCGAGGAAGCAAAGCGTGCCGTAGCCACCCGCCGTCGCAAGCCGGCGCAGGCGGCGTTCAAGATCGGTCACGAACGCCGCCCGGTTTAGCAACCCAGTCAGGCTGTCCGTGTTCGAGCGCGTCATGATCTCGCGATACTGCTGAAGCCGGTTAATGGCGCCGCCGATCTGCTCGGCCACTTCGCGAACGATCAGGCGGTCACCATCATCAAAACCACCGCCGCTCCGGTCGGCACTGCACCAGAACAGGACCGCGCCATTGACCCTCGGTCGCGTTTCCAGCCCGATTTCTCTACCCATGAGCTCATCTGTCGTGACATGGCCGATCAGTCGCAACTGGTCGCGCAACAGATCAACCGTGCCTTGATCCCGAAGGGCCGCCAGAGATTCGTGTAAATCGGCTTCCGGGAGAAGCTCCCCCCAGGCTACGGACTCCTGGTCATTCAAATCAAGGTCGCCATTGAGAATCACGCCCCCCGCCGCCCCGATCGCCAGGCAGATGCCGCTCAGCGCGGTCGGCAGTGTTTTTTCGGGATCGATCTCGTTGCGCACCGTGTTGGCCAGGTAGGTCATCAGACGCTCGCGCAGGAGCCGCTGCTTTTGCAGGCGTTCGGCCTCGCGTGCAGATGTCACATCCCGACCCATGCCGCGCGCACCGCACCAGAGTCCATCTGCATCGAAGATCGGCACCGCCGTTATCAACTGGCAAGACAACTGCCCGTCGGCACGCTGCAACCAGACATCCGTGTTGAGGACCTTTTCGCGCGCCTGAAACACAGGATAGGGAATGGACGACGCATCGATGACGAAATCGGCGGCAAAGCGCCCGAGCATGTCACGGGTCGAGTAGCCGAGGACACCCGCCGCCGACAGGAAGGTGAAACGACCATGACGATCGGTTTCCCAGACGAAATCGCTGCACGCTTCGACCATGTCGCGATAGCGTTGGCGGCTTTCGATCAGCGCCCGCCGCAACGCGCCCTCGGCAGGATTGGTCGCCACGAGCACGAGCACGCCGGCGCTTTCGTGCAAGGGCATCAGGACCGCGTCAGCGGCATCGCCGGGGAAGGGGCCGTTAAGCCGTTCGAGCCGGACGCTCTCCTCGGCCTGCGCCAGCCGGGCGGCGTTGACGATCTCGCGCCGTGCCGATTCATGCAGCCCCGCCAATAACGTCTCGCCCGCCTCGTTGAGGCAGGTCAGCACGCCGGCGGGGGCGACATGGAAGGCTGCACCGCCAAATCCGTTGAGATTTGTCGTCGCGGAGGGTAGCGGTTGCGCGGATGAAGACTTCGACATACCCGATCTGCGTCGTGACGAAACCCGATCGCCGCGCCGAAGGCGTGGCTCGCGGATCTCAACAGGCTTCGATTAGCACCGATAAAGGATAAGAAGGCGTAAACGTCGTGCCAAATTTTGGGTCACGCAATGCCGTACCGAACAGGCGTGCCGCGGGGAATTCCGAGCTTCAGCTGTAAGGGATACTGCCGACAATATACCGCGGCACTCCATAAACCGTCGTTGAGATCGATACGCCATTCAAGGCCGCCAAGGCACCGCTTATGCTTGTGCCGGAGTTGCCGACCTTCAGTGAATTCAGCAGCGTAACCGGCAAAATCGTGGCGTAGGGGTAGCTGACGATCACGGCGATGTGGCCGACCGAGGTGGTTCCTGGTGTTTGAGTAGGATCGGTCATCGCGGCCGGAAGCGTAAGCGCGTCGAGACCCGAGGTCTTCTTTGCGCAGGTCACCGTCGTCGATGTTGTGGTTGCCGTCGCTTCCCACTGGACTGTGGTCGTTCCTGACGACGGGACGGTCGCACCGAAAATCTTGATGCTGAGATTGGTCAGATTCGAGCTTGAGCCGGAGCGAAAAATGGGAGCGGCGAACGAGCAAAGCGTGGCCATGCTGGTTGTTCCGGAGGTACCGGTGTTGCTCAGCGCGGTCTGTCGTCCGACGAGATCTTCGATTTCGAAGGCCGTCTGATTGACCCTGAGATAGACATTCATGAAATTGTTCAGTTCGATGGCGCCCGCATATACGGCCAGCATGACCGGAAGCACCAGTGCGAATTCAAGCCCCGCCGTCGCGCGACGGCAGTGCCAGAGTGTGCGCCCGACCCGGATCAATTGTAGAGCCCCGTGCATTGGCCACCGCTCTGCGGCGGTTCGTCCTGAAACGCCGATGCTGACGCAAATAGATACGATGGTGACGTAAATCCTGAATTCAGGAAAATCTGGTTTCCCGGAACCAGGATCGGCCAGCGATAGAAGGCTTGAAACACGATCAGATTGCAGGCCCCAGGATAGGCCGACGCTACGTTTGTCACCGTGCCATTCGCTTGCAGGCTGGAAGCCACCAGGGCGCCACCGGATATACCGCTGCTGTAGGCCGGGATCCCGCTGCTGATGACATTGACGATAACGGCAGTCCTGCCGCTACAGCTTGGCAGTGGCAAGGAGGAATAATTTCCAGTGTCGTTGCAAATACTTGTCACAAGCTGATTGAGCTCCAGCGTCGTTGTGCTCAGGCTGGTGGACTGACCTGTGCGGATCTGACGGGCCGTATCCTGAACACATTTCGCGAAGATCGCCTGGTAGAATTCGATCAGGATGACTTCCAAAGTCATCAATGTAAGGAACAGGAACGGCACGATAACAATCGCGGTTTCAATCGAGACGGCACCGCTCCGGCATCCTGACTTGCCGAACAAGCGCCGAAGCGATCGCATCGATTTCCGATTGTCTGCGTTGGGGCTGCTTGATTCAGGGTGTTGGTTCACGGTTGTCACAATCCTGGACCTGCCTCTCGGTAACCGTCCTAAGCTCAGCTTCGTGAGATCGCGAATTATGAACAAGTTCGTGCTGACTTTCAATCGGCGTTGGAAAGATCACGCCACCCTTCGCAAGGGTTGGGCAATACTTCCCCTATAAGTTTAGAAGACGAGGTCTGAACCACTATTATTTTACCCTGATCGTATCGACTATAGGATCGGCATTATAACGCAACGTATTTTTACCCTAACCTGAGGGTAGCAATAATCGAGCTGCCCGTATTCGGACATTTGGCAACACGCTGGGGGCGTGCGCCGGGGTTACGAAATCAGCCCCATGGTCGCAAATTCTTTTGCGACGTACGCGGGCCCCAGCCCATTGTTGGGATTCCTCCAGAGCGGGCAGGCTGCCGCAAGATCAGGTTTCATGCCATAAGGCAGAGCGAGATGCGTGCGCTCCGCCAGGCGCGACTATGGACAATTATGAAGCGCTATATCGTTTTTTAATTTTTGTGATTAATATACAGCCGCCGGTGGTCGATCCGTCCCGCTTCCCCGGGACATGAAGCTGTGGAGTACGTTATGTCCGGAATTCGTCGGTTCCTGCGCGTCTTGTCGAGCAGACGCGGCGTGATCGGATTGATGTTCGGTCTCGTGTGGGGCCCGATGATCGGGTGGAGCTTCATGGCGATCGCGTTGTCGCTCAAGGCCGCCAACCAATACGCCGCCGAGGCCTCGCTTGACTCTGCACTGATTGCTGCCGCTGCGACCCCCGTCAGCGACCTGCCATCGGGTGACAACGTCGCCACCGATCGCCAGAATATCGTGAACACCTATTGGAAGGCGAATGGCGGCCCGACCTCATGCGGGAATACGTCGACGGTCTCCGTTCCGGCCGAAAGTGCCAGCAACACCTTGACGGCGTCGATTCAATGCCATTCGGCGATCGGCCAAACAACCAACCTTTATGTCGCGAGATCGACCGTCCAGCTGCAGGGTGCGGTCATCGAAGTGGCGATGGTGCTCGACAATACCGGGTCGATGCAGGCGAACAACAGCTCGACGAATACGAATTCGACCTCATCGTTGCCGAGCAAGATGTCCGGCCTCAAGGTAGGCGCCTTCAAGTTTCTGAACGGCCTCGCGCCCTACGCGACGGCAGCCGGACAGATCAAGGTCGCGATCGTGCCAATGACGACCGATATCAATATCGGCAATACCGCAACCACTCAAGCGATGGTGAAATACAACAGCAGTGCGGACGCCACCATACTCGCGTCTGCCTATGTGGCTGGCGTCTCTCATGGACACGCCACCTGTTCGCAGCAGGGCTACAGCGTTCAGTCCATCGTCAATGGGACCACCT
>CAIXXC010000366.1 GCA_903923205.1 uncultured Rhodospirillales bacterium | reverse complement strand
ATAGCCCTTCTGCAGCGTCGACAGGTCGGTCGTGTCGAAGGCCGGCGAGCGCAGCATCGCGATCCAGATCGTCGGCGGCGCGAAGAACGACGTCACCCCGTTCTCGCCCAGAATTTTCAGGATAACCTCCGGCGTAGGGGTGCCGGTGATGATGTTGGTGACGCCGGTATAGACACAAGGCCCAAAGAAGGTGTCGAGTTGGGCGCAATGAAACAGCGGCATCGCGTGCAGCATAGTGTCGGCGGCCTTGTATTCGCCCGCGATGATACAGCTCGTATATTGGGCGATGACCCCGTCATGCGACAGCATCGCCCCCTTGGGCAATGATTCCGTGCCGCTGGTGTAAACAATCTGCGCCAGCGCATCGCCGGGCACGAGGGGCTCGTCGAAATGGCCGCCAAATGCGCTCAGATCGTCGAAGCTGATCATGCCCTCGACCGGATCGGTCGGATGCTCGCTTGGCAGCCAGATGAAGCGTTCGACCTGAGTCTTGAGCACCGCCGCCGCCCGAGCGGTCGCGGCAAGCTGCGTGTCAGTGCAAACGATACGGGCACCTGAATGGCGCAGGACGTAGGCGATCTCTTCGGCCTTCAGCATATTATTGACAGGCACAAGGACCGCGCCAATCCGGGCAATGGCGAAGCGCATGGCCATAAAAGCATGCGAATTACGCGCGAGCAGCGCAATCTTGTCGCCGATCCCGACGCCATGATCGATAAGGGCCGCGCCGATCCGATCGCACAAGGCATCGAGTTCGGCATAACGCCAGGTCACATCCCCGCAAATGATCGCCGTCTTGGCCGGATCACGCTGCGCCGTTCTTCTCAAGAGGCTGGCAATCGTATGCCGCCGCGCCGTCAATGCAGACATTCTTTCTCCCCTCAGGTCCCCGGCGATTGCAGCGGACCGCCCGCGACGGGCACATGTCGCTCAAGAAACGCGATCACCGCGCGATTGAAGGCGTCGTTGCGATCACCTGCCACCATATGGTGCGCGCCCGCGATTTCAACGACCTCGGCGCCAGGCAGCAGTTCGTGAAAATCCTCTGCGGCCTCCTTCGAAACCACTTCACTGCTGCCGCCCCGGATCAGCATGGTCGGGATCGTCACACCCGACGCAGCCCCCCGCATGCGCGGCAGCACCGAGTCGTGAAATTGCTCCAGATTGTCCGTGAACGCCGGATCCCAATGCCAACGCAGCCGCCCATCCTTGCCGTGGCGGAGATTGCGCATCAGACCCTTGCCGCCATCCTTCGGCGGTGGGCGGTGCGGCAGAAACCGCGCGACACTTGCGACCGCGTCCTCCAGCGAGGCAAAGCCGTCCGGACTGCCCCGCATGAAGCCGAAAATCGTGGCGCTGCCTTCCCGGCTTAGTTTCGGTGTGACGTCGACAAGGACGAGCGCGCGGGCATCCAATTTGGGGCTGTCGCCAACCCCGACGAATGACGTGATCCCGCCCATCGACGCCCCGACCAAGGTCGGCGGCCGGTCGAGCGTCCGTGCCACGGCCTTGAGATCGGCAATCAGATAATCCAAATGATAGAGACCGGGTTGCCGCGCCCAGGCACTGTCGCCATGTCCGCGGGCGTCGAGTGCAATGACATGATAGCCGCGATCAGCCAACTTCTTCGCACCATGGCCCCAGGAGGATCGGGTCTGGCCCGCACCGTGGAGAAACAGGACCGGCTCGCCCTTCGGGTCGCCGCCGACGGAAGCCGCCAGACGTAATCCATCCCCGCCCTCGAAATACTTTTTGTCCACTAAGACGTCTCTCCCGTTCCCGCGCCGGCATACTCCTTTTCATTTAGCCGGTCGCGGCTCTCATGCCTACCCTTCTAAGGGAGAACGGGCATCGCGCTGACGGCAGGCAAATCGGCTCGGGTCCAGCCACCACCAAGATCCTGGATGAGCGTCGCGCTGGCGATCAATCGTTGCTGCTGGATCGACAAGGCTGTTTCCTGGTCGCCCAACGCGATCGCCTCGGCTGTCACGACGCTGGTGTAGTCTATCGTGCCGGCCCGATACTCGTTCATCGTGATCTCCACCGCCTGGAGCGACGAGACCACGGCCTTGGACTGGAGTTCCGCCTGATGGTCGAGAATACCCAATGTGCTGAGTTGATCCTCAACACCCTGCAGCGCGCTCAGAACCGTCTGGCGGTAATTGGCAACACTCTCGTCATAGGCTGCCTCT
>CAIXXC010000365.1 GCA_903923205.1 uncultured Rhodospirillales bacterium | reverse complement strand
GGCTGCGGCAAGAGCACGTTATTGTCCATTGTCGCCGGGCTTCAGGAGTTTGAGCAGGGCGCGGTCTTTGTCGACGGCGTGGCAATCGACGGCCCGGGGCTCGATCGCGGCGTCGTGTTCCAGAGCTATACTCTCCTGCCGTGGCTGACGGCGCGCGGCAATATCGAGTTCGCTCTGGCGGCGGCGGGATATCGCAAGGCGCAAGCGCGTGAGATCGCGGACGAGCATCTGGCTTTGGTTCGTTTGAGCAAGTTTGCCGATGCCCATCCACATCAGCTCTCCGGTGGTATGAAGCAACGTGTGGCGATAGCCCGAGCCCTGTCCTATAGACCGAAAATCCTGCTGATGGACGAACCGTTCGGTGCTCTGGATGCGCTGACGCGGCACGAAATGCAGGAACTCCTGACGCGAATCTGGGAACAGCATCGGCTGACCGTGCTGTTTGTCACCCATGATGTCGAGGAAGCGATCTACCTTTCCGACCGGATCGTGGTGATGAGCCTCGGACCCGGTCGCATCCACCATGAGATGCATGTCGGGCTCGCCCGACCACGCCATCAGGAAATGATTGCGACCACAGAATTCATTGAGATGCAACGCCACCTCGTCCGCTCCATTCGCGAGGGTTCGATGGCGCTGCACGCGCCACTCTGACCCCCCACGCCTTACCGGAGCCGTTTCGTTCGATGACCCAGGCCGTTCAATTCCATGATCTCGCCCTGCTGACTCCCGATCAGCGCGCAGCTCTCCTGAAGCGTTCGGAGGCCGATCTCTCAGGATTTATTGACAAGGTAAGGCCGATCCTTGAAGCGGTCAGGACCGAGGGTGATGCAGCGTTGCTGCGCTTTGCCCGCGATTTTGACGGGGCCGATGTCAAGCCGGGGCAGTTGAAGGTGAGCGAGGCCGAATTCGACGCGGCCTTTGGTTTGATCGAGCCGGCGGTGATCGAGGCCATCAAATACGGCATCGCCAATATCAAGGCGTTCCATGAAGAACAAAGACCCGAGCCGATGTGGCTCAAGGAGATCCGGCCCGGCGCCTTCGCCGGGGATCGTTGGACGCCGATCTCCTCGGTGGCGCTCTACGTGCCGCGCGGCAAGGGCGCCTTTCCGTCGGTGACGATGATGACCTCAATCCCTGCCGTCGTGGCCGGGGTTCCGCACATCGCGATCGTGACGCCGCCGACAGCGGATGGCTCGGTCGATGCGGCGACCCTGGTGGCAGCGCGGCTTGCGGGCGTTGAGACTATCTACAAATGTGGCGGCGCGCAGGCTGTGGCGGCGGTTGCCTATGGTACTGAAACCGTACGGCAGGCCCTCAAGGTCGTGGGCCCGGGAAGCCCCTGGGTTGTCGCCGCCAAGCGATTGCTGTCCGGCGTGCTCGATACCGGCGTTCCTGCCGGTCCGTCGGAGTCCCTTATCTTTGCCGATGACACCCTGGGTGGCGGCCTCGCCGCGCTTGATCTCCTGATCGAGGCCGAACATGGCCCGGATTCTTCCGCCTATCTCGTGACGCATAGCCGACGGGTGGCTGAAGAGGCGCTGGCGGCGCTCCCGGATCATTGGGCACGGATGACGGAACAACGTGTCGCCTTTTCGCATGCCGTCCTCAGTGGTCGCAGCGGCGGCATTGTCCTGACCCGCGATGTCGAGGACAGTTACCGCTTCATCAATGACTATGCGCCCGAGCATCTCGAAATCCTGTCGACCGATCCCTTCCAGCATCTGGGTTCCATCACTGAGGCGGCGGAGATTCTGATGGGGCCTTATACGCCTGTCTCGCTCGGCAATTTCGTGCTCGGCCCCAATGCGGTTCTCCCCACCAGCCGCTGGGCGCGAACCTATGGCCCTCTTTCGGTCACCGATTTCGTCAAGCGCTCCTCGATCGGCTATGTGACCGCCAAAGCTTATGACGACCTGGCCCGGAATGCGAAGACATTGGCGACCTATGAGGGCTTCAGCGCCCATGCCAATGCGGTCTCCGATATCCGCAAGTCCTATCTCTAAACGCTGACCTCAAGGATTCGACCCATGATGCGGGCTGCTCGTCTCTATGCCGTGAACGACATCCGGGTCGATACTGTGCCCTTGCCCCCGGCGCCGCCGTCCGGATGGGTGCGTCTCAAGGTCGAAGCGGCCGGGATATGCGGATCCGACCTGACAAATTTCCGCGCTGGCCTCTGGATCACGCGGAGTCCCTCGACCGCTGGTCATGAATTCGTCGCCACTGTTACCGAGCTTGGGCCCGATGTCAGCGGTCTGGTCGCTGGGGACCGTGTCGTGACGGATTCGCGCATGACCTGCGGTGCCTGTACCGCCTGTCGAACGGCACGCCCCCAGCTTTGTGCAGCGCTCGGCTATGTTGGCGAGGTCTGTGACGGCGGCTTTGCCGAGGAAACGATCCTGCCGGCTCGGCTGCTTCACAAGATCCCGCCCGGCTTGCGGCGAGAGATCGCAGCGATGGCGGAGCCACTGGCCGTCGCGCTTCATACCATTCGCCGCCTGCGCGTCGGCCCTGATGATCCAATCCTGATCGCCGGCTGCGGTACGATCGGCGGCTTTGTCGCCCTGATCCTGTCCAAGACCCATCGGGCGCCGATCCTCGTTGCGGACAACAACGGAGAGCGCGCCCGCCTTGTTGCCGCTGTCGCTGGTGCTCGCATCGTTTCTCTCACGCTCGATTCCGTTGCGGAAGCGCTGGGCGATGTCCCCCTGCTTCATGCGGTCGAGGCGACGGGGAGTATCGCGGCTTTCGAGGCATTGACTACCAGCGTTGCCGGCGGGGGCGCCGTTGCCCTGGTCGGTATCTTCCACGACACCATGAAACTCAATCCCAACCTCTTGGTCGATCGCGAGTTGTCCTTTATCGGCTGCCAGGCTTTCAGCGATGAGTTGCCGGATGCGATTGGCCTATTGCCGAGCCTTACGCCTGAACTCGACCGGCTGATCGATCGTCGGATCACGCTTGAAGAGGTGCCGGAGACCTACGAGCGCCTGATCGCCGGGAGGGCCCAAGGTCTAAAGACCATTATTCTGCTCTAATCTCACCGGAAAGCCCCATGGCGAACCTGCCTGACGCTGCGAGCCCGCTTTATGAGAAGGTGAAGGAATACATTCTCAGGAATGTCAGTACCGGCGTATGGACGCGCGAGCAGCGGATTCCATCGGAGAATGAACTCGTCGCGACACTCGATGTATCGCGGATGACGGTGCATCGGGCGTTGCGCGAACTGACCGCAGAAGGTTTCCTCGTTCGTATCCAAGGGGTTGGTACCTTTGTCGCGGCGCCGCGAACCCAGTCGACCTTGATCGAGATCAACAACATCGCCGAGGAAATCGAGGCCCGTGGCCATCGCCATCGTGCCGAGGTCGTCCTCGTTGAACGGGTGAATACAACCCCTGAACTGACGTTGTCGTTCGAATTTTCCAAGCGACGAGCCGTTCATCACTCGCTAGTCGTTCATTTTGAAAATGACCTGCCGGTGCAGTTGGAGGAACGCTTCGTCAATCCGGCCCTGGTGCCGGATTATGATCGCCAGGATTTTACCCAGGTGACGACGTATGCCTACCTGATGCAGTCCACACCCGTGACCGAGGTCGAACATGTGATTTCTGCGATCGCGGCTGATCAGCGTACGGCGCAGTGCCTGAAGATCGCACAGGGCGCACCCTGCCTGCTCTTGCGCCGTCGGACCTGGACTGGCGGGACCGTGGCGACGGTCAATAGCATGATCTATGTTGGCAGTGCGTATACGCTTGGTACCCGCTACAAACCGACCGACCCGAACTAGGCCGGGCGTAAAACGCTCGTTCCGCGTTCTTTCAACGCGTCGATCGACGCAAGCCCCATCAGCGCCAGCGTGATGTCAACTTCGTCCCGCAGCACCGAAATGACCTTCGAGACCCCCGCCTCGCCCGCTGCTGCGAGGCCGTAGGTATAGGCGCGTCCGAGCAGCACGCCCTGGGCGCCCAGTGCAATGGCCTTGACGATGTCGGTACCGCGCCGGAAACCGCTGTCGATCAGAACCTCGGCGCGCCCGGCGACGGCACGGGCAACCTCGGGCAAGACCGAGATGGCCGAGGTGGCGCCGTCGAGCTGCCGGCCACCGTGGTTTGAGATGATCACGCCGTCGGCGCCGCGATCGCAGGCTCGCACCGCGTCTTCTCCGGAAAGGACGCCCTTGACCACCAGACGTCCGGACCATTGCTCGCGCAGCCAGGCGATATCGTCCCAGCTCAGATTCGGGTCGATTCCGCGGGAAAGATTGGCCGCCTGAGCGAGTGCGCCCCTTCCGAATTCCGGATGACCCTTCAGGATGCCGACCGTAGGAATGCCGGCCATCAACATTTCCAGGCACCAGCCGGGCCGTGTTGCCAGTCGGCAGAGCAGGCCGGGGCTGAGATGTTGCAGAGCGCGAAAGCCGTTACGGACATCCTGTTCGCGAACCGAGGTAATAGTGGTGTCAACCGTGACATAAAGGGTCGATACGCCAGCCGTCACGGCATCGGCGAGGAATTCACGGGCAAGCTCCCGGTCACGCAGGACATAGAGCTGGAAATGCAACTCGCCCCCGCTGACGGCGCGCAGATCGGTGATTGTGTTGATCGAGAAAGTCGATAGGCAGATCGGAATATCGGCGGCAGCGGCCGCTCGGGCGGCCTTGATTTCGCCGTTTGCCGCATAAAGGCCGAGGAAACCGACAGGGCCTAGCATGAAGGGCAGGGCGTTACGGCGGCCGAGATATGTTGTCCCGAGATCGCGTTTGGGTACTGTGCGCAAGACGCGTTGTTCCAACGCCCAACGATCGAAATCGGCGGTGTTGGCGCGCAAGGTCCGTTCGGAGAAGGCGCCACCGTCAATGTAGTCGAAGAAGATCTTGGGAATGCGCCGCCTGGCCAGCATGCGGGCGTCTTCGACATTGATAATACGGGCAGGCATGAGGGCTCCGAAGGGATGATCAGTCAGTTTTCGGCGTGATGGCGTCAAGGAAGCGGGTCACGATGTCTTCACCGGAAACCGGCTCCGAACCCACCATGACGGCGACCGCAAGCCCAATCAAGGATGATACGGGATTGTGTGTTGTCGCGCCCGCACGCAGGTTCATGACAAGGGTCGGGCACAGGAATAGAGACAGACGCATGACCTGTCGCCAATCCTGCGGCAGCAAGTCCCGGTCGCGCAGCAAGGTGAGCAGGGGGCGCCATAAGACATCCTGCTTGACCATCATCAGATCGCGCCGGATTGGGCTCAGCTCCCAATCCATGGTCACGATAAGGCGACCGGGTTCGACCGTTGCGCCAGCCTGAAAGCGGGCGGCAGCCTGGTCTGGATCGTAGAGCCAGAATGGATGGGCAAATATATTATGGAATGTCGACTTGATCTCGGCGAGTAGAGCCGGGACATGAGCGCCGGCGAACGCGGGATCGAAGAAGGCCAGGGTCGCGTCACCCTGCCCATTATCGCAATACCAGATATTCGCATTATGGGCGTCGCCATGGGCGACGAGGCCCCCGGCACCGGCAAGTCGGGTTGGCACCAGTCTGTCGTGAGCGGTGGCAAACAACGTGCCAAGGCTCGCCTCGTATTCCTGGCCGTTGATCACGAAACGCAGGTCTTTAAGGTCATTCCAGGTGAGCGTGCAGCCGGGGAAGGTGAAGTCCTTGTCGAGGTAGAAATCCGCGAGCCGACCACCCGGGAAATGGCGTTCCGGTTGCGACACCAGACGCTCATGGAACAGGCGATGGATTGCCTCTTCCTGGGCCTCCTCAGGGGTAATGACGTGGAGGGTACGCGCCTGAACGGCAGCTATCCGGACATTGAGATCACTTTCCGCAGCGACGCAGCGCGCACGTGCGCCAGGATCATCCGCAAGATCGAGCGCGCGCAACACGTCTGAGAAACGCGGTTCGCCTCGCCGTCGATAGATAAGGATCTGCTCTCCCGGAAGGTTTGAGATGTAGACCGGGAGATCGACCGGCAAGCCCGCATTCGCCAGAATATCGGCACGGTAATATTCGCCACGCATTTCCGCCTCTCCTTCCTCCTGGTGGAATTTGAAGAAGAAATCCGCGTGATTACTGCGGAATACCCCGTTGACCGAATTGAGGCTGTAGCGATCCTCATTGATCGTCAGATCCCTCGCGGGGAGACAGAACACCTGGTCGAGGAGCAGGACGACCATCGCCTCCGCCTTGGCGCGATCAATGCTTGCGGCGGCACGAATATCCGCCGTTGTGATCGCCCTCGCCAGGGTCATTCTTCACCCGCCATCGGCTGCAACGACATATTTTCCTCCCTGCAAATCTCGAAGATCGCGGCAACGGTTGATGCCGTCCCTCTGCATCAGATCTTAGAGAAATCGCCCTGGCGGCCAAGGCCGGCGGCAAATCTGCCGGCACCTGCCGCCCCTTCTCGATGGTGGGCCTCGACCCCATTGGCCCATTCAACGCGCATGCCGTCCCGAAGCGATAGCCCATAGCTCTCATGCACGGTCTTGCGATCGGCGCGCACGGCAGCCTGGGGAAAACGGGCGATCTCGTGAGCCATGGCTTCGGCTGCCGCGCGGGCGTCACCGGAGCCGACGACCCGTTCGCACATGCCGATCCGCAGCGCTTCATCGGCGGCCACTTTTCGGCCCGTCATGATGATTTCGAGCGCCCGACCCTGACCGACCAGGCGTGGCAGGCGTACCGATCCACCGTCGAGTAACGGGATGCCCCAGCGACGGCAATAAACGCCAAAATAGGCTGTTTCCGCGATGACTCTGCAATCACACCACAGCGCGAGTTCCATGCCGCCCGCGACCGCCGGCCCTTCGACGGCGGCGATCACGGGCTTGGAAAGCTCCAATCGTGTCGGCCCCAGCGGACCTCTTGGTGCCGGAGCCGCCCCCATTGGAAAGCCCAGACCTTCGACGATTTCGTGATCGAATCGACGACGATCGTTCAAGCCCGCAGCGTATTTCAGGTCCCAGCCGGCACAAAAAGCACCCCCTTCGCCCCAGAGAACTGCCACGGCGGCGTCTGGATGACGATCGAATTCCTGGAAGGCGGTGACAAGAGCATCTGCGCTTTCAGGGTCCATCGCATTGCGGGCTTCGATACGGCTATGGATGATGGTCCATACCGCTCCCTCTTTTTCGACCCTGACCGTCATTGCCGCTGCTCCCCGTCTATTTGTTCCTGCCGCCTTTCCTTGCAACGAAGGGGCCGGCCAAGACAAGCGCCATGGTGCGGTGACGGCGGGCTTTAACGGTATCACCATGCCGGCGAAGCGGACGCGGTATGCGGGTGACGGCTTGACCTGCATCATGAACGAGCGCTACCAGAGGCTCTTAAAGTCGACCAGCTGTGAATCTCACGTGATACTGATAGCGTGGTGGCCCTGTGGACCGGTTTGCTGTCGACGATGCAACGAGGCATGACACAACAGTGTTTATCTCTGAAGTAGGCCGCACTTGATCACATCAGGCAATGTTGCGGCAAATCTAGGACATCCCGCGAAGCTGGACTCGCGGCGCATGGCCTCCCTGTCCGCCGGTGCGATCGGTGTCGTCTTTGGCGATATCGGCACCAGCCCGCTCTACGCGTTGCAGCAGTGCTTCAGCGAGGAGAACGGGCTGAAGGTCAATGCGGCCAATGTCTATGGCATTGCGTCGCTTGTCGTCTGGTCGCTTTTTATCGTCGTCACGATCAAATACGTTCTTTTCGTCATGCGCGCCGACAACCGCGGCGAGGGCGGCATTCTTGCCCTGCTCGCTTTGGTGACGAAAAATGTCGGCAAGGGGCGAGGCCATACCTTTGTTCTTGTCCTAGGGCTGTTTGGAGCGTCGCTCTTCTTCGGCGATGGCATCATCACGCCGGCGATCTCCGTGCTATCGGCCGTCGAGGGGCTGAACGTTGCGGAACCGGCACTCCACAGTGTCATCGTCCCCGTGACATTGGGCATTCTGGTCGGGTTGTTCTGGATTCAGAGTCGCGGCACCGCTCAGGTCGCCAGGATTTTCGCGCCGGTCATGGGTGTCTGGTTCGTCACCATCGCCTTTCTGGGTATCGCCCAAATTATTCATCACCCGCAGATTTTGGCGGCTATAAGCCCGTATTACGCCGCTGCCTTCATGATGGCTCACGGTTGGCACGCTTTTGTCGTGCTGGGCTCTGTCGTTCTGGTGGTGACAGGCGGCGAGGCCCTTTACGCCGACATGGGCCATTTCGGGCGCCAGCCGATCCGATTTGCCTGGTTCGGACTGGTGCTTCCGGCGCTTATGCTCAACTATTTCGGCCAATCCGCAATGCTGCTGCTAGACCCCAGCGCCGCGTCGAATCCATTCTATCTGATGGTGCCGTCCTGGGGCTTGATCCCTATGGTGTTCCTCGCGACGGCCGCTACGGTCATCGCCAGTCAGGCGGTGATTTCGGGTGTGTTCTCCGTCGCCCGGCAAGCGATCCAGCTTGGCTTCGCGCCGCGCATGGAAATCCGTCACACCTCGGATGAGGAGCAGGGCCAGATATACGTGCCCAGCGCGAATTGGGCCATGCTCGGCGGGATTATTGTTCTGGTTCTGATATTCCGCTCGTCGTCCAATCTGGCTGCGGCCTACGGGATCGCTGTGACGGGCACGATGGCTGCCGATAGTGTCCTCGCGCTCGTCGTGGCAAGGCGGATCTGGGGCTGGCCATTATGGCAAAGTCTCGCCCTCGGCGCGGTCTTCCTGTCAGTCGATAGCAGTTTCCTTGGTGCCAATCTGCTGAAAATACCGAGCGGCGGCTGGTTTCCCGTCAGCGTCGGTTTGACAATGTTCATGTTGATGTCGACCTGGAAAAGGGGCCGACAGCTGCTCGCCAAGCGGCTGGCCGAGGAATCGCTGCCGCTCGATATGTTCCTGAGGCGCCAGAAACAGAATCCGATTCACAAAGTTCCCGGCACCGCGATTTTCTTGACGAGCGTGATCGACACCGTCCCAACGGCGTTGTTGCACAATCTGAAACACAACAAGATCCTGCACGAACGGGTGGTCTTCCTGACCGTTCTGACCGAGCCGGTACCAAGGGTTTCGGCCAAGGACCGAGTGCAGATTGAAGGCCTCGCAGACGGATTCTACCGCCTGATCGTCCATTATGGCTTCTCTCAGGATGTCGATGTGATCAAGGCGCTGCGGCTTTGCAAGGCGTTTGGCCTCGAATTCGACCTTATGCAGACGTCGTTTTTCCTCGGCCGCGAGACCCTGATCCCTTCGGTCAAGGCCGATATGGCCATGTGGCGCGAGCAACTGTTCTGCGCCATGAGCAAGAACGCCATGTCGGCAACCGACTTCTTCAAGATCCCGTCCAACAGGGTCGTGGAACTTGGAACCCAGGTCCAGCTCTAGGCCGGCACTCCCTTGCCCGTGGGCGAGGTCGTTAGGACGACGCCCCTATTTGCAGCCGAAGGCCGCGCCGAAGATCTCGCTAGAGACTTGGGCCGCCGGCAATGCCTGTTGGTCCGGATGGGCCCTCAGCGCCCCGACCACAACATCCCGCAACTGACTCGGTCCTGCATCCTTAGGGATACATTGCGTCTGCTTCCCCATTGAGCGGGCGAAGTCGAGGGCATCCGCGATTCCCATGAGATATCCTGCGCAAACCGAGGCGCTGGTCTCTTTGTCCGCCGTGCACTGCTCGTAAAGCTGTTTTCCTGTCAGGTAAGCGCCGATTGGTGGCTGCGTGTCGGCTACCGGGGTCAGCGTCAGCATCGCGACGGGGGCGATCAGAAGATGAAGCATGACAGGTTTGAACTTTCTCTGAAAACGTAATGGGTGGTGACAGCGTAGGCGCGGCTCCCACGCCCGTCTGTCCAGCGTGGGTAGCGCAATTAGGCGGAGTATGACCAGAGAAATGAAGTCGGATCATCGCCCTGCCTGCCCTGGAGTTTACCGTGCCGGAATATAGGCGCGCCGTTTGCCCGTGGTCGCTGTCGGTTTCGGGACCGAGCGCAGTGCCTGCACGATCCAGTGTCGTGTATCGGCGGGATCGATGACGTCGTCGAGTTCGAGAAAGGATGCCGCGCTCATGGCGCTGCCACGCTCATAGAGCTCGGCGACGAGTTTTTCATAGAGCGCCTGCTGTTCTTTCGGATCTGCAATCGCGGCAAGCTCGGCGCGATAGCCGAGGCGGACCGCGCCCTCGAAACCCATGCCGCCGAATTCGCCCGTCGGCCACGAAATGGTAAAGAGCGGCGCCCGGTAGCTGCCCCCAGCCATGGCTTGCGCACCAAGGCCATAGCCCTTGCGCAAGGCGACGGTCAGCATAGGCACTGTGATATTGGCGCCGGCGAGAAACATCCGCGCAACCCTGCGAACCAACGCGGTCTTTTCGGCATCGGGACCGACCATGAAGCCCGGCGTGTCACACAGCGACAGGATCGGAATCCCATACCCCTCGCAAAGATCGATGAAACGCGCCGCTTTTTCCGCTCCTTCAGCGTCGATGGCGCCGCCAAGGTGTTTCGGATTGTTCGCGATTAACCCGAGCGGCCGCCCTTCAATGCGGATGAACGCCGTGATCATGCCAATGCCGTGCTTCGGACGAAGTTCGAGGACGGAGTCGGTATCCGCCAGCAATTCGACGACCAGTCGGATATCATAGGCCCGCAAGCGGTTTTCCGGAATGATCCCGCGCAGCTTCTCGGGGTCGGCGCAGGTCCAGCCGGTCGTCGTTCCCTGGAAATATGCGATATATTTCTTGGCGATCGCCACGCCCTCTGCCTCGTCCTTGACGAGGACGTCGATCACCCCGTTGGCCACCTGCACCGATGTTGGCCCGACCTCTTCTGGCTTGAAGACGCCAAGGCCGCCGCCCTCGATCATCGCGGGTCCGCCCATGCCGAGGTTGGTGTTCTCAGTTGCGATAATGACGTCCGAACAGCCCACCAACGCCGCGTTGCCGGCAAAACAGCGCCCGGAGACGATGGAAACAATCGGAACCAAACCGCTGAGCTTCGCCAGGAACTGAAAGGTTTGAAGATCAAGGCCGGCGATACCGTTATGATCGGTCTCCCCGGGGCGGCCGCCACCGCCTTCGGGGAACAGGAATACTGGCAGTTTCCACTCGGCGGCGAGTTCGAGCATCCGGTCCATCTTCTTGTGACCCATGAAACCCTGGGTCCCGGCAAACACCGTGTAGTCGTAGGACATTGCCAGGCAACGTGCGGTTTCCTCGACGAAAAGATGGCCGTTGACGGCGCCAAGCCCGGCAATGAGCCCGTCTGCCGGGCTGATCGCGATCAGTTCATCGATCTCGCGCCGCCGCCGCTGGGCCGCGACCGTCAAGCCGCCATACTCGATAAAACTGCCGGGATCGCACAGATCTTCCAGGTTCTCGCGGGCTGTCCGCTGGCCGGTCTTGCGGCGACGCTTGACGGCATCGGGCCGATGGCTGTCGAGGAGGCCTTGCTTGCGGGCAATGACCTTGGCGAGGTCGGGCCGAACGCGCGAGGGGTCCGGCACGATGGCCTGGACCGCATCGCCGTTCTCGATGGCGCGGGGCTCCAGAAACAGCAGGGTGGTGCCAAAGTCGACCTGATCGCCACTGCTGACCACGTTGAGGCGGATAATGCCCGGCTCGTCGGCGAGGATGACATGCTCCATCTTCATCGCCTCGACCACGGCTAGCGCCGCGCCCACGGCGACCGCGTCACCTTCAGCGACATCGATCGAGACGACACGACCGCTCATGGGTGATAGCACCGCGATCGTGCCATCCGGCGCCGACACTGCGGCTGCGGCATGCGCCGAGATTGCCTCGCCGGCGGGGGCGTGGAACAGGATATGGTGCCGCTTGATTGCCAGGTCCGCCGCATGCGCGGCGACATAGCCGGTGTCGAACAGGCCCGCGATCACCTCCGGCCGGGTGATCAAATTCTGCAGAAAGCCGAGGTTGGTCTCGACCCCGTCAATGCGGAATTCGCACAAGGCGCGATAGCCGCGATGCAACGCGTCTTCCAGTCGGCCCGACGGGACGAAGGCGATCACCTTGGCCAGCAGCGAATCGAAATTCGTGCTTGTTCGGTAGCCGGGATAGCCGAAGGTTTCGACCCGGATCCCGGCACCGGTCGGGGGATCGAAGCCGCGCAAGGTGCCTCCGGTCGGCACGGCACTGCCGTCTGCGCCGATCTGTTCCATATTGATCCGCAACTCGACCGCCATGCCGCGCGGGCGGCCGACGCTGTCCTGATCCAGGCCGAGTTCAGCCAGGGTCATGCCGGCGGCGAGGCGGATTTGGGTCTGAACCAGATCGACACCCATAACCTCCTCGGTGACGGTGTGCTCGACCTGGAGCCGAGGATTGGCCTCCATGAAGACGAAGCGATTGGTTCCCGGCTCAACCAGGAACTCGAACGTGCATAATGTAGTCATTTTGGCGGCACGGGCGAGGGCAACCGCAGCGGCAAGGATGGCGTCGCGCAAGGTCGGCTCAAGGTCAGGGGCGGGCGCGATCTCGACAAGCTTTTGGTGGCGTCGCTGCAGGCTGCATTCACGCTCGAAGAGGTGGATCACGGTACCGTCGCGATCACCCAGGACCTGAACTTCGATATGCCGCGCCGGTCGGATCAGTTCTTCCAGATACAATGCATCGGCGCCGAAAGATGCCTTGGCTTCGGAGGCGGCTCGCTCGAAAGCCTCTGGCAGGCTGGCCGCATTCTCGACAATCCGCATGCCGCGCCCACCGCCGCCCGAGACCGCCTTCACGATTGCAGCAGCACCGGTTGGAAGCTCGGCCAGGAATTGTGTCGCCGCCGCCAGCGGGGTCGCGCCTTCGGTGCCACGGGCCACCGGTAGGTTAATGCCGATCGCCAGCCGCCGGGCAGCGCCCTTGTCCCCGAATAGGTCGAGGGTCGCCGGGGAGGGACCGATAAAGGTCAGTCCGGAGGCAGTGCAGAGTCTGGCGAAGGCCCCGTTTTCGGACAGAAATCCGTATCCGGGATGGATCGCGTCGCAACCTGCCTGGATGGCGGCTGCAACCACAGCAGCCATGTCGAGATAGGCAGCCGCCCCGCGGCCTGGCAATGAAACTGCGCTATCGCTGCGGCGGACATGAAGCGATCCCGCGTCATCTTCTGAATAGACGGCGACACTGGCGATCCCCAATTCGGCGCAGGCCCGAGAAATCCGGATCGCGACCTCCCCACGGTTCGCGATCAGTATTTTTTTGAACATTATTCGTCCTTAAGAGCCGGGAACCCCAATTCCTTGCAGAATATGGCGTCGGCGACGCGGGGTCGCCCCCAATTTGGGTGGGTGACACCCGGGATCGATGCTACCGCACCAAATCAATCCGGTACGGTAGCATCGACGTTCCAAAGGACGTGGGCGTTGCCGATCAGACAGGTTCGGTGCCAAGCAGGCGACAGATTGCCGTGATCTGGTCGCGCATGGCCCGCGCCGTCAGCGGCGCTTCAGAGAATAGCGGATAGCCGTGCGGTGCCCCTGGATAGACGTGCATTTCGACCGGCACGCCCGCCACCGTCAGGCGCCGTGCATACTCGAAATCCTCGGTCAGGAAGAGGTCGAGATCGCCGAGCGCGATGAAGGTCGGCGGCAGCCCCGCAAAGCTTGCAGCGCGCGCCGGTGCGGCATAAGGCGATACATCCTCGCCGCCCGGCGCGGTGCCGAGGAGTGCCGCCCACGCGAACTGATTGGAGCCTAGCGTCCAGACGAATTCGCCGGCGTAGGGATGGGCCTTGGAGGCGTCCGTGGTGCGGTCATCGAGCATCGGATAGATCAGGATCTGCGCGATAATCGGAACTTCACCGCGATCGCGGGCCAGCAGCGCCAGACCGGCGGCAAGGCCACCGCCTGCGCTTTCACCCATGACAGCGATCCGGGTCGGGTCGCCACCGAGTGCCTTGATCTCGGCATGGGTCCATTTCAGCGCCGCGTAGGAATCCTCGACCGGGGCTGGATGGGGATGTTCGGGCGCAAGGCGATAATCGACCGAGACGATCATCGCCCCCGTGGCCCCGGCAATGTAGCGATTGCCTGCATCCGCGAATTCAGGCGTGCCGATCACATACCCGCCGCCGTGGACGTGGAGGATGACCGGATACGGACCCTTTGAGCGGGTGGGGGTATAGATAAGGACACGGACGTCCGGCGCGCCCTTGGGGCCCGGTACAACACGCTCGGCGACCGTAACGCCGTTGTCCGGAGCGGGAGGCTGCGGCAGTTCCGCGACCATGGCGCGGATGCCGGGCAGGGTTTCGGCGTTGAAACCCTGGGGCGGG
Source organism: uncultured Rhodospirillales bacterium (assembly GCA_903923205.1). GTDB lineage: Bacteria > Pseudomonadota > Alphaproteobacteria > ATCC43930 > CGMCC-115725 > CAIXXC01. Next base: position 337 of record CAIXXC010000365.1, on the reverse strand, counting down.
AAGAATTCAAGGAGTGGCAGATAGGCGGGATCGACGAGATGGCGGGATGATGGCACGGTGTTGCTCTCCTCTTGATTTTGCGCCACTAAAACGCAGCCTATCGCGCCCGTCAATCTCCCGATTTTTTGTTGGCAGCGTCGCCGGATCGCTCAATACTCTGGGCGACACGGACCCCTGTCCGGGGCGCGGGGTGCCGAAGCGGCCGAATGGGTCGCAGCGGTCACGTTATCCGGCAAGTTTGAGTGCGTGAGGCCGAAGTCGGGCGCTTTTAAGTTCCGGCAGGCATGGCGATCTAGGGAGGCAAACCGGCAATGAAATTCACCTGGTTCAACCTTAT
>CAIXXC010000364.1 GCA_903923205.1 uncultured Rhodospirillales bacterium | reverse complement strand
TCCCGACCTTATTTTGATCGATGGCGGCGCCGGTCAATTGAGTGTGGCACGACAAGTACTGGCTGATCTCGGGATTGATCGGGTGGCCGTGGCGGCAATCGCGAAGGGGCCGGATCGAAACGCCGGGAAAGAACGGCTCTTTCTTCCCGACAAGGCACCCTTCGGCCTCGAGTCGACTGACCCGGTTTTATATTTCCTGCAACGCTTGCGCGACGAGGCGCATCGGTTCGCGATTGGAACACATCGCGCACGGCGCGAACGAGCGATCGATCGCTCATCCCTCGACGACGTCGCCGGAATCGGGCCAACACGCAAGCGCGCCCTCCTTAATCATTTTGGCTCGGCACGGGCAGTCTCAAACGCGGGGCTTGATGATCTGGCGAGCGTGCCCGGAATCAATGATGCGGTCGCAAAAAAGATATACGACCATTTCCATGGCGACGGTTAGAATGGCGTTGGGTGACCCGGGCGTGCGATAAGTCCGTATCCGGGCTGGCCTCGAACCGGTGATCGTCGCGGAAACCTTATGCTGAATACGCTACCAAATATTCTGACCTTATCTCGGATCGCCGTGATTCCGCTCGTGGTGGCCTCGTTCTATCTGCCGCAACCGTGGTCGTCTTGGGTCGGCACCGCTCTGTTCGCCGCGGCCTGTATCACCGACTGGCTCGACGGCCATTTCGCGCGCCGATTCGAGCAGGTTTCCGCCTTCGGGCGCTTCCTCGATCCAATCGCCGACAAGCTCCTCGTCGCCCTCGTGCTGATGATGCTGGTGGCGTTCGATCGTCTTCGCATGCCCTCTCTGCTGCCTGCACTGGTCATTCTGGCGCGCGAAATCCTCGTCTCTGGGCTGCGTGAGTTTCTCGCGGATATCCGGGTCAGCGTACCGGTCAGTCGTCTGGCCAAGTGGAAGACAGGGATCCAGATGGTCGCGATTGGCGTCCTGCTGCTGGTTACTGACGGATCAAGTTCCCACATCCTGTTGTATATTGGTGAGGCGTTGCTGTGGCTGGCGGCGATCCTGACGATTGTGACCGGATATGATTATTTGCGCGCCGGTCTGATCCATATGGCGGCCGACCATATCAAACCAACGGAACAGACGTCGCTTAACCGGGAGCGCCGGGCTGCAGAGCAGGTCAGCTGAGCATGCGTGTCTTCGGTCTTGCCGGATGGAGCGGAAGCGGCAAGACTACTCTCATTGCCGAGATCATTCCCTATCTGGTTCGACGGGGCGTCACGGTTTCAACGATCAAGCATGCGCATCACGGCTTCGATATCGATCAACCGGGCAAGGATAGCTGGAAACATCGCGCTGCAGGCGCTACCGAAGTGATGGTGGCGTCGGGGACGCGCTGGGCGCTCCTGCATGAGTTGCGTGACAAACCGGAACCCGATCTGGAAGAACTCGCGACCCGGCTGGAGCCCGTCGATTTGCTGATTGTCGAGGGCTTCAAACGCCACCGCCACCCGAAGATGGAAATCATTCGCCCGAGCCTCGGCAAACCGCGCCTCTATCTGCAGGATAGCGCCATTCTCGCCGTCGCGCTGGCCGAAGCCTTGGACGCCAGTGAGGCCACGGCCCTGCACCTGCCGGCTTTCGGGCTTGGCGCAATCGCCGAAATCGCAGAATTCATATTGGCCCACGCCGCAGAATTGCGAGGGATTGGGGCATGAAGCTGCGATATTTTGCCTGGGTCCGAGTGCAGGTCGGTTATGCTGAGGAAGATCTCGAGCTGCCGCTCCAGGTGGTTACGGTTAGGGACTTGCTTGCATGGCTCGCGACGCGTGGTCCCAAATTCGATGCCCTGTTGACCCGATCTGAGACGATCCGGGTCGCCGTTGATCAAGCCGTTGTTGAGCGTGATCATGCCGTGCGCGATGCGGTCGAGGTCGCGCTCTTCCCTCCAATGACAGGCGGCTGAACGCCATGATTCGCGTCCAGGCAGAAGCGTTCGACCCGGCACTGGAACTCGATACCTTTGCTTGTGGCAACGATAACGTTGGCGCAATCGCGACCTTCACCGGGCGTGTCCGGGTCGCGCCGGGGGAGCCGCGCCTCATAGCCCTCACCCTTGAACACTATCCCGGCATGACCGAACGATTGCTTGGGGAAATCGAGGCCGAGGCGCAGGCACGTTGGCCGCTATCCGCGAGCCTTATCATTCATCGGATCGGCAGAATGCAGCCTGGCGAAGCGATCGTCATGGTGGCAACGGCGTCGGCCCATCGCGATGCCGCCTTTGACGCCTGCCGCTTCCTGATAGATTGGCTGAAAACCAAGGCGCCGTTCTGGAAATACGAAGAAACCGTCGCGGGTGCGGAGTGGGTCGCGGCAAAAGACAGCGATGACGCTGCGGCCGCCCGATGGGGAAAGAAAATCACGGCCCAAACGGGCCCTTCCGGGGAAGATTGATGACGCAGTTCGTTCTGGTTCATGGTGCGTGGCACGGCTCCTGGTGCTGGGAGCGCATCGTCCCTCGGCTGCAGGCGCTCGGCCACGTGGTCACGGCGATCGACCTGCCCGGCGCGACTGATGATGGTATCCCGCTGGTGGAGGTGACACTAAAAGCCTACGCGAGTGCCGTTACACAAGTGCTTGCGAAACTCCCCGAGCCAGCCGTCCTGGTAGGTCATTCGCTGGGCGGCGTGACCCTTACCCAGGTCGGCGAAGACGCGCCACAGTTTATTCGCAAGCTCATATACGTGGCGGCATTGATTCCGGAAAACGGTGAGAGTTCCATCGGTGTGCTCGGTCGCCTCGCACCGGATTACCCGCGCATGCCCGTGGTGAAGGTGCAGGACGGCGCAGCACTTGAACTGGACCCCGCCGCTGTCACGAACCTCCTATATGGTGAGTGCTCAGCGGAGGATGTTGCCTGGGCGCGTGCCCGCCTGCGCGCTAACGCCGTCGAGCCGATGGTCGCGCCTGTACAGCGTAGCGTCGCCCGCTTCGGCAGCATTCCCCGCGCCTATATCGAATGCACCAAGGATAACGCGATTGCCCTGATCGCACAGCGAGCACTTGGCGCGGGTCAGTTTGGGACCGAGGTTGCCCGCCTCGACACGGATCACTCCCCGTTTCTTTGTGCACCGGATGAGTTAACCACCCTGCTCGACCGTTTCGCCGGCTAAGGCAAACTGAGTTCGGACGGGATCAACTGTTCGCCAGCTGTCGCCCTAGGGCGCGGACACCCGCATGACGTAGGCCACAACCCGCTCGCGACGGGAAATGCCTTTTGCCGCCTTTGTGGCCGCCTGCAGGCTCGCCACGCCTGGGGTCTGAACGACGTACCAAACACCTTTTGCACCATCATCCCGCTTTATCACTTTCGCCTCCGTACCGTGGGAGTGCAGCGTCATCACGAGCAGTGCTGCATGATCATGGGCCCGGAACGCGCCGAGTTGGATCGTCCAACGGGTCCCTGCTGGAGCGCCCTTCGCACCTTTCACCACAACGCGAGACGCTGCCGCCGTTGAGCCCGCCGCGCTGGCGGTGTTTGACGCCGCGTGATGCTTGGCCGTCTTCGCGACACTCGCAGCATGGCCGGGTCGGCGTTTCTCGGCTGCACTCGACACGGAGGGTTTCGGCTTCGCTTCCGCGGCGGGGATAGCAGGCGCCACCGGCTCCGGCGCTGGTTCGATGACAACCTCCGGCTCCGATTTGGCTAACGTCGATGGCGACGGCGCAGCGGTCGCCAAAAGCGAAGGTTTCGACGGAGGCGTCGGGCTGGTCACGGACGCTGACGGAGATTGCGGTGGCGTCGTCGGGGGCGGCTGTTGCGTGGCTTCGGCAATGAAGTTCGCGGCCGCGCGCTGGTCGGTCGGCGTCGCGGCGGCAGGCTGCGGCAGTTGCGACGCAGCCAACGGGGACGCGGCAACCGACGGCGCGGCAACGGGTGCTGACGGTGGCTCTGGTGCAGGGGGCGCAAGCGTGTCGGCTCCCGGCACGCCAGACGTCGGCGGCAGCGACGCCGGTACAGGCGTCGCCACATTCTGAAGGCCCGCCGGTGTAATAGGCTGCCCGATCTGACCGACGATCCAGCCGATCCCCGTACCCACGACGAACACGCCCGAAAGCAATCCAAGCAGGCGCAACAGCTTGCGGTTCGAATGACGCTCGGCGCGCCCGGTAGGATCGGCAGGCAGGATCACAGCGGCAGGGTCAGTCCGGTCTCGGTTAGCGCCTTGGTTTGGCGCTGCTCCAGCGCGCTGACGTCAAACCCATCAATAAGCGTATGAAACATTTCGTACCAGTTGATATCGGCCTTCAGGCGCAAGAATAAGGCACCGAGCCCGACGGCAGCTCGATCCATGAACACGAACTCGCGCGGCGGGGTGATTCCACCGAGCCGTTTCAATTCCCCGTGCACTTTTTGAACCTGCTCCCGCCCATAATTACCGTTACCAGCCTCGTCAACCTTGCGGCGCCGGTTATCCATCACCGGAGCGTAAAGGAATCGCGCCCAAATGTTCAGCGCTTCTATCATCTCGCGCGAAAGATTCTTGAAGCCCCAGACCGTATATGCGTGAACAGCCAGCTCGTCATCATCCGTCATCAAGGCCTTGTAGAGATCGATCACAGCACCGACGAAGCGGGCGTGGAACACCCGGATGCAGCCAAAATCCAGCAGGTTGATACTGTAATCGGCTCGGACTGTATAGTTTCCGAAATGGGGATCCCCGTGGATCACACCGTAGTCGTAGAACGGACTATACCAGGCCCGGAACACATTCATTGCAAGTGCGTTGCGGACCTCAAGAGAAGCGCCGTCGAAACTGGCGATAGGGGCTCCTTCGATCCAAGTCATGGTCAACAGACGTCGCGTGGATAGTTCATCAAGCGTCTCCGGCACGTGAACGCCGGCCTCCCCAGCCACCATCAAGCGGTAGAGCGCCATATTCTTTGCTTCGCGACTGTAATCGAGTTCCTCGCGCAGCCGTTCCGAGAGCTCGGCAAAGATCTCGTTGGTCGAAATTGAACTATCATAGCGCTCGAACAGCGACAAAATCAGCTTAAGCTGCGAAAGATCCGCCTCCATCGCCGAGCTCATGTCGGGATATTGCAGCTTGCAGGCAAGGGCGCGACCGTCGCGCGAAACCGCCCGATGGACCTGCCCGAGGGAGGCCGCTCGCGCCGCAACCTGCTCGAAACTGCTGAACCGTGAGAGCCAATCCGGCCCGAGTTCGCCCATCATCCGGCGTTTGACAAACGGCCATCCCATGGCTGGCGCATTGGCCTGAAGCTGCGCCAGTTCCTGGACGTATTCCTTGGGCAGTGCATCGGGGATCGATGACAAAATCTGCGCGACCTTCATCAAAGGACCCTTCAGGCCGCCAAGCGCCGCTTTAAGATCTGCCGCGTGGACCTCCCGATTGACCCCGATGCCAAGATAACGCTCGCCCGCCAAGCGCGCCGCGAGCCCGCCGACCGCCGTGCTCACCTGGGCGTAGCGCCGCACGCGTCCGGCAATCGAATTTTCGTCGGGCATCAGCCCATCGCCTCCAACTCGTCGATGAACCCGCGAATGACGCTCAAACCACGATCCCAGAATGCGGGATCACCTGCATCGAGTCCGAACGGCGCGAGCAATTCCTTGTGGCGCAGCGTACCGCCGGCGGCGAGCATCTGCAGGTACCGCTCCGCGAAGCCATCATGAGATTTCTGGTAGGACGCATACAGCGAGTTGACCAGGCAATCCCCGAATGCATAGGCGTAAACATAGAAGGGCGTGTGAATAAAGTGTCCGATGTAGCTCCAATAAACCTCGTATCCGGGGGCGAATTTAATGGCAGGACCAAGGCTTTCCCCCTGAATTTCCAGCCAAATTTCACCGATCCGATCCGGGGTGAGTTCGCCTTGACGGCGTTCGTCATGAACCCGGCGCTCAAATTCGGCAAAGGCCGTCTGCCTTACCACCGTGTTGATCATGTCCTCGACCTTGCCCGCGAGCATGATCTTGCGGCGCGCCGGGTCAGTCTCTTGGTCCAACAGCCGCCGGAAGGTCAGCATTTCGCCGAAAACAGAGGCTGTTTCGGCAAGTGTCAAGGGCGTGTCGGACATCAAGACTCCCTGATGGCCAGCCAAAACCTGATGGACCCCGTGGCCTAGCTCGTGGGCCAACGTCATCACATCGCGCGTGCGGCCCTGATAGTTGAGCAGCAGGTATGGATGAACACTGGGCACGGTCGGATGGGCAAAGGCGCCGGGCGATTTACCTGGACGTACGCCCGCGTCGATCCAATCTTTGTCAAAGAACTGGCGGCCTATTTCGGCCATGCGAGGAGAGAATTGCCCATATGCGCCAAGAACAGTATCGCGAGCCTCGGGCCATTCGATGGTGCGGTCGTCGTCACCCGGCAGAGGCGCGTTGCGATCCCAATATTCGAGATGTTCAAGGCCGAGCCACTTGGCCTTGAGGGCGTAGTAGCGGTGGGAGAGCGCAGGATAAGACGCCTTTACCGCAGAGATCAGGGCGTCAACCACTTCATCCTCGACACAGTTGGCGAGGTTACGCGAGGAGATTGGCCGCGCGTAATTGCGCCAGCGGTCCTCGATCTCCTTGTCTTTGACCAGCGTGTTGTAAATCAGGGACAGGGTCGGCAATGCCGTCTTCATGGTCTTGGCGATGCTTTCGGCCGCCTCCTGGCGCTTGGCCCTATCAGGGGATGACAGCAGATTGAAGACCTCGGCGCTCGTCAGTTCCTGATTGCCGACGGGGAAACGCAGGCCAGCGTTGGTCTGCTCAAACAAACGTGTCCAGGCCCCTCGCCCGGCTACATATTTCTCATGGAGCAGCTTTTCGATGTCGTCCGAGAGTTGATGCGGGCGATAGACGCGAAGATCACGCAGCCAGGGCTGATAATGGGCGAGCTTGGGATCTGCTAGCTGCGCGGCCAAAACGTCGTCATCGATACGGTTGATCTCTAGCGCGAAGAACACCAGCGCCCCGGAGATATCGGTCACACGCTCTTGCATGGTCTGATAAAACTGGGCGATCTTCGGATCATTGACATCGCCGGCATGCACGAGACCTGCGTAGCTCATGACCCGACCCAGGACGTCCTGGAGCGCTTCGTATTCGGCAATCGCAGCCGCCAGGGCCGCGCCGCCCAACCCGGCGAGCTTGCCTTCATACCGCGCCTGCAACGCCTCTGCGGCACGCTGTGCGGCCTCAAGATCTCGCGACAGCTCTGGCGCCGTCATCGACGGATAGAGGTCGTTGAGGTTCCAGACAGGAAGGGTGGTGGCGGGCTCGGCGGCGACAGCGGACATGTGATCTCCCTTTGGGGCTTTAATCATCATGATATAGGCGGTTGAACCCGCCGCGTCATCGTTGCTTGCGATCAAACTTTATCATCGCCCGAATTGGCGACGCCGATGCCGCTGGGTTCCCGGCGATTTTGAGCCTTATTCAGGGCTCGAGCCGCACCATCCCGGCAGGTAAGCGGCTTCGCTGCCGCGAGCGAGGATCAGGGCCTTCTCAAGGGCGGATTGGAAAGATTTTTCGATCCGTTTGCGCTTGATGCGTCGGCGCAGAAAATCGGCCCAGAGAAACTCGCTGAAGGGTGTCGTCTCCTTCGAGAAACCACCAGCCCTGCGCAACTCCCCGGCCAGCGACCGGAAGGGGTCATCGACAAGACCCACGATCGATTTCGGAATCTCCGCACTCGGACGACGGACCCCGTCGGCGTCGTATGGATGGCTCATGCCACTATTGTCTAGGTAGAACCAGAAAGACTCGCGATCAAGATGCTCAAGACTAGCAACAATCGTGACCAGAACCGCCTCGACCCCCTCACTATGAAGGGCAAGGGCAAGGTGGTGATGGTCGATGATATAGTGGCGCCGACCCGGCCCCTTGACGACCGGGATCATATGTCGCCCCAGAAAGGTCCCGCCTTCGTGCCCCTGGATGCTTTGCCAATGGGCGCGCTTTGCCTCAACCTCGCGCATACCGACGGTGATCTGCGTTGGTCGCAGATCAAGGATCGGGACAGGATGCAGAACCGGTTCTCGTAGATGCATGAATCCACCCCCAAGGCTGGAGAGAAGCAGGACCTGAAACACGCTCCGGCGCGTCACTCGGTTCTTTAATCTCTGTATCCTGGCATTTCTTCGGGCAATCAGCCGGCATTATCTGCGTGCAAACCGCCCTATTCGGTCAACAGACCCTGGATAGTCTTGAGTCTCCGGCTTGATCAGCCCCTTCGCTATGAGCGCATGACCCATATCAATGAAGTTCACGATACGGATGGCATTCTAGGGGAGTTGTTAGACCTCGTGGCGCAAATGTGGGAGGGGGTACTTCACATGCTTGATCTGTTCGCATTCATCGCAAGCTCGGTTTCCCCCGCCCCTGCTTTTTTTACAAGTCCGACGCGATGAGGGAAGCGACCCCAGCGAGTTCCACCTATTCCTCCCGCAACGAGACTTCTGGGGAGGCCGGAGACGTGGACGTCATACGCATCGAGCCGCTGACCACAGCCAGGGTCTTGCAGGTGTTCCCGTTGATTCGCGAGGCGGTTCCCCTGGTTCGGCTCGAGGAATGGATCCGGTTCGCTCGCACCCGAACAAGCACCCGTGGGCGCGATTGCGTCGGCATCCGGGTCGCGACGGTTGGCCACAACCCCTACCCCTCCGGGCTCTACAGCTATCGGGTAGACACGCAGTTGCTCTTGGGGAGTGTTCTGGTGGCCGACCATTTCGTCGCCCTCGACCTGCTCGATGCTCGTCCGGTGCTCGATCGGCTGATTGCAGACCTGGAGATTCTGGCGACAAGGCTGAACTGCAATGAGGTCCGTTCGATCATCCAGTACCGTTCGACTCAAGCCGCGCAACCCTTGTTCGCGGCAGGATACCATCCACAGGGCATGGTTTTCGGCAAGACGCTAATGGGTACCGATTATCCGCTGCCGCCCTTCGCCCTCACGTGAAAGCGTCAGCGATCAGCGCCCGCCGCGAGTTCGCTCAGTGCCTCGACGTCGCAGACGCGCACCTTGCCGCCGGCGCAAAGTTCGATCCAGCCTTCGGTCTTCAGACGCGTGAAACCGCGGCTGACCGTCTCTGTCGTCAGCCCGAGATAATCAGCGATATCAGCGCGCGTCATGGTCAGGACGACGGAGTCACTGCGCTTGTTCACACGGCGATTACGATCAATTAGCGCCATGAGGAACGAGGCAATCTTCTCCTGCGCCGTCTTGCGGCCAAGCATGACCATTTGCTCTTGCGCCGCCACCAATTCGTTCGACGCCCTCGCCAATAACTGCTTTTCCATCGGCCGGAACTCGTCAACGACGCGCTCGAATTGGCGGCGTGGGAAAAGGCAATACTTGACAGGTGTCAGCGCTTCGACCGTGGAAGTATAGGTGTCGTTGAAGGCAAGCCCAAGGAGATCGCCAGGATAGAGGAACCCGGTGATCTGGCGACGACCATCGGGAAGGAGTTTGTAGACCTTGACCGTACCGTCGACGATGTTGAGGAAATGAGTAGCCTTGTCACCTTCGTTCAACAATGTCTCGCCGGCATCGGCACGGCGATGGGAAACAATCGAGGTCACTCTCGACATGTCGCTCGCTGGCATCGCGGCGCAAACGCTGAGTTCGCGTGCCCCGCAATTTACGCAACCGGCAGCAGCATTGCAGCGCCGTTCGGCGGGTTCGTTGATCGTGTTCAGAGCCGCATATGCCATCGCCATTTCCCCCTCGTCTGAGCGCAACCACCGGGCGCAGCCACGACCGGATAGTTCGTCGAATTCCGCTTTGATGAAAGTCAGGGCATATACGTAAGGAGTTCTACGTATTCCGCCCTCAATCTCTTGCAGATGTGCGACCTAACCGTGTGCGAAGAAAGATTATTCTCAGGAGTAATGATGGCCGACACGCAACGGATTGCTTTCTTTCCCGGCGATCGACGGCTAACTTCTAGAGGATAAAGATCGATCCGGCAGACTGTGGGACCGTTGACGAGCTATATAGACAAATTCGCTGAAGAGTCGCCGCTCCGCGGAGTCCTCGAAAGGGCAGGCGTCGGAATCAAGCTGGTTTCGCTCGACGGAACGATCCTCGACTCGAATGAAAAATTCGCGGAGATGGTAGGGCGAACACGCGCGGAGATCGCCGGCGAGTCGGTATGGGCGCTGTCACATTCCGACGACAGGGCGGCCGAGCAGGCGATGATCGAGCGCCTTCGCGATGGAGAAATAGGTTCTTACACGATTGAAAAGCGTCATCTGCGTGCGGATGGCAGGAGCTTTTGGACTCGCGTCACATCATCGCTTGTTCGTGACCCCGTCTCCGCTCTGCCCTATTGCGTCGCTATCGTCGAGGATGTCGATGCGCGCGTACGGGCGCAACTTGATCTCGAAGAGCGTGAAATCAGACTGCGGACGATCTTTGAAACCGCTCCGGATTCAATCATCGTCATCGACGAATCAGGCACGATCCTCAATTTCAGTCGATCCGCCGAGGTGTTATTCGGCTACGATGCTGGCGAGGTGCTGGGCCAGAACGCTTCCGTCTTAATGCCAGCTCCCTACCGTGATGGCCATGACGGCTATATTCGTCGCTACCTCGCCACCGGAGAGCGACGCATCATCGGAATTGGTCGCATCGTGGTGGGCCAACGCCGCGATGGCAGCGTGTTCCCAATGGAACTTGCCGTTGGGGAGATGCCACTTCGCGGGCGCCACCTGTTTACCGGCTTCATCCGCGACGTCAGCGAGCGGCGTGATACGGAAAAACGGCTTCAGGATCTCCAGACGGAACTCCTTCATGTCGGCCGGGTCAGCGCCATGGCGCAACTTGCATCGGCGCTTGCCCACGAGGTCAACCAGCCACTGACCGCGATCGGTAACTATCTCCAGGCGGCGCGGCGTTTCATGGCCGTATCGGATGTGGCGCCGGGAGATCGCGTTGTCGAAGCGCTGGACAAGGCCTTCGCTCAGACCGAGCGCGCAGGACAGGTCGTCCGAACAATGCGCGCCTTCGTAAAGAAGGGCGATGGTGCCCGCCGCCCAGAAGTGTTGAATACCGCCATTGAGGAAGCTTGTGCCCTTGCCATGGCAGGTCTCGCGGATCTTGGGGTCCGGCTCAGTTTGGACCTCGCCCACGGCCTGCCAGACGTTCTGATCGACAAAGTTCCGGTGCAACAGGTTGTTGTCAATCTGGTGCGTAACGCCGCCGAGGCGATGCGGGATTCGGAGCGACGCGAGCTTAAAATCCGGGACTGGCTGACGGCGAACAAACGCGTTGCCGTCGAAATCTGCGACACTGGCCCTGGTCTCGCGCCGGAGGTCAGCGCCCAGCTCTTCCAACCCTTTGTGACAACAAAGGCATCTGGGATGGGCATGGGCCTTTCAATCTGTCGATCGATCGTCAATAGCCATGGTGGCAGCATTCGAGCCGAGGCGCTGGCTGAAGGCGGCACACGGTTCATTTTTGATCTTCCTGTCGTCGAGGAGGCCTCGGAATGAGTCCCGATATGATGGTCTCCATCGTTGATGATGACCCGGATATCCGTGATTCATTGGCCATGCTCCTGCAGTCCGAGGGCATCCCGACCCGCGAATTCGCGTCAGCCGAGGATTTTCTTGCCAACGGGCTTGCGGATCACAGCGGCTGCGTTCTCGCTGATATTCGAATGCCAGGCATGGACGGCTTTGCCTTGCTTGGCATGATTGCCGCACGCCAACTGACGATACCGGTGATCATGATGACCGGACATGGCGACGTGCCGATGGCCGTTTCGGCCATGAAGCAGGGAGCGTCGGACTTCATCCAAAAGCCAATAGACGCTGAAGCCTTGTTGACACTCGTTCGTATGGCGCTTTCCCAATCGGACGATCCGGCACCGTCCCCGGCACCTGATACTGATCCTCTGTTGCTTGAACGTCTTTCTCGCCTCACCGAGCGCGAACGCGAAGTCTTCGAATTGCTTGTCGACGGCGACCCCAACAAAGTTGTTGCGTTCAAATTGTCAATCAGTCCGCGCACCGTCGAAATTCACCGCGCCCGCGTGATGGAAAAGTTCGGCCTTCGCAATGTGGCCGAACTGGTGAGGGTTGGGCTGTCGTTGCGCACGCAACCGCGACATGGCGGGACGAGCAGGTTGTCATAAGGACAATTCCTTATAGAGTAAACATGCCGCACTGTGGTCGGATGATCTCGTGAAATGATCGACGAACAAGACCGAACGGCTCAACTCCCGATGAATGCCTACTGCATCACACCCACTTCCGCACAAGTAACGATCGTCGATGACGACGAAGGCGTGCGGGATTCGTTGAAGATGCTGCTGGAATTTCACGGCGTCGGTGTCACCGGAGTGGCCTCGGCAGGGGAATTCTGGGCCAGCGCGCGCACGCGTCAACCAGACTGCCTTATTCTCGATCTACACCTTCCCGATATCGGCGGCCTCGAAATTCTCAAGCGATTGCGCGCAAGGGGCAAAGCGCCGCCAGTCATCGTCATCACCGGCCAGGGTGACAGGGCAACCCGCGATACGGTAATGGACACCGGAGCTTTCGCTTACCTCGAGAAACCCTTCTCGGAAGAAAATTTGATGGCGGCGCTTGGTGAAGCGCTCTCTGCCGGGCGCTCTCCGAGCGCCTGACGGCGCCACCCCGAAGCGAGGAAAACCGCTTCGATGGCAGCGGTTCCGTGACGCGGGCGTCAGTGGGAACCGAAGACCGGAATCTCAGTCGTGTTCAGAATATCGCGGGTTACGCCGCCGAGAATTAACTCGCTCATTCGCGAGTGGCCATAAAATCCCATGACCAGGAGATCTGCCGAAACCTCGGCCATCGCCGCTTGCAACACCCCGGCAATCGGAAGCCCCGCGCGCGGGCGCTCAAGCACTTCGGTCCTAATCCCATGACGATCAAGATGGATCGAAAGCTCCCGCGCTATCGGACCATGATTTGCGTTTTCGCTTTGGCTATCGGGCGAGATCGTCACGATGAAAACAGCCTCAGCAGTCTTGAGCAAAGGTAGGGCATCGTGAACAGCACGAGTTGCCTCACGGCCGCCATCCCAGGCGATTGCGATACGTTGCGCGGTCGACGCGCTGGCAGTCTCTTGAGTTGGGACAATCATTGCCGGTCGTCCCGTCAGCATCGGCACCCGATCCGAGACAAGCCGCGCCCCGGCCCCTGTTCCCTGGCCGAGGATCACGAGATCGACGCACCGTCCCTGTGCGACAATCGATGTGGCGACTAAGCCTTTTACACTACGCCACTCGTAAGAGAAATCCGCACCTTCTGTTGCTCGGAAGAAGATTTCCTGCGCGCGTCGATTGTCGGCAATCGCTTGTTCTCGAATCGAGGTGATCGCCGAAGCGACCATGTCTCCATAGTAAAAAAGAACCTCCTCGTCGACGGCATTAACGTAGAGGCCAGAAAGGTGAGCATCAAAACGGGTCGCCAGGCGGCAGGCAACCTCTGCCCGCCGGGCGCAGGCGGTCGATGGATCAACGTGGAGCAGGATGTCCTTGATCATTCTGGTCTCCTTTTCGGCGGAGCGAGGGCCTTACCTGTCACAAAACCCGCTTATGCTGCACCCGCGAGTGTCCTCATGATTTTTGTATTCTAGCGTGATTAATATCGACGCCTCCTTGACACAGATCATTACGAAGACTCCGGCCAATAACCAATTAGGCTTGATTTGGATCAGTGATGACGAAGCCGATATGTTTTATTGCGTCGCACAAAATTGACCTGAACACTCGGGCGCGAGGTTCAGGATGCCTGATATCGGCATCACCCAGGATGAAGCGGGGCAAAGCAGATGAGCGCACGGATGATAGCCGATCCGATCTCGCCAGAACAAATTTTGGCAACCAGTCCTGACTTACCACCCGCCACAGTCCTGCTGAAGGAGATGGCCCTTTCTACATCTCATGATCTCGACCGGTACCTGCATATGGTTCAGGGCAGGATGAGCTTTGGGATATCACCGATCAGCCCCTGGCTCGCTTTCCTCGACTGGGCTGCTCACCGTGCTAACGCTCCAGGACGCAGCCTGTCTCAGGCTGTGCGCGCGGTCGATGCCTGGAGCCAGTGGTCTGTCCTGGCTCTTGGGCGCGCAACGGGGCCGATCATTGCGCCAGCGGCTTCCGACCACCGCTTTGCGGACCCGGCTTGGCAAACGTGGCCCTACAACTTGATCCAGCAGGAGTTTCTGCTGATTGAGCGGTGGTGGGAGCATGAAACGACCAATCTTCCCGGCGTTTCCCGCAGCTCAGAAAGGATCGTCAATTTCTGTGCTCGACAAATCCTCGATGCTTGGTCGCCGACGAATTTTCCCTGGCTCAATCCTGAAGTGACGGCCACGACCTGGCGCAAGGCTGGCGGCAATTTACTCGCCGGATGGCATAATTTCGTGGCCGACTGGGTGGCGATTGGGCGCGGTCGCCCTGCAGACCCGGCCCGCTTCGTCGTTGGCAGCGATCTTGCGGCAACTCCTGGCAAAATCGTGGCGCGAACCCGCCTGATGGAGTTGATCCAATATACGCCGACAACGCCACGGGTCGCTGCGGAGCCGATCCTGATCGTTCCGGCCTGGATCATGAAGTACTATATCCTTGACCTATCGCCGCAGAACTCTCTGATCCGCTACTTGGTAGACCAGGGTCATACCGTCTTCACGCTCTCGTGGCGCAACCCTGGACCCGAGTTGGGCGATACCGATTTCGACGCCTACCGGGTCGAAGGGGTCATGGCAGCGCTCGACGCCATCGTCGCGATCAATGGCACCGCGCCGGTCAACGCAGTTGGTTACTGTCTGGGCGGCACGCTGCTGTCCGTGACCGCCGCGGCGATGGCCCGTGACGGTGACAAGCGCCTTGGTAGCGTCACCCTTCTCGCCGCACAAACCGACTTCACCGAGGCCGGCGAGTTGCAATTATTCATTACCGAGGATCAGGTCGCGTTCCTCACCGACGTTATGGCAGAGCAGGGTTTTCTCGACAGTCAGCAAATGGCAGGGGCGTTCCAACTTTTGCGTTCCAACGACCTGATCTGGTCGCGCGCCATTCGCAGTTATCTCCTCGGAGAGCACGAGATGCCGAACGACATGATGGCCTGGAACCAGGATGGCACGCGATTGCCCGCGCGCATGCACGCGGAATATCTGCAACGTCTGTTTCTCGATAATGATCTGGCGGAGGGCCGATTCCCTGCGGGCGGTCATCCTGTCGCTCTCGAGGATATCCGACTGCCCTGCTTCGTCGTCGGCACCGAGAC
>CAIXXC010000363.1 GCA_903923205.1 uncultured Rhodospirillales bacterium | reverse complement strand
CGTAGGGTCGACGATAGCGAACAATTGCCAGTTGAGAGCCCCGTGATTGTCCCGCTGGCCAGACTGCGTAATGAGAACGATGCCTTGCTGAGCCGCAACACTCCGCTTGGTGTGCTGGTGCCATCGGACACTCCGGTCGATGAACTTGCGGATTTGATCGACCGCGTTTCACTGTTCGTCATCGAGTTTCCGAAATTCCGCGACGGTCGTGGCTATACGATTGCGCGGGCGTTGCGCGAGCATCATCAGTTCAAGGGCGAGTTGAGGGCGGCCGGGCATACACTGCCGGACCAATATACGTTCTTGATTCGCTGTGGATTCAATAGCGTCGAAATTCCGGATGGTGCCAATAGCGAGCGTTGGGCTGAGGCCATGCGAAGTTTTGATATTGCGTATCAGTCCATGCTTGACGAAGACGCAACGCTTTCCGGCCTTCGTTCTCGTCTGGAACTGCAGCCCCCCTCGCCTTAGGGCGGATCAGGGATGAGAGGCACGCGCGTATCGGTGACTTGACCGGTCGGGAGGACCTCGATAGTTTGTGACCATGATCATTACCTCTCGGACCACTCTGCTTCGACTTATGACCCCGGCTGCTTAAACTGCCGCCGGCGTTTTGTTGCGTTCCAGAGTCTGTCCAGTGATTGGTACCATTGTCATGATTCCCCATATATTTAAGATTGCGCCGGTCTCCGTCACTTGGGTCGAACCATGCGCGTCGCGACTTAGCAGCGGTCGTCCGATCTAGACGGATGGCCCGACGCTTCTTTGACTTTCCCGATACCCCGACGTGCCGCATCTGATTTCGCCGGCCCGGGCATGAGACCAAGGACCGCAATCATGACCGCAATGCCTATTCATAAGTACCGCGCCTTCCCCCAGATCAATCTGCCTGATCGCCAATGGCCATCGCGGACAATTACCACCGCGCCGATGTGGTGCAGTGTCGATCTGCGCGATGGTAATCAGGCGCTGATCGAGCCTATGGGACCTGATCGCAAGCGCCGAATGTTCGATCTGCTGGTTAAAATGGGCTTCAAGGAGATCGAAGTCGGATTTCCGGCAGCCTCGCAAACCGATTTCGACTTTCTGCGGCTCCTGATCGACGAGAAGTTAATCCCGGACGATGTGACGATCCAGGTTCTGACGCAGTCGCGTCCGGAATTGATCGCCAAGACCTTTGAAGCCATCAAGGGGTGCAAGCGGGCGATCGTTCATCTTTATAACTCTACATCGACTTTGCAGCGCCGCGTCGTCTTCGGGCTGGATCGCGATGGCATCATCGACATCGCCGTGCGCGGTGCCGAATTGATCCGTGATCATTCGGCGGCAATGCCGGAGACCGATGTCACGTATCAGTATTCGCCGGAAAGCTTCACCGGGACCGAGCTGGATTACGCCGTGCGGATCTGCGAGGCGGTGATGGATGTATGGCAACCGACCCCGGCAAAGCGGATGATTGTCAACCTGCCCGCGACGGTTGAGATGGCGACACCGAACATCTATGCCGACCAGATCGAATGGTTTGCCCGCAATGTCCGTGATCGTGACTGCCTGATCTTGAGCCTGCACCCGCATAATGATCGCGGGACCGGCGTCGCTGCTGCGGAACTCGGGCTGATGGCCGGCGCGGATCGGGTCGAAGGTACCTTGTTCGGCAATGGTGAACGGACCGGCAATGTCGATGTCGTCACCTTGGGCTTGAACATGATGACCCAGGGCGTCGATCCGAAACTCGCGATTGACGATATCAACGAGATCGTCAGGACCTTCGAGTATTGTAATCAGTTGCCCGTGCATCCCCGTCACCCCTATGCCGGCGACCTCGTTTTCACGGCGTTTTCCGGATCGCATCAGGATGCGATCAAAAAGGGATTTGACGCCCTTGCCAAACGCAATGACGACGTCTGGGAAGTGCCCTACCTGCCGATCGATCCCAAGGATATCGGGCGGAGCTATGAGGCAGTGATTCGTATCAACAGTCAGTCGGGCAAGGGCGGTGTTGCTTATATCCTGAAGGCAGATCATGGCCTCGACCTGCCGCGACCGCTGCAGATAGAGTTCAGCCAGATCGTCCAGGACATGACCGATCGGACCGGCAAGGAGGCATCTGCAGCCGCCATATGGGAACTGTTCCAGGAAACCTACTTGAACCCTGCGGCGGCTCTGCAACTGATCGATGATCGGGTACTGCCTGTCGCCAATGCCAGCGACCGCCGCCAAATCACGGCGCGGATCAAATGGCACGGCGTTGAACGGGAAATTTTGGGTGAGGGGAACGGCCCGATCGATGCCTTCGTTGATGCGATTGGCCGAAACCTGGGGATCGAGGTCAAACTCGCCGATTATCGCGAGCATGCAGTTTCCAGTGGTGCTTCCGCCCAGGCGGCAGCGTATGTGCAGGTCAAGACGCCGGAAGGTGGCACGCTGCACGGCATCGGCATGCACGGCAACATTGTGACCGCGTCGTTGCGAGCCGTGGCGAGTGCGGCAAGCCGCCTTGCCGTGTTGGCTGCGTAGATGGGAGAACGATGACCTCTTCGAGAAGGCGTAAAGGGTCGGCCCGAAGGGGTGATCGTCTATGAACGGCGTCGTTTCTGTAATCCAACGGGAGGCTCCTCTTGCCTGGGGGGCAGAAACGAGGGGGTATCCGGCGCAGCGCCAGTCCCGAGGGATTTTGGCGCTGTTCTCTCTCGGCGTGGTTGCGGGCCTTTGTGCTTGCGAAGCGCCTGCGGATAAGCGGCGATCTGCCCCAACGCCATCCCCGGAAATTGTGCTGTCCGATCCCTGTGGGCAGACCCACCAGGAATTTATGACCGCGGCAGCAGGTTTCACCCAGAACTTGCCGGCGACCACGCAGAAGTCGAACCCGAAAGAAGATGCCGCAAGTCTTGTCGCGGACGCGCAGGTTGCGGACGATGCTCTTGCCGGACTTGTCGGAACGTTTGGCACCCTGGCAGCCTGTCGCTCCGATGTGCTGGCCCCTGCCGAAATCAAGGCGGCCCATGGCGCTCTCGATATCGCGAGTGCCTCGCAGAAGATATTGGCCGCAAGACTTGCGTCACAGCGGAACGGGCCTCTTCCGCCGCATTCTGATAAGAGCGGGGTGGCGGTCGCCTCGATCGCGATGGAACGGCCTTACCTGGCTACTGATTTGGGAAGGATTTATGATCATCCCAACATCAAGGCGCGACCTATCGCGACCTTGCGCAAGGGTCAGCGACTGACCTCTTCAACGTCGCTGGCCGAGGCGGAGAGGAATCCCGGTTGGGTGCAGATCGATCTGAACGACGGATCGTCAGGATATGTCCTAAAGGATATCGTGCGACCTCTCGAAGAACATATCTCCACGAGGATCGTCGACAAAACCCATGAGACCGTGGCCGTGATCGATATCATCACCGAGGCGTTGCCCGAGAAACTCGCCGCTCTTGACGCTCGTTTGGCGTTGTCAGAGGCGAGCGCGAGCGGCGGACCGTAAAATCGGCGACTGAATCGCTTCGAACCCTGCGCCAGCACGGCGAAACATCGTTTTGTCATTATTCCCCAGCAGTGGTATCGGAGGGGCCGGTCTGACGGGGTCATGTTTACTGGCCGGCATCACTATTGAAGAAGAAATGTCCATGCCTCAACAGCGCAGAGACGGATCAAATGCCACACGACGCGATGACAAGACCACCGCAATTCAGGTCGTTCGCGAGAAGCCGATACTGCGCGAGATTGTCCAGGCTTGGAGTCGTCAGGGGCTGAGAATCGGGGTCGTGCCGACGATGGGTGCGCTTCATCGCGGTCACCTGGCGTTATTGGATCGCGCGCGCATGACATGCGATCGCGTTGTTGTCAGTATTTTTGTCAATCCGACCCAATTCGGACCGAACGAGGATTTTGCCGCCTATCCGCGTGACGAGGCGGGAGATCTCGATAAACTGCGCGATGGCGGCACGGACTTGGTTTGGATGCCTGGCGTCGACGCGATGTACCCGCCGGGCTACGTGACAGAGGTCTCGGTAAAGGACCTCGGCGACGGTCTCTGCGGCGAATTTCGTCCCGGTCATTTTGCCGGCGTTGCGACCGTTGTGACCAAGCTGCTGCTGCAGACAGGGGCCGATCAGGCATTCTTTGGCGAAAAAGATTACCAGCAATTGCAGGTTATTCGCCGCGTCGCGCTTGATCTCGATATCGCGACTGAAATCATAGCTGTAGAGACAGTGCGCGAGGCCGATGGGCTCGCGCTGTCATCCCGTAATGCCTATCTTAGCACCCGAGAGCGCGACATAGCCGCAAGACTACCCAGCGTGCTGCGGGAAATCGCCGAAACCGCGACGGGACAGTCTGTCGTTCTGGCCTCAATGCTCCTGGCGGCTAAGGCTAAATTGCTGGCGGCTGGGTTCGATAGCATCGATTATTTGCACGTTTGCGATGCGACCACATTGCGCCCCGTTGAGACAGTGACGGGCCCTGCGCGGGTTCTCGTTGCCGCTCGTCTTGGGAAGACCCGGTTGATCGATAACATGCCTGTCATCCCGCAGTCGGGCGGCACGCCCGGCCTTGCCTGAGGCCATCGCTATGGTTCTTTCGCTCCGTTCTGGATTTCGATCGGTTCTGATAGGCTGCATCGGGGGTCTCGTTGCGGCAACAGCGCTCGCTTCCTGGCACGCCGGGCAGACACGTCAGTCGATCTGTCGCGAGGCGGCTGCCAATGTAATGGAGCTGCTTGGGGGCCACGATCATGTTGACCCTGACTCGAGTTCCTGGTGGTTTGTCGCCCCTGATATTGAGGTGCTCGTCGCATCTGGTGAGCCATCGACGGTCCACAATATTCGTTGTGGCTTTACGAATGCGTCCTTGGTGCTGCGGCGGCCGGTCCTGCAAAGCCTGGCAATTGACGACCTTCTGATATCGCCGATTAGGCTGAAGCTGTTGGGTATCGCGCTCGGGATTGCAGCTGAGCCGACTGGCGCCTTGCCGAGATCAGGCTAAGACGAGGCACATCGGCAAGATTTTATTTCCAAATTGGTGATCTGGGCACCTTTATTGACGGTTCGGAAACATAAAGATGGGATGATGCCGCAGAGGGTTTGAATTGCCCCTGGCTCGCCAACGGCGAAAACCAATGAGGTCGGTGCTGATAATGATCTTTGAGCGAACGAAGACGTGGCCTCTGAGACGCTTCGTCACCACGCAGGCCAGTCTTTGAGCGACGATTCCTCCTCGCTATCGGAGACCGCTCCGGGAGCGCTGTGGCGTCGTGCGTCGCCGGCGGTTCGGGCGGGTATCGCGGGTTCACTCTTTTGGCTTATCCAGCTTCTTCTGCAAATGTCGGAGTTCGGAATGCCCTCCTCGGGTGCCTGGCTCAACGAGGTCGGTGCTTTAGGTTTGGCTTTTCCATCGTTCTGGGCGTTTGCCATTGCGCCAGCACGACAGGACTGGCTCGGGGCCATTCTGGGCGGCCTTGCCGGTCTTGGGCTGGCGTCCGGGCATATCCTGACGCTTCTGCCGGGCCTCGGCGACACCCAGATCGGTGTGGTGGCGGCCATAATCGCTGTCCTGCCGGCGATGCTCGGCTGCGCTTTGATCCGCGTCACCCTATCACTCATGACCCAATCGCTCGGGAAGCTGTTTGGCGTCCTGCTCGTGCTGGGCGTGGCGGGAACAACCCATCTTCTGGTGCTGCGCGCGGTCTCCATATCTGGCGATCTCCCGGACTTTGCGCTGTCCGCCCTGCTGATTCTGGGTGCGGTTGCGAGCGGTATTCTTTTTGGTGCTCGGATTGGCGATCTAGGCCTTGTTGTCAGTCCGAGGACCGCAGCCCGACGGGAACGATTTCATGTTCTTGCGGACGCTCTGCCCATTCCGGTCACGCTGACTGGTGCAGAAGATGGTCGCATTATCTTCTCAAACCGCCGGGCGGCAGAGCAATTCCCGTTATCTCAAGATACACCCGACCCGATCGAGGCTGAGACGCTTTACGTCAATCCGCAGGACCAGAAGACATTGCGCGATCTGGTTCGTCGCTACGGAGAAATTGACAATCAAGAAGTTGAGATGTGGCACGCTGATGGCTCGCGGTTCTGGGCCCTTGTCGCTGAGCGAGCCATCACCTTCGACAACCAGGAAGCCATTCTCAGTGGTTTCTACGATATCTCTGATCGCAAGGAGGCCGAAGCCGCACTGTTGGCAAGCGAGGTCCGCTATGCGCTGATCTCTCGGGCCTCCAATGACGGCATCTGGGACTGGAACATTCTGGCAGGGACGGTCTACTACTCTTCGCGCTGGAAGGAAATTGTCGGGGCCGATCCAGACAAACCATTGAATTCACTTGAAGACTGGCTTAGTCGTGTCCACCCGGATGATTGCGCGCGGGTGCGGGAGGAAATCGCCGCGCATCTAAGGGGCGAGACCCGCCAACTTGATTCGGAGTACCGAATTAGACATGGCGACGGGCATTACTGCTGGATGCAGTGTCGAGCAATTGCGCTGAGGAATAAAGATGGGGAACCGGTCCAGATGGCCGGGTCACAATCTGACATTACGCTGCGCAAGACATACGAGACCAACCTTCTCAATGCGGCTTATGAAGACCGCCTGACAGGTGTCAACAACCGGGCTTTCTTCAATCATCTCGTTGAGACAAGAAACGATATGGCCTCGATCGTCGGCAAGGCTATTGCCTTGTTCGATTTGGATCAGTTTCGCCGTGTCAACGAGAACCTGGGCACCGGCGCGGGCGATGCGTTGCTGATTTCGATCGCGCGCCGCATGGCGACGCGGATCGAGCCGAACGACGCGCTCTGTCACCTCGGTGGCGACGAGTTTGCGATCTGGTTCCACAATGTTTCAGATCATGGGGCAGCGCTATCGATCGTCGAATCAATATTCATGGAACTGAGCGAACCCTACGCGCTCGGTGACGTTGAACTCCCCATCACCCTGTCCGTCGGGATCGCGACGCCGACGTTAGGTGACGCAGCCTGCGGTGCCGACTTGATGCGCAATGCGAGGCTCGCGCTCGATCGGGCTAAACAGATGGGGGGTGGTCGAGTCGAGCTGTTCGATGATGTCTTGTTACGCGAAACACAACTCCGGCGGCGGCTTGCAAAAGAGCTTACGAACGCCGAACGGCTTGGGCAGATCTTTTTCGAGTACCAACCTATCATTGAACTTGGTGCTGATGGTGGCTATCGTATTGCGGCCTTTGAGAGTCTGATGCGGTGGAATCATCCGCAGCTTGGTCTAATCTCCCCGGCACAGTTTATTCCGATTGCCGAGGAAGCGGGCCTGATCGGCTCGCTCGGCCTGTTCGCGATTGAAATGGCGGCGGCGCGGATCAAGGATTGGGTGGGCCAGGGGATCGCGAATGATAATTTCTCAATTTCCGTGAACCTGTCGGCGCGTCAGATCTCAGACCGAGCCAGCGTTGCGCGACTGCATGCCCTACTTGATCATCTCAACATCGATCGCGGTCGAATCAAGCTCGAGATTACCGAGAGCGTCTTGATGAGTGATCCGGAAGCCATGGTAAGGGTTTTGGAATCTTTGCGTGCTCGAGGGATTCAGTTACAACTTGACGACTTTGGCACAGGGTATTCATCGTTAAGCTACCTTCATCGATTCCCCCTCGACGTTTTGAAGATTGACCGCTCCTTCGTGTCTCGCATGCTATCAGCCGCAGAAGCCCTTCGCCTCGTCCGGTCGATTATCGAACTCGGCCATGATCTAGGTTTGAAAATCGTCGCCGAAGGTGTTGAAGCCCAGGCCGAGGTCCAGCGTCTTCACGAGCTGGGTTGCGATTTCGCGCAAGGCTACTATTTTTCGCGACCGGTGCCCGCAACCAAGGCTGCGGAACTGCTCACTCGAGGGAATTTCTGATGGACGCGGCACTTGCGCGCTCTCGTCGACACGCCGAGGCAGCTCGGGAGCATATGGTTCAGTTGGAGATCGCTCCGACGCCAGAAAATTTCACCGTCTGGTACCATTATTATGCCGAGGATTTGCCTGGGCTCCGCCGTGCGATGGATATCCTTATCTCCAATCGGCAGGAGTTTACTCTCGATGTCTGCGCTGATCTGTATAACCGATTTTTCGGGCTTGAGCGTCAGACCCTGATCCTGCGTCAGATTTCGACCAAGATCGAGACAGCGGTCTCTGATGCCATCGGGGTGCTGGATAGTGCCCATGAGGACGCGCGCAGCTATGGTGCGGTTCTTGGCGAGACCGCCGCGCGCCTGGACAATGGAGCGAGCGCCAGCCTTGTGCGCGAGGTTGTGAATCGCGTCATCGGCGAGACCCGTTCGATGATCGATCGCAGCGACCTGCTGGAGAAGCAACTGTCTCAATCGACGGCGGAGATCGGCGAGTTACGCAAACAAGTGGAGTCGGCAAGCCGCGAGGCGATGACGGACCCGCTCACCGGGATCGGGAATCGGAAGATGTTCGATTACCAGATGAAGCAATCCGTGCAGGCAGCGATGGAGCATGGCGGCGAATTGGCGTTGATGATGCTCGATATCGATCACTTCAAGCGCTTCAACGATAATTTTGGCCATCAATTTGGTGATATGGTTCTTCGCCTCGTTGCCCGAAGCCTGATGGAGGGGGTCAAGGCTAGTGATCATGCGGTCCGGTACGGCGGCGAGGAGTTCGCCATCCTGATGCCTGACACGCAAATGCCGGAAGCGCTGATGGTTGCAGAACAGCTGCGGCGGGCCGTCGCGTCGAAGACTTTGATCAAAAAGGGCACCAAGGAAACGCTTGGCAATGTGACAATGTCGATCGGGGTGTCGGCATACCGGCTTGGTGAGCCTGTGACGGTCTTCATTGAGCGCGCGGACGCGGCCCTATACAAGGCGAAGCAGTCTGGCCGCAACCGGGTTTTATCCGAGACGGACCTGTCAGCGAACGATCCACCCGCTCCCCTATAAACGCGAGGGGATGGCGCGCTGGCGCTCTCATAAATGGTAAGCCCGCAGCCATATTGACCGGCAAACAGTTGGCGATGATGTTATGCCGCCGTAAGCCCAGTGGCCTTTTCCGACCGGGTGTCGATATGGCGTATGGTCCCCTGGGGCACAGCCCTTCTGGCTTCCAATCTCAGAGCAAGAACCCTCTCAGGCTTTTCATATGGCATCGAAATGCCGTATTCGCTCGCTGGCGAGAAGCCAAAGCGAGCGTAGTAGGGAAGGTCTCCAACAAGAATGACCAATTCATGCCCAGCCTCCCGCGCCTGCGTCAGTCCTCGGTCGATCAACCTGGCGCCAAGGCCATTGCCGCGATGATTGACGGAGACAGCCAGCGGCCCCAGAAGCAGCGCGGGACAAGATGTCTGATCGGGTGACGTGATCAGGATCGGCCAATGGCGGATCGTTCCGGCGATAACGCCGTCTTCCTCCGCGACAAAGCTCAAGCCCGCCACTGGCGGGACCCGCAGCCGATACCGATAGGATATTTTCCGCTTACGCTTTGGGCCGAAGGCGCCGTTCAGCAGTTTCTCAATTGCCGCGGAATCGCCGGCCCGCTCTTCAATGACTTGGATCACACTACAGTTCCTTGGAGGGATAACGACAGAACGGGGCTGTCGCGATCCGGGCCAACGGAAACTGTCAGAGGTTTCCAGCCCGACTGCGACAGGCAACGACACGCGCGAGAGCGGCCAAGCCGTATCGCGGTGAGGAACGTCGTCGGAGACAGGGGCTGAACATGAACACTCAAGCATCGATCAATGATGACAGGACGATGAGACCCCTTGACCATTCTGTCAAGAATTCGGTTCATGTAATTCTGCGTGATCAGGTCCGTATTCTAAGCTAGACCGGCATCAATAATTCGTTCAGCACTGCTTTCGAAACAGGTTGCCCGTATCCAGAATGTCTATCCGTGATCCAAGTTTTGAGCCAGTTGGGCTTGAACTGAGTGCCGTCATCGTTGCGGTCACGGATGACGAGCCGCGTGTTTTGGTTGTGGGTGACGGCACAGCGCTGCCCTCGGGCCCGCTCGAATCCGGCCATAGGACGTTGGAGCTCGGCCTTCGCGCCTGGGTCGAAAGGCAGACGCGACAGAAGCTCGGCTATGTCGAGCAACTCTATACCTTCGCCGATCGGGACAGACTCCAGACGTTGGCGGCGACACGATTGATTTCCCTTAGTTATCTGGCTCTGGCCCGGGAGGCCGCTGAGATCGGGACCGCTGAATCCGGGTGGAGCAACTGGTATCGCTATTTCCCCTGGGAGGATTGGCGGCAGGGGCCCAATATTCTCGTGCAGAACGTCATTCTGCCACGCCTACGGAGTTGGGCCGCCTCTGCCCGAAATCCGGGTCAGGCACGACTGCGTGAGCAGCGGATAGGTGGAACCTTCACCGAGACCGAACGCCATTGGAACGAGGAACTCGTGCTGCAGCGCTTCGAATTGCTCTATGAGGCCGGTCTGGTGCCAGAGGCTGCGCGGTCCGGAGAATTGGGCGTTACCAATACAGACTTTGTTTCTGGCGAGGCGATGGTGCATGACCATCGCCGTATCCTTGCGACCGGGATTGCCCGGCTCCGCGCTAAAAGCAAGTATCGGCCCGTCGTCTTCGAATTGATGCCGGCCAGTTTCACCTTGTCGCAGTTGCAGCGTGCCGTTGAGGCTTTGGCCGGCCGGCGTCTTCACAAACAGAATTTTCGCCGCTTCATCGAGCAGCAGCGGCTGGTCGAGGAGACAGGAGAGATCGTTGCCGGGACAGGGGGGCGGCCCGCGCGATTGGTACGTTTCCGCCGCGAGGTCCTTCAGGAACGCGCAGTTGCAGGCACCAAGTTGCCGTTGTCCCGTTCTGCCTGAGAGGCCCTACGTAATTTCTTCACCATGCCGTGATAGCTTGGAAACGTTCGGGCGGTGCCCAAGAAACCGAAAAAGGGTTCATCATGACCACCTTTGACAGCCTCCTCGACCCGAATCGTGCGACCGCTCCTGCCAAGACCCTTCTTCGTATGGCATTTACGCGACAGTTTGGCAGCCTCACTGCGGCCGTTGGTCTCACCGTGATCTCGTTTTTTGTCGCTTTCTTCGAACCACTGTTCTGGTGGGTGTTCTTCATCGCGCTTGGCCTCAGTCTGGTTGGACTCCGGGATTTGCGTCAATCCAACCACAGCATCCTGCGCAATTATCCGATTGCCGGCTGGCTCCGGTTTCTGCTGGAAGAAATGCGGCCCGAGATTCGTCAGTATTTCCTCGAGAGCGAGACCGATGGTACGCCGTTCTCGCGGCGCAAGCGATCCTTGGTCTATCAGCGAGCGAAGGGTGTTTCCGACAAGCGCCCGTTTGGCACCGAGCTTGACGTCTATGGTGAATCCTATGAATGGCTGACCCATTCCATAGCGCCGGTCGAGCCCAACCCCGATGCGTTTCGGGTGACGATCGGCGGATCAGATTGCGCTCAGCCTTATTCGGCATCGATCCTGAACATCTCCGCGATGAGCTTCGGCGCGCTGAGTGCGGCGGCGATCCGAGCCTTGAACAAGGGCGCCAAACATGGCGGCTTTGCTCATGACACCGGTGAGGGGGGCTTCAGTCCTTATCATCGTGAATATGGGGGCGATATTATCTGGGAGATCGGCAGCGGCTATTTCGGCTGCCGCAATCCGGACGGCACTTTCTCCTCCGAACGTTTCGCCGCCGCTGCGGTCGAGCCTCAGATCAAGATGATCGAGATCAAGCTATCGCAAGGCGCAAAGCCTGGCCATGGCGGTGTCCTGCCCGGCGCAAAGGTGACGCCAGAGATCGCCGCGACGCGTGGGGTCGCCGTCGGCCAGGATTGTGTCTCGCCCGCCCGGCATTCCGCGTTTTCGACACCGATCGAACTGATGCAGTTTATCGCCGAACTCCGCGTACTCAGCAAGGGCAAGCCGATTGGTTTCAAACTCTGCATCGGCCATCCGTGGGAATTTCTGGCGATCTGCAAGGCTATGTTGGCAACCGGAATATATCCCGATTTCATTGTCGTCGACGGCGCTGAAGGGGGCACCGGCGCCGCGCCGCTGGAATTCGCCGATCATGTCGGTATGCCTCTGCGCGATGGCCTGGTCTTTGTCCATAACGCCCTTGTCGGCCTTAATTTGCGGAGCCGTATCCGGATTGGCGTCAGTGGCAAGATCGCGACCGCCTTCGATATTGCGCGCGTGATGTCGCTCGGTGCCGATTGGTGCAATTCCGCACGCGCATTCATGTTCGCGCTCGGTTGCATACAGTCTCAGCACTGCCATAACGACAAATGCCCCGTCGGGGTCGCAACCCAGGATCCGGCGCGTCAACGCGCGCTTGTCGTCGAAGACAAGGCGCCGCGCGTTGAGTATTTTCATCGCGCGACGCTCACGGCCTTGGCGGAACTCATCGCCGCGGCGGGTCTGCGCCATCCGGGGGAACTTCGGCCGCATCATATTTCGCGCCGTGTTTCGGACGAAATGGTCAAGAATTTTGAACAGCTGTATCCGTCGTTGCGGCCGGGTGAACTGCTCGATGGCACCCCGGACCCGAGGTTCCTTCATGCCTGGATGATTGCCCGCGCGGATAGTTTTGTTGCGGCCTCTTGAGGGGTATGGGCCTTGCGGTGGTGAAGACTGTGGACGTCTTGCGTCAACACCCTTAAGCAGGACCCTGTGATTGACTTTGAAGCGAGCGGCCAGCGGGCCATGAATCCTTTTACCTATTTTGATGCCGAAATTGCAGCGGCGCTGGATCGTCTGGTTGGCACGGGCAAGCTCTCCCGTGGGCTTGATTTTTCCAAGGTAACCGTTGAGCCACCGCGCGATGCCAGTCATGGCGACATGTCGACGAATGCGGCCATGGTGCTGACACGAGGTGCCGGAATTCCACCGCGCCAACTGGCGGAACTGCTCGCGGGCGAGCTGCGCGGACATCCCCACGTCATCGACGTTTCGGTTGCGGGTCCCGGTTTCCTGAATTGGCGGCTTTCCGGCGGTTTCTGGCAAGCGCGGTTGCGTGATATTCTTGCCGCTGGGCCATGCTATGGCGACTCGACGGTCGGGCAGGGGCGTCGGATCAATGTCGAATATGTCTCGGCCAACCCAACGGGGCCTATGCATGTCGGGCACGCGCGCGGCGCTGTTTTTGGCGATGTGCTCGCCAGTCTCCTGGTAAAAGCCGGTTTCGACGTTTGTCGAGAGTACTATGTCAACGATGCCGGCGCGCAGGTCGATGTCCTCGCGCGGTCAGCGTATCTGCGTTACCGCGAGGCGCTTGGTGAGGACATCGGCACAATTCCGGCGGGTCT
This sequence comes from uncultured Rhodospirillales bacterium, assembly GCA_903923205.1. Lineage (GTDB taxonomy): Bacteria > Pseudomonadota > Alphaproteobacteria > ATCC43930 > CGMCC-115725 > CAIXXC01. The sequence continues at coordinate 24,761 of CAIXXC010000363.1, read as the reverse complement.
TTATCCTGGCGATTATTTGAAAGCCGTCGGCGCGGGGCTTGCTGCGCGTGATGGCACCAAGTGGCTGTCCGAAGATGAAGCCATTTGGCTAGAACCCATCCGGAATTTTGCCATCGAGGCGATGCTACTCCTTATCAAGGAGGATCTTCGTATCCTTGGCGTCAATCACGACGTTTTCAGCTCGGAGCGCGATCTTCATCGCAGCGGTGCCGTTGATCGCGCTCTGGCGACCCTAGAGGCCAATGATCTGCTCTATGTCGGTGTGCTTGAGCCGCCGAAGGGCAAGACCCCGGACGATTGGGAGCCGAGACCGCAGACATTGTTCCGGGCAACCAGCTTCGGCGATGATGTTGATCGTCCGCTGCGCAAATCGGATGGCTCGTGGACCTACTTCGCTGCCGACATTGCCTATCATTTCGACAAGGTCGAACGTGGCTATCCGCTGCTCGTCGACGTGCTGGGCGCCGACCACGGGGGTTATGTCAAACGCATGCAGGCGGCTGTGACGGCAATTTCGCAAGGCCGCGCTACCCTCGATGCAAAAATCTGCCAGCTCGTGCACCTTTACGATCAGGGCCAGCCGGTCAAGATGTCGAAGCGTTCCGGCTCGTTTGTGACATTGCGGGATGTCGTCGAAGAGGTGGGAAAGGATAACGTCCGCTTTATGATGCTGACCCGGCGCAACGATCAGACCCTGGATTTCGATTTCGCCAAGGTCGTCGAGCAATCACGCGATAACCCGGTGTGGTACGTCCAGTATGCGCACGCCCGGGTGCAATCCGTGTTGCGCCACGCCGAGGCGACGGCAGAGGATATTGCGGGCGCGGACCTTTCTCACCTGTCCGACCCTGTCGAGATCGCCTTGATCCGGTTGCTCGCGACCTGGCCGCGCGTGGTAGAAGCGGCGGCGGAGGCCCATGAGCCGCACCGTCTTGCATTTTTTCTGGCTGAAGTTGCCAGTGGCTTTCATGGCCTCTGGAACAAGGGCAAGGATGATGCGACCTTACGCTTCATCCTGGCTGATCAGCCGGAGCTCACCTTGGCGCGGCTCGCGCTGGTCAAGTCTGTAGCTCTCGTGATCGCGTCCGGACTGGAGGTTTTCGGCGTCGAGCCGGTGATGGAGTTGCGCTGATGGGGCCAGGCCTGTTTCGGGATGAGCCGAGGGGTGACCGCGAACCAGTCGATCAGGGCGGCGGTGGGTTTCGCATCGACCCTGCAGATCGGCCATTTGCGACGTCTGAGCCGGAGCGGGCGGCTGATTCGTGGAGCACTGGTGACTACAGCGGATTCCGGATTGGCCTGACGCGGCTCATCATCGCGCTGGTTTTCATGTCGCTGGCGGCGGGCGGACTATGGTTGGCGTATTCCCGGGGAAAAAGCGCTGTCTCCGGCGGCGGCGTGCCGCTGATCAAAGCCGATCAGGCCGCCATGAAGTCGAAGCCGGATAATCCCGGCGGCGTCAACGAGGACGGCGATACCCCTGTGTACAGCGTGAATGCCGGTAACGGGACAAAGGTCGAGCAATTGCTCCCCGGCCCCGAACAACCATTGACAAAGCCGGCGCCGTTACCAGAGGCCGCGCCTCCGCCGGTCGTCGTCGCCAATCCGGTAGCGCCGGGACCAACTAGTGCCAATCAGCCGGTGGTCGGCGCGACGCAGACGACAACGATGACGACACCCCCGAATGCATCCACAGCTGTAACGCCTCCGGCACAAAAGACCCTAGCGCCGATCGCCGTGCCCCCGGGTGACGATCAGCACGTTGTCGCCGAGACGCAAAAATCGCTAGTGCAAACCCCTCCAATCGCGACGTCCAAGCCTGTGGTCAGTTTGCCAGCCTCGAAGGCCACGAAACCGGAAACCGCTACGGGTGGTCCGGTGCGTATCCAGATCGCGGCGACGAAGGATATCGGATCGGCCCATAAGGAATGGGCACGCCTGAAGGCCGCCCATATGGACGTTCTTGGCGATCTCAAGGCGTTCGGCGTGCGCGTGGACCTCGGTGATCGCGGGGTCTTCTACCGGATCCAGGCAGGGCCGATCGATACGCGCGCCAATGCTGTCAAACGCTGTGCAGTGCTCAAAGAGTCTGGGATCGGGTGCATCATTGTCAAACAGCCCTGAGCTAACACCTCGCGCGGTCATTTTCGGCTGCGCCGGGCTCAGTCTCGCTGACGCGGAACGTGAGTTTTTCCGCCGAACCAATCCGGCAGGTTTCATTCTGTTCCAGCGCAACTGCGCGAGCCCGGACCAGATACGCGCGTTGACGGCCGAACTTCGAGCCTGTGTCGGGCGCTTGGCGCCGATCCTGATCGACCAGGAAGGTGGGCGTGTCCAAAGGCTGAAGCCGCCGACATGGCGGGCTGCGCCTGCGGCTGAGATCTTTGCCGTTTTGGCTGCGCGCGACATTGCCGCCGCACGCCGTGCCGTCTGGGTCAACGCTCGGCTGATCGCGGCTGACCTGTCCGCACTTGGCATTGATGTTGATTGTGCGCCTGTTCTTGATGTTCCTATCCCTGGCGCTCATGACGTTATCGGTGATCGGGCCTTCGGGACGAACATCGAGGTGATTGCGGAACTGGGCCGCGCGATGTGCGAAGGCTTGATGGCTGGCGGGGTGCTGCCTGTGATCAAACATATCCCGGGACATGGCCGCGCTCTGGCGGACAGCCATTTTTCCTGTCCGGTAGTCACGGCCTCTTCTGAAAGCCTGGCGGCACAGGATCTCCCGCCCTTCCAGGCCCTCGCAGACATGCCCTTTGCGATGACGGCTCATGTCATCTACACAGCCTGGGATGATCGGGTCGCGACCTTAAGCGTCAAAACTATAGATACTATTATTCGCGATGCCATCGGCTTTGACGGCGTGCTGATGAGCGACGATCTGAGCATGAAGGCACTCGGCGGCAGTTTCACGGAACGAACCCGTGACGCGTTGGCGGCAGGTTGCGATCTGGTTCTACATTGCAATGGCGTGATGGAAGAGATGGTTGAAATTGCTGCGGCAGCGGCGCCGCTTTCTGTCGTGGCGGCGCGGCGTTGGAATTCGGCGCTATCCTGTCGGCAAACGCCTCAAGCCGACGATCTCAGCGCCCTGAGGGAAGAACTTTCCCGCCTCATCGGCGTAACCGAAAGACGGGTGCCATGAGTCAAATCGGCGGGATGATCATCAATCTGACGGTCTGGATCCTACCAGTCATTTTCGCCGTCACAATGCACGAAGCGGCGCATGGTTTTGTCGCAAAATTGTTCGGTGATCAGACAGCGTCCCGCCTGGGCCGCGTCACATTGAATCCGATGAAGCATATCGATCCCTTCGGAACAATCTTGCTGCCAGCCCTTTGTCTTGTGCTCCCCGGTGGTGGCTTCCTGTTCGGTTACGCCAAGCCTGTACCCGTCAATTTTCGTGCCTTGAAATATCCGCGTCCCGCAACCGTCGCGGTCGCAATTGCCGGTCCGGGCGTCAATCTGCTACTTGCCTTTGTCTCGATGCTGGCGATGCACCTGGTTCCATCGACGATGAACAGTGCAACAGCGTGGATCATTCAGAATTTATATAATTCGGCGGAAATCAACGTCTGGCTCGCTGTCCTCAACATGCTGCCGATACCGCCACTTGATGGTGGCCGTATTCTCGTCGCCATTGCGCCGAAGCAGCTCGCGACGAAGCTGGCATCCCTCGAAGGGGCAGGGCTCCTGATCCTCCTCGCGATCATTTTCCTTCCGCGCGTGATCGGCGCCCAGTTCGGCCAGAACTGGGACCTTTTCGCCATCCTGGTTGGCGGCCCGGCTGATTGGCTTTTCCATACTCTGGTCAGATTGTCCGGCACGGGATGAGCGTCGCCGGGGAGGATTTGGGAGCGCTCGCGCCCGAGGCCGAGCTGATCCTGGCGCTTGACGGCTTCGAGGGGCCGATCGGCATGCTCCTCGCGTTGGCGCGCGAACAGAAGGTCGATCTCAAATATATCTCGATCCTCGCACTCGCTGAGCAATACCTGGCCTTTGTCCTTGAGGCGCATCGCCTTCGCCTCGAACTTGCGGCCGACTATCTCGTGATGGCGGCGTGGCTTGCCTATCTCAAGTCGCGCTTGCTTCTGCCCGATCCTCCCGTCGATGACGAGCCAAGTGGTGCTGAGCTAGCCTCCGTCTTGCAGTTTCGGCTGGAACGGCTCGCTGCCATGCAGGAGGTTGGTCAGGAACTACAGGTCAGACCGCAGCTTGGGCGCGATATCTTTGCCCGTGGGGCCCACGAAGGCCTTGTTGCTACGACAAAAATGGCGGTGACGCTTAGTCTTCATGAATTCCTCAGTGCCTATGGCGCGCTGATGTCACGGGATGAGGTGCCGGTGCTGCATGTCGGTGCCCCGGTCTTCTATTCTGTCGACGATGCGATCGAGCGTCTATCGACGCTGATCGGAAGGGCGATCGACTGGCGTCAGCTTGAGAGCTTCCTGCCGCCCCAGTGGCGCGAGGGTCCGCTGGGGCGTTCAATTCTGGCCGCGACCTTCGCTGCCAGCCTTGAACTTGCGAAATTGGGCCGGCTTGACTTGCGCCAGGAGCATAATTTCGGCCCGATCCTCCTGCGCCGCGGTCGCGGGGAGCGGATATGACCGACGAGAATGAGCCGGCCACGGGAGATCACACGGCAGAAGAGGCGTTGCGCCTGATCGAGGCGTTGCTTTTTGCCTCACCTGAGCCGTTATCGGAGGGGCTCATCTCAGAGCTCCTGCCGTCACCTCAACCCGTCGCGGAGCTGCTCGTCGAGTTGCAGAATTTCTATCGCTTCCGGGGGATCAATCTCTATCTGGTCGCGGGCGGTTGGACCTTTCGTACGGCACCGGACCTGGCCCGGATGCTGACAACGCAGCGTGTTGAGCAGCGCAAGCTCAGCCGGCCCCAGCTCGAGACCTTGGCGATTATCGCCTATCACCAGCCAGTCACCCGTGCTGAGATTGAGGAAATCCGAGGGGTATCGCTCTCCAAGGGAACGCTCGATGTGCTTATCGAGGCTGGATGGGTAGCCCCACAAGGGCGGCGCGAATCGCCAGGACAGCCGATCATCTGGGGCACGACAGCTGGCTTTCTCAGCCATTTTGGTCTTAACGCAATCACGGAATTGCCACGACTGGAGGAGTTGCGGGCCGCCGGGTTGCTCGACGCGCGTCCCGCGAGCGTGCTCGGGGAGATTGGCGGCGCGGCAGAGAATGCTGGCGCACCAGGTGAAGAGGAATTGTAGGGATCTTTCACCGAATTCACGTGACGGCGCAAGCCCGTCGTTGCGCTAGCTCCCTCGTTTCTGCGATGATCCGCGCGCCCGTGACGGGTCTAGAGTCGCTGACGTTGGAAACCGCTTTCATATGTTTGATTTCGCATGGTCCGAATTGACGATCATCGGGGTTGTCGCCCTGGTCGTGATCGGACCGAAGGATCTTCCCAAGGCCCTGAGGGTGGCTGGCCAGGTTATTCGCCGGGGCCGGGCGCTTGCGCGGGAATTCCAGAATACGTTCGAGGAAGTCGTTCGCGAGGCTGAACTCGACGAAATTCGCGACAATATGAAAAGAACGATGGCCGGTCTCGAAATCGCAGAGACGGCACCGAATGGATTGCCGGCACCGGTCAAGCCTGCCGTGACAGGAGAGCCGGCAGAGCCCGTATTGCTGCAGGGGGAACATCTGCCTGTCTCCTATGACATCGTCCGTGATCCGAATGAGCCGATCGAGTGGCTCGATATAGAGGAGCCAGCGGCGAAGCCGGTTGAGACGCATCTCGCGCCGCCGCCGGCGCCGCAACAAGCGGAGCCATCCGCCATACCGCCCCACGCTTCAGATCGTCCGCCCGCGCCATGACCGACACCCGGAATGCCGAGGCCGAAGGCGCGCGGATGCCGCTGATTGACCACCTGATCGAGTTGCGGCAGCGTCTGATGTACTCGATGGTCGCTCTGCTCATCAGTTTTGTGGGCTGCTACTACTTCAGCGGTCAGATTTACGATTTCCTGGTCGAGCCCCTTGCGAAGGCGCTACTCGGCAAGCCCGGTCATCACCTGATCTATACCGCGCTGACGGAGGCGTTTATCACCCGGATTAAAGTCTCGTTCTGGGCGGCCTGCTTCGTTTCGTTCCCGATCGTTGCGAATCAGATTTGGATGTTCGTGGCGCCTGGCCTTTACGATAAAGAGCGCGGCGCCTTCCTGCCCTATTTGATCGCGACGCCGATCCTGTTCTTTCTGGGCGGCGCGCTGGCCTATTACGTGATCTTCCCGCAAGCATTCCGCTTCTTTCTCAGTTTTGAAAGCGTCGGTGGATCGGGATCCTTGCCGATCGAGGCAGATCCCAAGGTGAGCGAATATCTGGGGCTGGTTCTGAATTTCATCTTTGCTTTCGGCATCGCGTTCGAGCTTCCCGTGGGCTTGACCTTACTGGCACGGGTTGGCCTCATCTCATCCGCTTTCCTGAAAAAACACTGGCGTTATGCCATTGTGCTAAACTTTTGTGCGGCAGGAATCCTGTCTCCTCCGGATGCTCTCAGCATGGTCGGGCTCGCCATCCCGCTGTGCCTGCTTTACCTGGTCTCGATCTGGAGTTGCGGGCTTGTCGAGCGGCAGCGCGACGAGCGACGCAAGGCCTCCGGCATCGACGATGATGACGAGGACGTGGGCGATGAGGACAATGACGAGTCCGATGAAAAGCCGGCTGGTGTCCCTGCGCCATGACTTTTGTTTGCGGTCATACCGGCCTTTTGCTCTGGTTCATCACGTTTCTGGGCATTTTTGGCATGATCTTTGGCGTGATCATGATGCGAGCCGGATACAAGTCGATCGGACTGTTGGTTGTCGCGGCCTACATGACCGGTTTCGCCGCGCGACCAATGATCGTCAAAGCGCTGACGCCATCCTGCCTGATTGGCCCCGCTGGGGCAGCGCAGCCAACGCCAGCAAAATCTTGAGGCCCCTAACCGTCCTACGATTCCGTTTTCGAGCCGTCCATGCATGACCTGAAATCAATACGTGAAAACCCTGCTGCATTCGATGATGCGCTCGCCCGGCGTGGCTGGATGGAGGTGACGCCGGAACTGCTTGACCTTGATACCCGGCGGCGTGCTGCACAGACCGAACTCCAGGATCTGCAGACCAGGCGCAACCAGGTTTCGCGCGAGATTGGTATCGTCCGAGGCAAGGGTGGCGACGCCGAGGCTCTGATGGCTGTGGTTGCCGATATCAAGGAACGGATGACAACACTAGAGGGTGTCGATCGCGATCTTGGCGAGACGCTTGAGCAGCGGCTGGCTGAAATCCCTAACCTGCCGGGTGACGACGTTCCAGCGGGCGAGGACGAGACCGGCAATCGGGAAATCGCTCGTTGGGGCGCGCCGAGAGAGTTCGATTTTACGCCGAGACAGCACTTCGAACTTGGTGAAGCACTGGGCCAGATGGATTTTGCGAGGGCCGCCAAGCTCTCGGGTGCTCGCTTCACCGTGCTGCTGGGCGACCTTGCCCGGCTGGACCGCGCCTTGGCGACGTTCATGCTTGATACGCATACGACTGAGTTCGGTTATATCGAGGTGATCCCGCCGACCCTGGTCAATGATGCGACCATGTATGGCACAGGGCAATTGCCGAAATTCGCCGATGACCTGTTCAAAACGACGGATGGACGCTGGCTGATTCCGACCTCGGAAGTGCCGCTGACAAACCTGACCGCTGACGAGATCCTCGATGAGGAGGCCTTGCCCTTGCGCTGGACCGCGCACACCCTTTGTTTTCGCTCGGAAGCAGGTTCGGCCGGGCGCGACACGCGCGGCATCATTCGTCAGCATCAATTTCATAAGGTCGAGCTCGTCAGTATCGTCCATCCGGACCGCTCGGAAGCAGAGCACCTGCGAATGACACGCTGCGCCGAGACCATCCTGGAGCGTCTCGGCTTGCCCTATCGCAAATTGTTGCTGTGCACGGGCGATATGGGGTTCGGTGCCCGCAAGACCTACGATCTCGAAGTTTGGCTACCGGGGCAGGGTGCTTATCGAGAGATTTCCTCGTGTTCCAACTGTGGCGATTTTCAGGCTCGGCGAATGAAGACGCGGTTTCGTTCAAAAGGCGAAAAAGGAACGCGCTTTGTCCACACATTGAACGGGTCGGGCCTTGCGGTCGGACGAACGCTCGTCGCTGTTCTTGAGAATTATCAGCAGGTCGACGGGAGTATTGCCGTTCCGGAGGTTCTGCAGCCCTATATGGGTGGTCTTGAAATTATTGGATTGCGCGGATGATGATCCCTGTTCCTTTTGACCTATCGACGGCGCGCATCCTTGTTTCCAACGACGATGGGATCAATGCGCCCGGACTGGCTATTCTCGAAGAGGTCGCGTTGAGCCTCAGCGGGGATGTGTGGGTCGTCGCGCCAGAGACGGAACAGAGCGGTGCTGGTCACTCGCTGACATTACAGCGGCCCTTGCGGATTCGGAAAATCGCTGACCGTCGGTTTTCTGTCGATGGCACGCCAACGGATTGCGTCATGCTGGCGGTGAATGAAATCATCACCGGTCGCCGTCCAACTTTGCTGCTTTCGGGCGTCAATCGTGGTGGCAACATGGGTGAGGATATAACCTATTCCGGCACGGTCGCAGCGGCGATGGAGGGAACACTGCTTGGTGTTCCCAGTGTCGCCCTCAGCCTTGTCTGCCCCGACCGGGAGAAGCCGCGCTGGGAGACGCCTCGGCGTCATGCGGCCGCGTTGATCCGGCGCCTTGTGGCGGCGCCCTGGCCCGCGAACACACTCATGAACGTCAACTTCCCCGATATCGAGGCCGATGACGTTGTCGGCCTCAAGGTGGCGCGCCAGGGCCAGCGCAAGCTTGGCAACAATATCATTCGGAATGAAGACCCGAGGGGACGTCCCTATTACTGGCTCGGTACGGCGCGGGATGAGGACTCCAGCCTGCCGGGAACCGATATTCACGTTGTTTACGGCGGCGGTATTGCCGTGACGCCGATTTACATGGACATGACCCATCGCGCGGCGCTGACAGAATTGGAGAAACTTTTTCCGTGATCTCCGTTTCAGATCCGCCGCCACGTTCCGGAGCGGCCCGCCTGGTGGCGGCGCTGCGCGATGCCGGAATTCATGACGAGCGGGTTCTGGCGGTTATGGAGCGCACGCCGCGCGATATCTTTGTCCCCTCCACCTTCGGTGAGCATTGCTGGGATAATGTCGCACTTCCCATCGGCCATGCACAGACGATTAGTCAGCCGTTCGTCGTGGCGGCGATGACCCAGGCGCTCGAACTTAATGAACGCCACAAGGTGCTTGAGATCGGCACCGGTTCGGGCTACCAGACGGCGATATTGGCGCGGCTTTGTCGTCGCGTTTTCACGATCGAGCGTCATCAGTCGCTCCTGCGCGATGCAGAAAAGCGGTTTGCCTATCTCCGTCTGGGCAACGTCACCAGCCGCTATGGTGATGGTACGCGCGGTTGGGCGGAACCAGCGCCCTATGATCGTATTATCGTCACCGCCGCCGCCGCGAGCCTGCCTCAGGCCCTACTGCAACTCCTCGCGCCGGATGGTATTCTGGTCGCTCCTGTCGGTGGAGAACGGCGCGATCAGACATTGGTCAGGGTCCGCCAAAGCGAGGGGCGCAGTGCGAGTGAAGAACTGGGCACGGTTCGCTTCGTGCCTCTCGTGCCGGGCCTGCCAAGGCGTAATCCGATTCAACGCGACCTGCCACTGTGAGGAGTCATCAAAAATCGCGGTGGCCAGGAGCGCTTTTATTGGGCGCTCTGGCTCTCGCCAGCTGTGCTCGACAAGGGCCGCCTGCCCCTGTGTTGAACAATAATGCACTGGCTACCGTCGCGGCGACGCCTGTCGCCGACATCACTCAGGGAGGGGGCAAGGTCGTCGTTCGCAAAGGACAGACGCTTTATGCCGTCGCGCGCGCCGCAGGCGTGCCGCTGCGTTCCCTGATTGATGCCAATCACCTGCAGCCGCCTTATCATCTCCACACGGGCGAGACCTTGATCGTGCCGCCAATCCATGGCCACCTGGTGCAGCATGGCGAAACACTCTATCGTGTTTCCAGACAGTACGGGGTAGAGGCCGCGACCCTGGTTCAGCTGAACCACCTTGTGCCGCCCTACCGCCTCAAAGTGGGCCAAATGCTGACCCTGCCACCATCGGTCGTGGCCGCTGGCGAGCCGGAAAGGACCGAGGCGACCCCATGGCGCCAACCCCTATCCACACCTTCGCAGAGCGCCGCGAAGCCGTCGTCGGAATCGACCGCGCCACTCGCACCCTTACCGACCGTCGAACTTGGCGCCAGCGCCGTGCCTCCCGTTATCGCTGAACCGACCACGCAAGCGCCGCCGGCGCCGGTTGGGGCGCCCCGTGCCCCGGTGGCAGCGCCACCAAGCGGAACGTCTGCTCCGCCCCTTGCTGCACTGGCAAGTGCCTCGCCGCCAGCGCCGGCGCCACTCTCGCCTTCTTCGACTCCAGTAGCTGAGATGCCGACGCCACAACCCGCGCCGGTACCGCCGGAACAGTCCCTGCCCAATGCAAGCGAAGCTCGGGTCGCCGCGCTCGTCGCCGCACATGATCCGCCCTCGGCGCCGCTATTCTATTGGCCTGTTCGTGGCCGCGTGATCGCGGTTTTCGGCCCCGCTCCCGGCGGGACCCACAATGACGGCATCAATATTTCCGCACCGCTGGGAACGATCGTCAGCGCGGCCGAGAACGGCACCGTTGCCTATGCTGGGGATGCGCTCAAAGGCTTTGGCAATCTCCTGCTGATCAAGCATCCCGGTGGTTGGGTGAGCGCCTATGCTCACAATGATGTTCTCCTGGTTAGACGAGGCGACCGGGTTAGGAGAGGCCAGCCGGTCGCACGGCTGGGTAATACCGGGGGTGTGTCAGCACCCCAGTTGCATTTCGAGTTGCGCCAGGGGGTAAAGCCGATCGACCCGCTCGATCATCTGCCTCAATTGGTTGGCGGCAACGGCTGATCCTTCAGTCCTGTCAGGAAATGCCGCCGGGCCATCCTCCTCCATTGACAGTTTGTTATAACGATGTTGCAGTTGCGTTGCTGATCGTGATCCTACGCGATCGCGCACTGCACTCGAAGACCTGCCAACCCGTTTGACCGACTATGACGCCCTTACCCATGTTAGGGGTGGGCGCAACCTCCCGATCTCATCCTGTCCGATGTCCCTAGAAATGGAGCTGCCGAGCGTGTCAACAGAATTGCGAGCCAACAGTCTCAGCCTGTTCGAATCTGTCATCATGGGGATCGCTGGCAGCGCGCCAGGATTCTCTATCGCCGTCACGACAGCCGCCCTGCTTGGGAGCGCCGGCACTGTCTCCCCAGGGGCACTCTTGTTGTTCGCCATTCCCATGCTGGGGATCGCGGTTGCCTACAAGGGGCTCAACATGAAGATGAGCAATGCCGGCGCCGCCTATGAATGGACGACGCAGGGATTTGGCAAGTTCTTCGGCTTCTTTTCTGGCTGGGCGCTCCTGATCGCGTCCATGGTTTTCATGATCACAGGAAGTGTACCGCTCGGCACGGCCACGTTGACGATCATCAATCCAGATCTGGCGAACAATGTGTTGCTGACGACGTCTGTGGGTGCCTTGTGGTTCGTCGTCATCGGCGTCGTGCTGATCGCGGGAATCGGCCTCACCAGTAAAATCCAGGTGGTCATGACCACGATTGAACTGCTGATTCTGACGACGATCGCAATTGCGGCGTTTATCCACACCTCGCACGCCGGTGCTGTGAACCCATTCACCTGGGCCTGGTTCGGCTTCGGCTATGCGCCGGGGACTTTTGCTTCCTCGGCGCTGGTCGTGGTGTTCTTTTACTGGGGCTGGGATGTCACATCGAATCTGAGCGAAGAGACGATCGACCATCCGCCGAATGCCGCAGGCAACGGTGGATTTTATAGTGTCTTCATCACGATTGCCTATTTCGTCGCATTCGTGCTTGCAGCGATGTTCCTGTTCAGCCTCTCTGACGCGCAAGGGTTCAGCGACAACATCGTCTATCATATCGCCCTGGCCTCAGGCCTCGGTAAGACCGGTGGATTGCTGGCCTCGTTCGCTGTGATTCTGTCCAGCATCGCGACACTTGAAACCACAATGCTGCAGTTCTCGAGGACGTTGTTCGCAATGGGTCGCGACCGCTCAATGCCATCGGCAATGGGTGTGGTTCATGCCAAGACGGTGACGCCGGTTCGCACCATGTACGTGCTGCTTGGACTTGGCCTGATCATGATCTTTCTGTCGAGCTTCCTGCCGTCGGTTGGAAAGATCCTCTCCGACTCGGTCAGTGCGGTTGCCGTCCAGGTCTGCTATTACTATGGCCTTGCCGGGCTGGTCTCTGCCTGGATGTTTCGTGGCAGCTACAAGCACTCGATGGGCGAATGGGTGCTCTACTCGCTTTATCCGTTCTTGAGCGCAGTCTCTCTCATGGTGCTCGGGATCTATGCCATCACCACCTTTGACATGCTGACCAAGATCGTTGGGATTGGCGGGTTGCTTATCGGCATCTTCTTCTATCGCCCCTCTGGCTATCGGGGCCCCATGATCACGGCGCCTGCAGAATAAATTTGCCCATGACAGCCCTTCCCCGCGATGGGGGAGGGCTATGGCTTTGGTTTGCCTCCATTGTCCCTTTGTGCGCGAAAGGGCCCAAAGCCTGGCGGGACTTTATTGGTCAATCTCGTCCGATCCCGTTGCCAGCGCTCTAAACTGGGCATAAGTTCAAGCCATTATCGTTGCTTGCTCGGGATTTCGCATCGTGACCTTCGTTCCCCTCGGCGCCTTTCCACATAGCCGCCTACGTCGCAACCGGCGTGATTCCTGGTCTCGGCGCCTAATGGCTGAAACCGTACTCACGTCGGCGGATCTGATCCTGCCCATCTTCATTCATGATCGCGAGGAAATCCTGCCGGTACCGTCCATGCCGGGCGTATCACGCCTTTCGATCCCCGCCCTGGTCGACATGGTAGGGACTGCCCGTGATCTCGGCATTCCGTGTATCGCGCTGTTCCCGGCGATCGATCCGTCATTAAAGACCGATGATGGCTCAGAGGCGTGGCGCGAAGATAACGTGATCTGTCGCGCCGTGGCGGAGATCAAGCGTCAGGTACCCGGCATAGGCGTGCTGTGCGACGTCGCACTCGACCCGTTTACCAGCCATGGTCATGATGGCATTGTTCACGAGGATTACGTCGTCAATGATGAGACTGTCGCCGCGCTGGTGCGTCAGGCGGTGGCACAGGCACGGGCCGGTTGCGATATCATTGCGCCATCCGACATGATGGATGGCCGGATCGGGGCTATTCGCCAGGCGCTGGACGAAGCGGGTTTTGACGCGGTGCGTATCATGTCTTATGCCGCGAAATACGCTTCCGCGTTCTACGGCCCTTTCCGCGATGCCATCGGCACGAAGATGGCGAAGGGACGGCTCGACAAGAGCACCTATCAGATGGATCCGGCCAATTCCAACGAGGCGCTCAAGGAAGTCGCCTTCGATCTTCAGGAAGGGGCGGACATGGTCATGATCAAGCCCGGCCTGCCCTATCTGGACATCATTCGCCGGGTCAAGGACGCGTTCAAGGTGCCCACATACGCCTATCAGGTCAGTGGCGAATACGCGATGCTGCGGGGTGCCGTTGACAATGGCTGGATGGACGAGCGCGTGATCCTTGAGGCGCTGATGAGCTTCAAGCGTGCTGGCGCCGACGGCATCCTCAGCTATTTCTCGATCGAGGCGGCGCGTCGCCTGCGCGCGGGCTGAACGATGCCCGATAACGCCGGTTCGCTGGCGCGGTGGGGGCGGGCGCTGACGATCACGCCGGTCGCAGCCCCTCTGCATGGCCGGGTTACCCCGCCAGGGTCGAAATCGATCACCAATCGCGCTCTGCTGCTCGCCGCGCTGGCTAAGGGCGACAGCCTGCTTTCTGGCACCCTGCGCAGTGACGATACCGCACGGATGGCGGAGGCGCTTGCCGCGATGGGCGTTGCCATCGCCGCGCCGGATGAGACCAGCTTTCGGGTTACGGGAACCGGGCATTTACGGGCACCGTCTTCTCCGCTCTTTCTTGGCAATGCGGGCACGGCGACGCGATTTCTGACTGCGGCAGCGGCGCTTGCTGATGGCGCTGTCGTGCTCGATGGCGATGCTCATATGCGCAAACGCCCAATCGGGCCGCTTGTGACGGCGTTGCGTGATCTCGGCGTCGCGGTCGATGCGCCAACTGGGTGTCCGCCGGTCGTTGTGTACGGCAAGGGCGGTATCGCGGGTGGTCGGGTAGAGATTGATGCCGGGCTCTCGAGCCAATATGTCTCGGCACTGCTGATACTTGCCGCCTGTGGACGTAGTTCTGTCGAGGTGGTCTTGCGGGGCGAAGAGATCGGTGCGCGCGGCTATGTCGATCTCACGGTGGCGGCGATGACAAAATTCGGAGCGCAGGTCGAGGTTTTGAGTGACGCCGCTTGGCGTGTGCTGCCGACCGGTTACAACGCCACCGATTTTCGCGTTGAACCAGATGCATCGGCGGCGACATACCTCTGGGCGGCGGAGGTGCTGACCCGTGGAGCAATCGATCTTGGCGTCGCTGCGCGTGATTTCTCGCAACCCGACGCCCGCGCCTATGATGTGATTTCCACGTTCCCGAATATGCCGGCGGTCATCGACGGGTCGCAGATGCAGGACGCGGTGCCAACCTTGGCTGTGCTCGCTGCTTTTAACGAAGCCCCAGTCCGTTTTAAGGGCATCGCCAATCTGCGGGTCAAGGAGTGCGACCGCATCAGCGCGCTGGCCACCGAGCTTTCCCGCATCCGTCCTGGGCTGGGCGTGGAGGCGGGAGACGACCTGCTCGTGGCGTCGGACCCCGGTCTCGCCGGCCAGATATTGCCGACCCGGATCGAGACCTACGCCGACCACCGCATTGCCATGAGCTTCGCGCTTGCCGGGCTGAAAATCGGCGCTATCACAATCCTGGACCCCGCTTGTGTGGCGAAGACCTATCCAGGGTACTGGGATGCGCTGGCGGCGCTTGGTGTCGCTATGACGCCAGAAACGCCTTGATGCGCGCGATCTGATCGTTGGCCATCAAGGCCGGGGCGTGGCCGCAGCCGGCAACTTCGTAAATTTCTGCCTTTGGTCCACGCGCTGCCATCTCGATCGCGGTTTCGGGCAGCAACAGATCCGAGCTCTCGCCGCGAATCACTAAGGTCGGACAGGTGATCTGATCGTAAAGGGGCCACAACACGACGTCGTTGATCGGACCCTGCATCGGCACCGCAATCCCCGGGTCGTAAGACAGGGTGAACCCGCCATCATCGGTCCTGCGATGGCTGTATTCCGCCATATGGGCCCATTGGTCATCGGTGAGCGGGCCGAACGGTGCGTGGACGGTACGCAGATATTGCTCAAGCGCTTTCAGACTGTCGAAATGCTGGAGACTGCCGACATAACCCGCGATCCGCTCAAGCGAAGCCTTGGGAATCAGCGGGCCAATATCGTTGAGGACGAGGCGGCGGACGGGGGATCCTGGCTGGCTGGCGATGGCCATGCCAATCATGCCACCCATAGACGTGCCGACATAGTTCACTTCCTCGACCCCAAGACGTGCGATCAGGCTGGAAATATCGGCGGCGTAGTAGGGTACGGAGTAATAGGTCGAATCGCGCAGCCAATCGCTCTTGCCACGCCCGACGACGTCGGGGCAAAGCACCGGACCGGTTTTCGACAGGACTCTTGCCAGAGCATCGAAATCGCGACTATTGCGGGTCAGCCCATGGACGCAGATCGTGGGAATTCCTCCCTCTCCTTCGGTGTGACGCCATTCGACAAAGGCCATATGGTGGAAGCCCTTTAGGCCGAGGCACAGGTGGCGCTGCTGAGACATCGTCATGGTATCGATAGCCTTCCTTTAGAACGGTTTCTACGTATCGTCGCAGGGCGGCTGCGCGCGGACGGGGTTGCTTTTAGGGCTGTGGTTTGGTATGAGCCGCGCCTTGCATTGGAGCGTTGGGCGATGAAGAGCGAAATCCATCCTGATTACCATGAGATCACCGTCATCATGACCGACGGTAGCAGCTACACCACGCGGTCGACCTATGGCAAGGCGGGCGATACGCTGCGTCTCGACGTCGACCCGAAGTCGCACCCGGCATGGACCGGGGGTTCGGCGAGGATGAACGAACAGGCAGGCCAGTTGGCGCGCTTCAACAAGCGCTTCCAGGGCTTCGGAATCAAGTATTAAGGAACGCGTGGGGCGCGCATCCGCGCACCTTGCTATTCCAAAAAATCGGCACCGGTGCTCAGGCTTCCGGTGCCGAGTGCTTTTGCGACCCGGTCCTTGACCATCATGTCGAGACGTGAAATCCGGATGTACAAGCGCAGGCTACGATCCAGGAGCGTCCCGAGAGATTTGTCATCGATGCAGTCGAGATAATGGCTCTCTTCCAGACAGATGCTGCGCCCGCCAAGACAGAATTTCTCGGACACTGATTCTTCCAGGGTAATTTCGCCGGCATAAACGGCACGCTGCGCGAGTAGCCATGCCATCACATGTGTCAGTCGGGCAGTCAGCCGCATTGTCTCGCAGCACTGCGCCATCCGAAGCGTCGCCGAGAACGACCCCGCTTCGTGGATATACAGGCCGGCGACATAGTTTCTCGCCTCTGTCAGAAGGCTCAGCGCCTCATCATAGGTTCGGTAAAAGAAGGTGGTTGTTGCCGGCATCGCCATGATGACAGGGAGCGTGCCACGATGAGGCTTACCCTGTCTTTAATGTTTTGCCCTCTTGAACCGACAAATTCATTGCCTAAATCAATGTCTGTCGGGTGCCAATTCTGGGCCTGACCTGCAGCGCCTTCAACCCAAGGCTTATGCTTGGGCTGGCGCTTCGGATCCCTAATCCATGTTGCTCACAGGAGAATATGGCCATGCGTAGCTATGATCTTTCCCCACTTTTTCGGTCGACCGTTGGCTTTGATCGCTTATCCCAACTGCTTGACAACGTCCAGCGCGTTGATGAAACCTCGCTCGGATATCCGCCTTATAACATCGAGAAGTTGAGCGAGGACGCCTACCGGATCACGATGGCGGTCGCGGGCTTCACGGCTGACGATATTGAGGTCGTCACCAAGGACGGAGCCGTCGTCGTTTCTGGCAAGGCAGCAAAGCCTGACGACAAACCTCAGACCTTTTTGCATCAGGGGATTGCCCGTCGCGCGTTCGAACGCCGCTTCCAACTCGCCGATCACATCAAGGTCACCGGGGCGAGCCTCAATCATGGCTTGCTCGATATCGAGTTGACCCGCGAGGTGCCGGAAGTGTTGAAGCCGCGCCGGATCGCAATCAATACCGGGTCGGGCGCGGCGTTGATCGACCGATCGGCAGCTTGAACGCGAAGGCATCGACCTTCGTAAGCATGATGGTCCTCCCCCATCCAAGGGGGAGGACTGTTCCAGGGATGTCGGCTATTGCGCCGTCCAGCCGCCGTCCATGCTGTAGGACGAACCGGTGATCGTCGCGGCGGCATCCGAGCAGAGGAACAAGGCAAGCGCACCCAGATGTTCGGGCGTGGTGAACTTGTGCATCGGCTGCTTTTCTTCCAGTAGCTTCTCTTCTTCGGCGGCAACGCTTGACTTATTCGTCGCAGCTCGGTCGGCGATCTGCTTTGCCACGAGCGGCGTCAGAACCCATCCCGGGCAGATCGCGTTCGCCGTGATACCGTTATTGGCGGTTTCAAGCGCGACGACCTTGGTAAACCCGATCAGGCCGTGCTTGGCGGCGACATAGGCCGATTTCTGCGGGCTCGCGACCAGGCCATGCGCGGACGCGATATTGATCACGCGGCCCCAACCGTTAGCCTTCATGAAAGGGAGCGCCGCTTTACACAGGTGGAAGGCAGAGGAAAGATTGATGGCGATGATGGCATCCCACTTGTCATCCGGGAAATCAGTCACGGGTGAGGTGAATTGAATGCCGGCGTTGTTCACGACGATATCGACGGAGCCGTGTGCCGTTGCCGCATCCGCCACCATCGTTTTGATCTCGGATGCTTTCGATACGTCGGCACCGGAATAGGTCACCGCGACACCATGTTCCTTGGCAAGGCTTGCACGCAGATTTTCGATTTCCGTCGCATCCCCGAAGCCGTTCAGGACGATATTGGCGCCGTTCTGGGCGAGGGCGGTGGCAATGCCCAGGCCGATGCCACTGGTCGATCCGGTAACGATGGCGGTCTTGCCTTGCAAGCTCATGCGAATGTCTCCTGATATAAGGGCTAGATGGGACCGGCCTAACGCCGGAATATACTTTCCGCCCCGCTACGATGCCGTTGTTTTGCGGCAATGTCGTTGCGCACGCGCGAAATTTCCTGCTCTAGCGCAACAATATAGGCGAGCAACTCATCGACCGACATCGGTCCGAGATCGCGCCCGGTTAATCCGACAAGCGGGGGCGAGCGGGTAAACTCGTCATCTGCATCACGCGCCATGGTCATTCTCCCTGCGCGCAGTCGTGGCGCTGCCCGCTTTGGGCGGGATTTGAGGGTGGTCGGCCCCGACGGCCGCAGTGACTGAGGAAAAGCCATCCCTGCGCAGCAGGGTCGCGAGATCGCGTTTGATCTCATTGACCAGACCTGGTCCCTGATAGACCAGCGCGGTATACAGCTGCACGAGGGAGGCACCTGCGCGGATCTTGGCGTAGGCCTGTTCGCCGTTGCTGATGCCGCCCGCACCAATCAGGGGAATACGCCCCCCGATAAGGCGATAGAAGGCGCGCAGTCGCGCGGTCGATGGCTCGAATAGCGGCGCACCGCTCAGGCCGCCTGGCTCGGGCGCATTGGCGCTGCGTAATTCGGCTGGTCTCGCGACGGTGGTATTGGAAATGATCAAGCCATCGACATCGGTATCGAGCGCAGTGGCCGCGATATCCTCTACCTCGTCTTGGGTGAGGTCCGGCGCCACCTTGACAAGCAATGGCGGACGGCGGGTGCCCGGAAGGCCGTCACGAGCCGCCGTGACCTCGTCGATGATGTTCCGAAGGGCGCTGCGACGCTGCAACTCGCGCAGGCCAGGCGTGTTCGGCGACGACACGTTGATGACAAGATAGTCGGAAAGCGGGCCAAGGCTTCGGACCCCGGTGCAATAATCCGCCGTGGCGTCGGCGCTATCGCGATTCTTGCCAAGATTGGACCCCACGATCCCTGGCAGGCCCTGACGCTTCGTCAGTTTCGCGGCAAAAGTCGTAAGGCCGGCGTTGTTGAAGCCCATCCGGTTGATGACCGCATGATCCTCGGGCAAGCGAAACAGCCGGGGTAGGGGGTTGCCGACCTGAGGCCTTGGCGTCACCGTCCCGCATTCCACGAATCCAAAGCCCCACTGGAGCATGGCGTCCGCGGCATCGGCGTTCTTGTCGAAGCCTGCCGCCAATCCGACTGGGTTGGGGAAGTCGAGGTCCCAGATGCGGGTCGCCAGGATCACGTCATCGCCGGGCACGCCGCGCGGATACCAGCCGGCGGAAAGTGCCCGAATGGTCAATTTGTGCGCGGTTTCCGCGGGCAACAACCGCAGCCACGGCAACAGGTATCGAGAGGTCGCGGTTATCACGCCGCAACCTGGTCAAGTGCGGGAAAGATATGAAGACCGTCTGGGCCCAGCGGTAGATCGGCAACCCAACTCACCGCCGCAACCGGAAGGGCGCCATAGAGGTGCGGAAACAGCATGCCCGCGCGGGAGGGTTCCCATTTCAATGCGACGCCAAGTCCGACAGGTTCTACGCCGAGCAGCACAAGGCCACTTTGACCAGCCCGGTGACGTGCCGCGCTTTCAACGATCTGCTCGGCGGTCGAGAAATGAATGAAGCCGTCAGCCTGGTCTTGTGACGACCCGTGATAGGCCCCAGACGCCTCGGCGGCTGACCACTCATCGCGTCGGCACATATGATAAATCAGGGACACAGGGGGCGACACATCTCGAAGGCTTGGAGGGGATAAGCCGGGCATGCGGCTTGCTGGAGCACCCTATCGCGGAATCACGTATGATGGAAGCGGGGCTGTCGGTTTTCTCGCGCTTGCGATATGGCTTCGCGGGGCTGTGATAGGGGGAAATTGCGGAATGTCGGCGTTACGCTTTACCGGCTGGGTGATGGTGCTGGTGGGATTCGGTCTGGGCCTGCGGGACGCTCTCGCCCCCTGGTTGGAACATCGGAATTTCCATCCAATTTCCTTTGGTGCCGTCCTCGCCTGGTCGCAGATTGGCCCGGTTCTCAATGATCTCGGACGATTAGCCTTGCGCGCTGTGCTTGAACCTCTAGGAGGATGGCTGGCAACGGTCTGGGCGTTTGCTGCCCTGCTGGGGCTAGGTGGACTTCTGTTGCTGATTGACAATCTCGGCGGCGGGCGACGTCACCGCCGCTGAGATCGCAGCACCCCCTCGTCCGAGTGGTTAAGGCGAGGGGGGAGTTTTCAGAATCCAGTTGCTCGTGTCAGAGCTTTGGCGTCGCCGGGGCTGTTGCATCAGCTGGGCTTGCCGGCTTCACATCGGTCAAGCCCGTCTTTTCAACGGCTTCCCTCTTGGCCGCCTTCTTGTGATGCAGCGCCGCCTTTTTGGCGTGATGCTTCACGATTGTTTTGCCGGCGTCGGCAGCCGGGGGTGTCGGGCTTGCGACCGTGGCCGCTGGGGCGGGGGCGATCGCCGGGCTTGTTTCCGCGAAGGCCGGCAGCGTCGCGATGCTGAGCGCGCCGAATGCCAGCGCGAGCCGGGAAACGAGATTTAGGGACATAGATTTGCTCCTTGATGAGTCTGCATCGTCTCGATGGTGAGACAACAAGACAACGCACCGTCAGGCCTTCTAGTCCGCGGCAGTCCTGTGGAATTGTCGTGGCGAAATTGAGGCGAAATGTCCGCGCTTAAATTCAGAATATCCACGTCGTGGGGGATTTGCTAATATCTATCGTTTTTTTGCCAAAACCCGGCGCAAGAACTGGGTGATTCGGAAGGGAATACCCCATGAGCGGCACGTCAACAACGACGGAGAGAGCGCATGTTTGCGCCGAAGTGACAGATGTCACCCGCGTGATGGCTGAAATCGCCACCCGTCTCCCCAAGGAACTCCTGAGCGAGATTGATCCGGTGATGCGACGTTGTGCCAGCGATGCCGCCGTCGCGGTATCGTCGGATCTCGCGTGGGAGCGCGCGCAACTTGACCGTGGTATCCGGCGCGATCTCCTGGATATTCAGCGTTTTGCCCTGCGCCTCCGCGAACCGGCCCTGATTGTCGCCTGCGGCAGAGTCCTCAACGGGCTTGATCGTCGCCTACAGCGGGAAGCGTCGCCGAGCTTCGATCCGGCTCACTGACGCCCTCGCCCGGGCACGCCTAGTTGCGTCATTGCCTGGTAACCTTGACACGCCGTTCGGGGTTGGCGTATCACTCCCCTTCGCAGAAGAAATTCTGCCCGGTCTTGCTTCCCACCAGGGAAGCTCCGCCAGTCCGCGAGTGTCGCGCACTGGCGCTTTTTGTTTTGTGCCGCACGCCTTGAGGAGAGGTCGCTTACACGATGTTCGATAGTCTCACCAGCCGACTCGGTGACGTCTTCGACCGCCTGCGCAAACGCGGGGCGCTGTCGGAGGCTGACGTCACGGCGGCGCTCCGAGAAGTTCGGATCGCGCTGCTTGAGGCTGATGTTGCCCTGACGGTGGTGAAGGATTTCATCAACGCGGTGCGTGAGAAGGCTGTCGGTCAGGATGTTATCCGCTCGGTCAGTCCCGGGCAGATGGTTGTGAAGATCGTCCACGATCATCTTGTCGAGGTGCTTGGCGCTGGTGCGACCGACCTGTCGCTGCAAGCCGTGCCCCCTGTGGTCTATCTCATGGTTGGCCTGCAGGGCTCCGGTAAGACGACAACGACGGCGAAGATTGCGCTGCGCTTCAAGAACCGGGAAAAGCGCAAGGTCATGATGGCCTCGCTCGACGTCAACCGCCCGGCGGCGCAGGAACAGCTGCAAATTCTCGGCAAGCAGATCGAGGTCGAGACACTGCCGATCGTCAAGGGCGAGCAGCCGCTGGCGATCACGCAGCGCGCGATCAACGCCGCGACGCTCGGCGGCTTCGATGTCCTGCTGCTCGATACTGCCGGTCGTCTTCATATCGACGAGGGTCTGATGTTCGAGGTCGCTGGTGTCCGCGACCTTGCCAAGCCGCATGAAACCCTCCTCGTCGCCGATGCCATGACCGGCCAGGATGCCATCAACGTTGCCAAGAGTTTCAACGATCGCATCGGCATCACCGGGATCGTCCTGACCCGCGTCGACGGCGATTCCCGCGGCGGCGCGGCGCTGTCCATGCGCGCGGTGACCGGAAAGCCGATCAAACTGCTGGGCATGGGCGAAAAGCTTGATGCGCTCGAAACTTTCCATCCCGACCGTATCGCCGGTCGTATTCTTGGCATGGGTGACGTCGTCAGTCTTGTCGAGAAGGCGGCTGAGACGGTCGATCAGGCCGAAGCTGAAAAGCTCGCGGCCAAGATGGAAAAAGGGAATTTCGATCTCGACGATATGGCCATGCAGTTGCGCCAACTCCGCAAGATGGGCGGTTTGAGCGGTGTGATGGGGATGCTGCCGGGCATCGGGAAGATCAAGAAGCAGCTGAACGAAGCCAATATCGACGATCGCATCATCAAGCGTCAGGAGGCGATTATCTCGTCCATGACCAAGGCGGAGCGGAAGAACCCGAAGATTATGAATGCCTCGCGCCGGCGCCGTATCGCCGTCGGTTCAGGGACCTCGGTCCAGGATGTGAACAAGCTTCTCAAACAGCACCAGGATATGGCGGCGATGATGAAGCACGTCCAGAAGGTCGGGAAGAAGGGATTGATGCGTGGTGGCCTTGGTGGAATGCTTTCCGGCATGGGCAACCCGTTTCAGCGTTAAAACTCGTCAGAATTTACCGATCAACCAAAGGAAAACTAAATGTCATTGAAGATTCGTCTGTCCCGTGGCGGCGCCAAGAAGCGCCCGTTTTACAGCATCGTCATCTCCGACGCGCGCAGCCCGCGCGATGGCCGCTTTATCGAGCGGGTTGGCACCTACAATCCGATGGTCGAAAAGGACCATCCGGAACGCCTGACCCTCAAGACCGAACGCATCACCCACTGGCTGTCGGTTGGCGCGCAGCCGACGGACCGGGTCGCCCGTTTCCTCGGCGACGCCTCGCTGATCGCCAAGCCGGAACGTCGCGAGACCCCGAAGCAGTCGGCTCCGGGCCAAAAGGCCATTGAGCGCGCCAAGGAGCGCGCTGCCAAGGTCGCGGTCGAAGCCTAAGCCGGTATCGCAAGGCTCGAGTCTCCTGACATGATCGCCTGCCCCGCGTCGAAAAAGCTCTGCGTCGGTATCGTCACCGGACCCCATGGGATCCGTGGCGCTGTTCGCCTCAAGAGCTTCACGGCCGAGCCCGCGGATATCGGTGCCTATGGCCCGCTGTCTGACGAGGCAGGGGCACGCCGCTTTACCTTGCGCATTACCGGCGCGGTCAAGGGGGCGATCATCGCTGAACTTTCCGGCGTGGGCGACCGCAACGCCGCTGAGGCCCTGAAAGGACTGCAACTCTTCGTCGATCGGGATCAGCTCCCACCCGCCGAGGAAGAGGAGTTCTATCATGCCGATCTGATCGGTTTGCGGGCGGAAATGGTCGATGGGCAGGTTCTGGGCACGGTTTCGGCGCTGCATGATTTCGGTGCCGGACAGTCCCTGGAAATTGCGACCGGAGACCGCGAGACCGTGATGGTCCCGTTCACGAAGGCGGCGGTCCCGGTCATTGACGTTCCTGGTGGGCGGTTGGTGATCGATCCGCCGGTCGGATTGCTCGAAAAGCCGGAGCCGCCATCGTCTCGCGATGCTCAGGAAAAGGCCCTGATGGAGATCAGCCAATGACTTGGGCTGCAACCATCCTGACGCTCTTTCCGGAAATGCTGCCGGGTCCGCTTGGCCAGTCGCTTGCGGGTAAGGCATTGAAGGACGGGCTTTGGTCCTGCGAGACCATTGATATTCGTGACTTCGCCGAGGATCGCCACCGCACGGTTGATGATTCCGGCTTCGGCGGTGGACCTGGGATGGTCATGCGCCCGGATGTGCTCGATGCGGCACTTTCGGCGCAGGTCGGCAAGCCGGGTCGTCGGATTTATCTGAGCCCTCGCGGCAGGGTGCTGGATCAGGCGATGGTGCGGGAGCTTTCTCGCGAGCCGGGTGTGGTTCTCTTGTGCGGTCGGTTCGAAGGGATCGACCAACGGGTGATCGACGCCTGGGAACTCGACGAAGTAAGCCTCGGCGATTTCGTGTTGTCCGGCGGCGAGCCGGCGGCGATCGCGCTGCTCGATGCCGTGATCAGGCTCCTGCCTGGCGTTTTGGGCGCGCCTGCGACCCTCGAGGAAGAAAGCTTCGAGGCCGGATTGTTGGAATACCCCCACTACACTCGTCCGCAAGAGTGGCAGGGGCGGGTGGTGCCGGACGTGTTGTTGTCCGGCCACCATCAGAAGATCAGGGCCTGGCGGCGGGCCGAAGCGGAAGCCGTCACCAAGGCGCGACGTCCTGACCTATGGTCCCGGTATCGGGATCGCCAGGGGTCGCGCGACATCATCACAAGAACCGTGCCCGGCGAAGGCGCCGGCACGCATGCAGAAGAGGTGCAGAAGTGAATATCGTGCAACAGCTCGAAGCAGAGCAGATCGAGAAATTGTTGGCCGAGCGCGGCGTTCCTG
>CAIXXC010000362.1 GCA_903923205.1 uncultured Rhodospirillales bacterium | reverse complement strand
CGCGCGGGCCACGGCCTCGGCGGCTTCGAGCCTGCGATAGCCGAGATTGACCAGGGCCGAAATCGCGTCCTCGGTCACGCTCTTCGGTGCCGCCCCCGCAGGAATCGAAACCGTCGCGCCTTTCTCGGCGGTCCTCGCGGGCCCGAGGCCTGCCGAGTATTGTGCCGCCTTGTCCTTCAGTTCGGTAACCAGGCGAACGGCAAGCTTGGGCCCGACACCCTCGGCGCGTGTGAGCAAGGTTTTATCCTGGGCCAGGATCGCGCCGGCCAGCCGCTCGGGCTCGACCGTCGAGAGAATATTCAACGCGACCTTGCCGCCAACGCCCTGCACCGTCGTCAGCAGCTTGAACCAATCCCGTTCGGCCCTGTCGATAAAGCCGAAAAGGGTTATTGCGTCTTCGCGAATCTGCATATCGATCAGCAAGGTGGCAACGGCACCGATAGGAAGCGCGGCCCTTGTCCGGATGGATACCTGGACGAGGTAGCCGGTACCGTTGACGTCGACGAGAACGCCATCAAGCCCGATATCCTCGATCGTGCCACGCAGGCGGGCGATCATCATGATGCGGCTCGCCGTGCCAGGGCGTCGAGCCGCCGGGCACCGGCGTGATGCGCGTGGCATATCGCAACCGCAAGTGCATCTGCGGCGTCTGCCTGCGCCGTCACGGCGCCAGGCAGGATGCGGTTGACCATCATCTGGACCTGAATCTTGTCGGCGTGACCGGCGCCAACCACAGCTTTCTTGACGGCCGTTGACGCGTATTCCGCAACCATCAAACCACGCTCAGCCGGGGCCAACATGACGACGCCTCGGGCAACACCGAGTTTCAGGGTCGAGACGGCGTTGGTGTTAACAAAGGTCTCCTCGACGGCAGCTTCGTCCGGATTGTAGTGCTCCAAGATCGCAACGAGGCCTCGATAGAGGGTCGCGAGACGCTCTCCGAGGCTCAGTTTCTCATCGGTGGTGACGACCCCTTCGGCGACGCGGCTCAGCCGGTTGCCCGACATGGTGATCACACCCCAGCCCGTGCGGCGGAGCCCGGGATCAAAGCCAATCAGGGTCAGGGGCCGAGGCGCCACCACCATCGCGCTGCTTCAGCCCCCCAGCTTTGCCATGAGATCATCGGGAATGTCGAAGTTCGCGTAGACGGTCTGGACGTCGTCGCTGTCTTCGAGTGTATCGATCAGTTTGAAAAGGCTCTGCGCCGCGTCTTCTGCCGTAACCGGGATCAGATTCTGCGGTTTCCAAGCGAGCTTCGCGCTTTTGGCAGCGCCGAAACTGGCCTCCAAGGCGTCGCGGACGCTCGAGAGATCATCTGGCTGGCACGATACGACGTGTTCATTCTCGTCGCTTTCGGCGTCTTCGGCACCGGCCTCGATCGCCGCTTCAAGCATCGCATCGGCGCTGGCGACGCGGCCCGGATAGGCAACCTGACCAAGGCGCGTGAACATGAAACTGACGGAGTTCGTTTCGCCCAACGAGCCTCCATTCTTCGAGAAGGCCGTGCGGACTTCACTGGCGGTGCGATTGCGGTTATCGGTCAACGCCTCGACAATCACGGCGACTCCGCTCGGGCCATAGCCTTCGTAGCGAACCTCCTCGTAATTGTCGCCATCATCGCCACCGGCGCCGCGCTTGATCGCACGCTCGATCGTGTCCTTAGGCATGTTGACTTCGCGCGCGCTGATAATGGCAGCCCGGAGGCGCGGGTTCAGAGCGGGGTCGGGCAAGCCGGACCTGGCGGCGACCGTCAACTCGCGGATGATTTTGGTGAACACCGAGGCGCGCTTCTTATCCTGAGCGCCCTTGCGATGCATGATATTCTTAAACTG
>CAIXXC010000361.1 GCA_903923205.1 uncultured Rhodospirillales bacterium | reverse complement strand
CTGCAGGGGAAAATCGGCGATGTAATGGGATGCGAATAGCCAAAAGAACAGCAACTCCGCGCTCGGTGCCTTCAGTGCGAGCATCAGAATCGTCGTCCCACCAGTTTAAGCACCCAACGCATAGCGAGCATCCCCCATCTATCACGCGTCAAAGGCAATCTGCATTCGCGAAGTTTTTAACACAACATCAGAATTTCTTCGCCAGATCCCGAGACTCCATAAAACACGATTTCTCGCGATTTGACGTTGTAGGCTTTCCGGGAATATATTGACTGCATGTACCGGGTTATCGTCCCGGCGTGGGTTCGTAAAAAGGAGTTAGGGCTCGGTTTGGTCGATCCCTTCAAACAGGACCATGGGGTCGCAATGACCCGAACTTTCGATCGAGGCGATCATGTCAAATCAGTTTTCCAAACTGGGTTTTTCCGCACTTTTCATCGGTACCGTCTGTGTCGCCGCCACTGCGCCCTGTCGCGCAGATGAGGCGGTGCTTGTCGTCATGGACGCGAGCAATGTCTCGTTCCACGCCGGCGACCAGATACCGGCCAGCCAGCAAGTGAAGCTCGACAACGGACAATCACTCTCGCTGATTGCCGCCGATGGGCGTGTAATCACCCTGAAGGGCCCCTACGCGGGCCTCCCCGCCCCACAGGCACAGACCCAGGCATCCAATATCGGTCAGATGTTGCTGCCGCTGGTACAACAAGCGGGTTCTGAAACCGCAACCCCTGGGGTCATCCGGGATGGCGCCGCGGCCGGTCCGAATTTCGATGCATGGGTCATCGACACCAGCAAAAGCGGGGACGTCTGCGTCCACCTTGGCACCGATTACGATTTGTGGCGCGCCGACGCGACGAGCGCAGCAGCGTTGACGTTGCAGCCAGTCAGCGGTGGCGCCCCGATCCAGGTGAATTTCGATAAGAATGTGTCGCGGGTTGGCGTGCCGGACTCCGTTACTTTCCAAGACGGTGCCCAATACAATATTGTCAGCCCTGCCGGCACCACCACGATTACTGTCCATACGGTGCCGGAAGGCATCCAGCCGAAGAGCAAGGTTACGGCTGCTTGGTTCCTGCAGAAGAACTGCAAGGTCCAGGGAACCGCCTTGCTGAAGTCGCTCCAGAACAGCTAAACGATGCCCAGACGCGTCGGGACCGAGATCCCGGCGCGCGGGCACTTGATACTATAATGTGACATTACGCCTTATCCCCTCGAGTTCCTCGACCCGTTCCCTGACAGCACGCCAGCGATCGGTACTGATCTGAGCGATAATTGCCTCGACGACCGACGAGACCGGGGCAAATGAATCCCAATGGGAATTAACTGCAGTTCTTACCGCAAGAACTTGGCGGGCGACCGCAGCAAGCGGCGACAACCACTCGTCCGTGACCAGAATAAGTCGCGCGCCTCGTCGCACGGCCTCTTGGCCGAACCGGATGATATCCTCCTGGTAGCGTCTGATATCAAAGACGATCAGCGTGTGCGCTGGCGTCACGTCGAGCAGGTATTCCGCCCAGGATGCGGTCTGCCCGTTGATCAACTGGACGTCAGAGCGAAGTTCGCGCAGATGAAGGTACAACTGCGTCGCCAGACTGGTGGATAGACGGCCCCCCAGAATCATCACGGGGCGTCTGTTGTCTGACAGTAGCGCGACCGCGCCCTCAAATTCGGCAACGCTCAATCCCTTGAGCGACGCTTCCATGGCCGCCATCACAGATCGCCAGTATGTCGATATGAAATCGGCTGTCTCGCCCACCGACGTCGGTGAAACCGGGATCTCCTTGGTCAGCGGAGAACGCAGTCGGGCTTCGAGTTCTCCGCGCAAACAGCGCTGAAAATCTGCATATGCGGAAAATCCCAGCTTGGCGATGAGTCTTAGGATTGTCGGATTACTGACCATCGCCTGCTTCGCAAACTGTGCAACAGTCTGCAGGCCCGGTACGGGATAGTTGCCAAGCAGAACGAGCGCGGCTTTGCGCTCGGTCGGGGTCAAAAGATCCAAGCGGTGGCGGATCATCTCGGCGATCGTTTGCGCTGCTTCGTTCATCTAGCTCCCAAACCCTGGTTTCTGTCGTTCGCACTCTCGGCATGGATGCTGGAATTTTAGCCACCTGGGTTCGAATTGGGCTCAAAGCACGCACAATTCAGTCCCATAGCGTCCAGCGCCATAAGCTTATTGTTATATTTAGTACAGGAGTTCCATAAATTTCTCATTTCTGTTCCATATGGTATGGCGCTTGCTTTGGTAACGGCGAGATATCCCCCTTACCGCGTCCGTCGCCGAAAGGAACCTTGGCATGGCTACCAGACAACCCCAATTTATCGCCGATCATGGCCTTTGGTCTGATGATCAAAGCCGTGCCGCGGAGGAGTTGCTTGTTCGGATCGAGCGCGAAGGAATCAAATACATACGCATCGGGTGGGGTGATCAACACGGCATCGTTCGCGGGAAAACGGTTACCGCTGCGGAGTTCAAATCCAACTTGCGCCAGGGCAAGGATTTTCAGCTCGTCACGGCCATCTTCGATACGACAAATCATCCGATCGTCACGCCCTTCGGCGACTCAAACCGCCTTAATATCCCAGAGATGATCGGTTTGCCGGACGGTATCCTTGTGCCAGATCCCCTTACATTCCGGACCCTTCCCTGGGTCCCGGATACGGGCTGGATACTGAGCGATGCGTATCTCTCGAATGGCGCCCCCTGCCCGCTCTCAACCCGACAGATCCTGCGTAAACAAGTAGAAAGACTCGCTCTTGCTGGCCACGAGATGATCGTCGGCCTCGAGTTCGAGTTCTATGTTTTCAAGCTTGAGGATGCAAAGCTAAAGCCCGAGGAAAGCGGTTATCCCCCCGAGCCGCCGAGCGTGTCGATCCTCTCTCACGGCTATCAATACCTGACCGAGAACCGCGGCGACGAGATCGACTCGGTGCTGCGCCTGCTGCAAACCAATCTTGAGGCGCTCGGCCTGCCGCTTGCCACCGTCGAGGACGAATGGGGGCCGGGCCAATGTGAGATAACCTTCGCGCCGATGCGGGCGATGGAGGCTGCAGATGCCACTTTACTGTTCCGTTCGGCAGTCAAGCAGATCTGCCGACGCAATGGCTATCATGCGTCCTTCATGGCGCATCCTCAGGTGCCGAATGTATTCCCGAGCGGCTGGCATATGCATCAGTCGATCCGTCGTATCGCTGATGCGGAAAACGTGATGATGGCCACAAGCGGAAATGGCCCCTTGTCAACCTATGGCATGAATTATGTTGGTGGCATTCTTCAGCATGCCGGCGGGACCGCCTTGCTGACAACGCCGACGATCAACGGCTACAAACGCCAACGCCCCGATGGTTTCGCACCCTTCAAGGCAGGCTGGGCGCTGGAAAACCGCGGCGCCATGGTGCGCGTGATTGGCGGCCCCGGCGACCCCAATTCCCGCTTGGAGAACCGGATCGGCGAGCCAACCGCAAACCCCTATCTTTATATCGCCTCTCAATTGATCGCAGGTCTCGACGGTGTCGAAAAATCCAGGGATCCTGGCCCGCCATCGGCTGCAGCCTATCTCGCCGACGCCCCCGTACTCCCGCGCAGCCTGATGGAAGCGATCGAGGCCTTCCGGACCGACGAAACGATAAAGGCAGAACTCGGCGAGAAATTCTGGAACTATCTGATTATGCTGAAAGAACATGAAGTCGGACGATTCTTGTCGGCAGTGACCGACTGGGAACAGAAGGAATATTTCGAAGTCTATTAATGCACCGGAACGCTATCTATCGATATCCCAAGGGAGCCGCGAATGAAGATTGCCGCAGCGCAAGTTCGGCCACACTGGATGAACAAAAAGGCGACCCTCGCCAAGGCGATAGACTTGATCGCCGAGGCCGCGTCCCTCGATGTCGAGTTGGTTGTCTTCCCAGAAGCGTTTCTGAGCGGCTATCCGTTCTGGCTCTGTCGCACCGACGCCGCATCATTTGAAGACAGTAAGCAAAGCCAGGCTTATGCCCAGTTCATCAATGAGGCCATTGAGGCTGACGGGCCGGAAATTGCCCAACTCGTCGAGGCATCGCGCGACTACAAGGTTTCCGTCTTCATGGGCATGAACGAGCGCGGCTCTGCCGTCGGTCGTGGCAGCATCTACTGCGCACTGCTCAAGATCGACGCGGAACAAGGTTTACTCGGCATCCATCGCAAGATGACGCCGACCCATGACGAGCGTCTTTGCTGGGCGCCTGGTGACGCCCAGGAACTTAGAACACACAAAATTAAGGGCTTCCAGATAGGCGGCTTGTGCTGCTGGGAGAACTGGATGCCACTGGCCCGCTTTACGCTTTACAGTGGCGGTGAAGAACTCCACGTCAGCATTTGGCCGGGCAATGCGGTAGTGTCGGAAAATATTGTTGCCGCAACCGCTCGGGAAGGCGGGGTCTGGTCCCTGAGCGTACACGGGCTTTTGTCAATGAGCGACGTACCCGATGATTTCATCTTCAAGAAGCAACTTGTCGACGAAGGATATGACATCATCTTCGGCGGCGGTTCGGCGCTTTACGCGCCCGGTGGTGCCGAGATCAGCGCCCCTGCAATCGGTATCGAGGGTCTGATATGCCATGATATCGACCTTGCTGCGGTTTACGCCGCGCGTCATTTCCTCGACATTACCGGCCATTATCACCGTGCCGATATTTTCGATCTGAAACTGCGGGCGACGCGCTTCACCGAAGCAAGCCTGCGCGGTTAGACTGGTCGGGTTCAGGAAAACGAATGAACGTCACCATCTTCCAGAACAGTACCTATGGCGCCTCCGGCCTGATTGGCGAATTCATTCAGGCAAAGGGGTGGACCGCTCGCCGCACAATTTTTCCCGAAGACATCCTTTGCGGTGACCTAGATTCTTTTGTCGACGACGCGGTGGTGTTCTTCGGCTCACCTCATGGCGTCTACGAGACCGATATCCCTTGGATCGCGCGGCAAAGGCAATTGATCAGCAGCCTGATCGCCGGCGGCACACCCGTTCTGGGTGTCTGTTTCGGCGGCCAATTGTTGGCGACGGCCGCTGGCGGGGCCGTGGCACCCATGGGAAAAAGATATCGCGCATGGCTTCGCAATGAACACGCGACCGACGATGTCTGGCAGGGCCCTTGGCTTCGTTGGCACGGCGACTTTATCACCTTGCCCGACACTGTTGAGGTCTTTGCGCGCGACCAGGGTACGGTACAGGCGTTCCAGTACGGCAGTGGTGTCGGGCTCCAGTTCCATCCCGAGGTCTCGGCAGAACTCCTGGATGGCTGGGAACGTGAGAGCGATCCCACAGACGAGATTTCCGTCGCCGCCTATAAGGTCGCCCGGAAAATCGCCGTCGAACAATCGAGTGAGATCAGAAACAGGGCGTTCACCCTCTTCGATCACATCTTCGATCGTATTACTCGATAACACCGGCCCCTCAAGCGCCGGGGCCGCCCTCACCGACAACAACGAATGGCGCCCACATCATGGGATGGGCGAAAAAGACATTGCCCTTGCCCAGCAGTTGCAGCATCGAATGGCGGAGGGCATCAGCCTTGCCAATGCTGTGCCGAGATGCCGCCATACCGACCGAGTTGGTGGTCAGCTGGACCGAAGCTGCCGAATTCACAGGCCAATTCGAGACCACAAGTGCGCGCGTGCCGGCGTAGAAGAACGCCTTCGCGAGACCCGAAAAGCCCTCAGCTCCGATCGTGCCATCGGAGGCGGCGGTATTACAGGCCGAAAGCACGACCCAATCGGCGTTGAAATGGAGCTGAGCAATCTCCGAGGCCTTCAGCAACCCATTATCCCCGTTTTCAGGATCGGGGGTCAGCACGATCGCGGGTTCGGTCAATCCCTTGATTTCACCGGTGATCAAACCATGAGTGGCAAAGGCGACGACGCGATATTGTGACAGGTCGGTCGCGCGGATATTCGTGAGCGTGGCATGGCGGGTGATGATGACCTTGTCATCAGAAGCTTTCAGGATCCCGGCGATTTGCCGCAACTCATTGGCAGTCTCGGGCAACGGCACCAAACGATTAACCAGGCGGACGTCAACACCCTTTACTTTCTTGATCGCCGAACGCCGCAGCGGCTCGCCGAGGTCGGGATCACCAATACCAATGAACGGCTGGCCGGCGGCAGGAGCGCGCGCGAAGCTGCGCAACGCACGGAGAGAGCTTGTCGAAGGCAGCACCGCCGTCGCGTAATGTCGGATCAGCCAATCGACCTTGCGGTAATCAGGGGCAACGCCCGCCTTTAGTTTTCTGGGAGGGCTCATGACCAGCACATTCATCGGCAATGCCTGCAGCGGACCATCGGCTATCACAAGAAGCCGTGTCGCGTCCCCGAGCTTGGGTCGGGCCGGGGCCAGAATCGCCTTGTAGAATTTATACGCGAGCGCGGCATCATAGATCGGCATCCGCCCGGTGGTCGCATAGACAGCGGGATCGAGGCCGGCGCGCAACTGGCGAACGATGTTCAGCATGTCTTGCTGGCCAAGGGGAGCCTTAACGAGGGCAGCGCTGTGCGGACGCACCACCCAGATGAAGGTGGCGTCACCACCCAAGAGATACGAGACCAGTGCCTCATCCGGATGCAACAGGTGCTGGATCTGCTCCAGCGTGACAGGCTCAAGACTGGTTGCGGCGGAATATTCCGGAAAGCGCTGCTGGATGACCGTGCCGAGCTTGTTAAGCGTATCGTCGAGGGATGAGCGCTGGTTTCGGAGCGCGTCAAGCAGAGCATGATCCTGCTTCTCGGGAGGCAGCAACGCCGTCTGGTCGAGTTGGGCATCGACCTTCGCGACTTGATCGAGAGTGTCCTGCTGCTCGCGGACCAGCTTGGCAAGATCGCTCGTGCCGGTCGCGAAGCGGGCGGCCATTTGTTGCACAACCGCGCCGACACTCCAGTTCTGGGCGAGTTGCGCGACCTCGAATGACTCCGCGAGCAGCGCCTTGGCCTGTCTCGGTGGCGCCTTGCGCATCGCGGCCTCGAGCATGTAGACGTGATTGACGAAGATAAAGCGAGCAGCCTTGCGCTCTGCGTCAGCGTCTGCGGGGGTTTGCTGGTCAGCACCGGCATTACGGGCACGATAGATCGACGTCGCCTTGCGCATAGCGTCGAGCGCTGTCCTGGTATGGCCCTCATCACTCAGAATTTCGGCAAGATCGCTATAATCCTGGGCGACGTCCGGATTGTCCGGTCCGTAGGCGGCAAGCCGGATATCGACGACCTGCCTCTGCAGGCTCTCCGCCTCCACCATCTTGCGCTGAAGCCGACGCAACTTCGCGAGGTTGCCGAGGCTGGTCGCGACTAACGGATGGCGAGGCCCAAGAGCGTGCTGGCGAATATCGAGCGCTTGCCGCTGCATGGCATCCGCCTCGCCAAAGCGTCCCTCGAACGCGAGAACATCGGCGATATTTCCAAGGGTAATCGCGATATCAGGGTCGCCGGGGAGCAGCACCGCTCTTTGGATCTCGAGCGCCTTGGTATAGTCAGCCGCGGCTTCGGGGATGCGATTGGCCGTTCGATAGAGCGCCGCAAGATCATTCAGCGTGATCGCGACAGATGGATGTCGCGGCCCCAGCGCCTTTTGCTGGATCGCAAGCGCCTGTAGATAGGCGGCCTCCGCATCTGACGAGCGGCCCTCGGCTTGCAGAACATCTCCCAGGCTTACTTGCGTGGCGGCAATATCTGGATGGCCCGCCGGGAGTGAGCGAACGCGGATCGCGAGAGCGCGCCTCAGCAACGCTTCCGCCTGGTCAAACTGGCCTTCCATGCGCAGAACATAGGCCAGATTGGCAAGATCCGAGGCAACGTCGGGGTGATCAGGGCCAAGCGCTGCGGCCTGAATGGCGATGGCTTGTTCGTAGTCCTGTTCTGCCTCGTCAAGCCGCCCCATCCGACGCATCAGCCCGGCGAGGTTATCATAAGTGTTGCCGACATCGGGATGATCGGAACCAAGCGCACCAACACGAATTTCCAGCACCTGGCGGAACAGGGCTTCCGCCTTTGCGAGCTTGCCCTGTTGCTGATAGACCAACGCCAGGTTATTCGCGGTTGTGGCGATATCCGGCGTCGCCTTGCCGAACGCCTTGATCTGGATTCCGAGGGCGAGATTTGTGACGTATTCGGCATCGGCGACACGCCCTTCGGCGCGATAGACGATCCCAAGAACATTGAGCGCCTTGGCGAATTCAGGGTGATCAGGCCCCAATGACTGACGGGCCGCCTGTTGCGCCCGCAACGCTAGCCGTTCGGCATCGGCGTAATGCCCACTCGCCCGGGTAATGAGTGCCAGCAGGACCGCGCTGTGCGCGAAGTCCGCACTGGCCGCGCCTTGCGCCTTAATACGGATTTGCACCGCCTGATCGGCGTCAGCATAGGCCTCGGCCAGGTTGCCCGCGTTGCCAAGAAGATCGGCCAGCGCGTCAAGGGCATCGGCCACATCGGCCGTGGCGGGGCCTGGTGATTTCAATCGAATAGCGAGAGCAGCCCGCAATTTTGGCTCGGCGGCGGCATAATGACCGAGGGCTCGTTCGGCGCTTCCAGCGGCGAGTAACGCTGCGGATTGCGCAGCACCACTTCCAGCCGGTGCAAGCCCGACCGCCTGAAGAGCGATCGCGGCGGCGGCTCGATAGTCGCCTGCTTGGTGGTCATAGCGAGACTGTGCCGCCAGACTGAGGGTCAGCGCCTCGGCGCCGGGCGACCCGGCGAGAGCACCAGCCTTTTGACGCAACGCTATGGCCTCGCCGACAACCTCTGCTGCTGAAGCATAACGCCCCGCCCGGCCAAGAATGGCGGCGAGCGCATCATAGGCCTCCGGCTTCCCGGCGGCGACATCGGGGCAGAGCGCAGCAATCGCCGCCGCGGGCTTGGTACAATAGGAAGCAGCTGAGGAGGTCTCTGCCGCCTGGGCGCGATTACCGCCCGCGAAGACCAGAACTGCCGCGAAGAGCGCCGCCGCGAGCCGCATTATTCCTCTTTGCACCTTATTCGGTCTTCGTCTTGCTGCTCAGGAGCTTATCTACGTACTGATTGGCATAATCATAGGTCTTGCCGTTCTTGCTGTCCTTCTTCTTCTTCTTATCGCCCTGGCCACCGCCATCGGCGCTGTCGTCAGTGCCAGTCTGATCCGACGCGTCATTCTTGCCGCCGGAAACCTTGGGGTTGGTGGCATTTTCCGGAACTTTAAGGCTGGCAAGCTGGATAACCGCACTCGATACCGTCCCGCCGTTGAATTTATTATTACCCTGACTGGCGTCGCCGCCCTTCAGGTTCGGAACATTCGGGGAATTGAACGAATTGCCCGAGTAGGCTTGGGCTGTCGCCGAGATCGAACCAGCTGTCACGGTCGTCGTCGCGATCGTTGGCGCCGAAATATTCGCAACACCAGAAGAAATGGTTGAACCCGTGATCGATTGGGTTGCCGAGACGTCAGCTGATCGGGTGGACGTGAAGGTTGAGTCGGAGACATTTGCCGCGGCCACCTGAATCGTTGTCGCGGTGACGTTCGAGTTCGATATCGAGCCGGCGTTTACCGTAGCACTGTTGCCAGCGACGATACGGCCATCAACCGCCGTGGCGAAGATGGCGACGTCGCCGTCCGATTCAAGCGAATGCAAGCCAACGGAAAGCAGCCCGGTGATGTTGACTGCGTTGAAGGCATCGACCCACAAGGTCGCATTGGTAAGGCCGTTGTTGATACCGGCCTGTACCACTGTCACGTTACGTGCGGTTGTGATCGTGAGTTGATGCAGACGCGAGGCCTGCGCTCCGACTGTTCCGCCGAAGAATATATCGCCGCCCGCGCCCAAGGTCAGTCCCAAGGTGTTGTTGATCGGGTTGACAGTGCCATTGAAGATCAGGTCCGCGCCAAAAGCGCTGGCATCGATCTCGGTATTATTCGCGAGGGTGACCGGTCCATTGAATACGATACCGCCGGAAAACGCGACAGTCCCGCTTGCCGTGATCGAGTTGCCGCCAGAGCCCAACAGAAGTTCGGCATTGGCGCCAAAGCTCGCGAGTTGCGCTGCCGATATATTCAGGCCACCGCCGGTCAACGAGCCGATATTGATCGGACCGTTCCCCGACAGAGAGTCCAGCGCGTAATCGCCGGTGCGATCAAGCGTGACGATATTCGTCAAGACGACAGTGGGCGATCCCCCGAATTGTCCCGTGCCGATTGCATAGGTCCCAGGATCGAGCGTCGTTGAAGTATCGGTGCTCAAGTTCAGCGCCGACGCCGTCACGCCGTTGAGAGTAATGCCGCCGCTATCGATCACGGTGACAGCCCCGGTGCTCGTGATTCCGGGCAAGGTTACTGGAACCGATGTCCCCGCAGGAGCGGCCACGTCGATGATCAGGCTATTACTGTTGGCAGTTGTGATGCCGCTATTGGAAAAATTGGGTACGCCATCAAGCGCCTGCGCGCCGCTTGAGAGAGCCGAGAGTTGGGTCGTGAGATTGCTGACCGCGCTGGAGACAGCGCTGCCGTCTGCCTGGAAATAAAGGGTTGCCCCATAAACGTTGAGGCCGGTCAGCGTTGAGCCCGTGAAATCGTAGAACGCCGAGCCGGTGCCGCCGCCGGTCAGGACGATGACGGCGTCGTGATGGCCGCTCGCCGTCGTCGAGATTAGGGTCGAGTAGAGGCCCTGCGCGTTGGCCGTCGCGGTATAATCCTGGCCGTCCAGAACAATCTCTACGGTCGCACCGGACAGCACGCTCGATGCGCCGTAGCCGACAAAGGCGGTGCCGGAGAAGAGTAAGGCAGATGCAGGCGTAGTTACCGTCCCGAGCAAGGTCACATTATTCGGCTTGATGAGATTGAGCAGGATACCGGCATTCACATCACCGATCGTGATGCTGCCGCTGCCGAGTGACTGGAGGAGGCCGAAGGAGATCTGAAGGTTCGGCGTCGGACCTGCCTGGGGACCGATATCAATGATACCGCCGCTCGTCATTGCATCAAGCGCCACGGACTGTGCGGTAAGCGGCGTCGATAGGGTGAGGCTGTCGGTATCGATGCTCACACTTGTCGCGGACACCGAAGCCAAGGACACAGCCCCGGCGGTCACGACGAGGCCCATGGGTGCGCTGGTCGCGCCCGTGACGGTGAGACTGGTCAACGGGACCGACCCGCCGACATTGGCGTTGAAGGCGGCTGCACCGTTTATCGTAAGGGCGCTTGTGCCGTCCAGCGTCAGGTTGAAGGTTGCGCTCGACGCATTGAGCACGGTACTCGCCGATGTGAGGACCACGGTGCCTGAATAGGTCTGCGCCCCCGTCGTCGAAATTGAAGGACCATTGATCGCGGTGGTTCCGTTGACCTGGAGGCTTGCCAGTCCGATATCGCCGCCAACAGCGGCATCGAAGACGGCGGTACCGCCGATCGACAGCGCGGTCTGCCCGGGCATGCTACCATCCAAGGCGGCCAGGAACACAACCTCGGACCCGACCAACGACGGAGAAGCTGCGGAAATTGTCACGACCCCGTCATAAGACTGTATACCGGCAGTGTGGATCGAGGATGTCGCGATATCGGCGCTCCCGGTGACTTCCAAACTGGAGAGTGGGGTTGTATCGCCGATATTGCCGTCAAGGATGGCGACGCCGTCGATCACCAGACCCTGCGCACCGTCAACCGTACCGCCGAATGTGACGGACGAGCCGGTGAGATGGGCCATGCCCGTCAAGGTGACGGGATCGTTGTAGGTCTGCGCAGCACCATTCGTCGTGATGTCTGCGCCGATACTCGCGGCACCGTTGACGGTCAGAGCGTAGCCGCCGGAAACCGTCGACGCGAAAGCAACCGATGACCCGGTGAGGTCAGTCACCCCTGTGAGGCTAACGACCCCATTATAGTCCTGCGCCGCACCGGTCGTCGCGATAACGCCGCCCAAACTTGCATCGCCATTTACGGTAAGATTAAAGGGTCCTGTAACTGACGACCCGAGGGACACAAGTGACGCGGTCAGCGTATTGGCAACGCCGAGAGACACTGGTCCGGTATAGGTCTGGCCCCCGCTCGTATTGACGATACCACCATTTAGAGCACTCGAGCCACTGATGGACAGGCCGGTGAGCGCCGTGCCGCCGCCCACGGCACCGCTAAAGCCGGCATTGCCCGTGATCGCGAGCGCTTTCACACCATCAACAGTTGAGCCGAAAGACACCAATGACCCGCTCAGCGTATTGACAAGTCCAAGAGTGACCGGCCCGGTATAGGTCTGGCCCCCGCTCGTGGCGACACCGCCCGCAGAAAGGGCAGTCGCGCCGCTGACCGACAGGCTCGTGAGCGCCGTGCCGTATCCGACGGAGCCGGCGAAGCTGGCGTCGCCCGTAATCCCGAGCGCTTGCGCCCCATTGACGGTTGAAGCGAAGGACACGGATGCCCCGGTCAGTATAGTGTCAGCACCAAGAGAGACGGCTCCACTGTAGCTCTGGCCTAGGCTCGTATGGATGACGCCTCCGTTGAGGTCGCTCCTCCCGTTCACCGATAGTCTGTCGAGTGCGGTCATCCCGCCGACAGCACCACCAAAGACGGCATTGCCGTTGACGTTCAGAGAGCTTTGGCCGTCAACGGTTGAAGAGAAACTCACCTGAGAACCGGCGAGGGTAGTTATAGAGGGAATCACAGGACCGTTGAGGCTGGAAGCCGAACCAGCGCTCAGCAACACGGTGCCTGTGTAGGATTGTGCGAAAATACCGGAATCGATCGTATCCGGCAGTTGGATGGGCGCGACGTCGCTAAGCGCGAACGCGCCGGCAAGGCTCGACCTATGCACCACCAGTGCAACACTATCCACGACGGTAACCGCCCCCGCGTGGGCCGTCAGTTCGGAAACCTGATTGAGCGTATTGCCGAAGCTGTAGGCCCCTACCCCCTCGAGGCTGAGCGCCGCGGTATAGATCGCAAAACTATCGCTGACCGTACCGGCACTTGTCTGGTTGAGCGTAAGTGCGATCAGCGCCGTGCCGCCGCCGACATCGCCGCCAAAGACCGCATCGCCATTAACCGTCAGAGACTGCGCGCCATCGACTGTGCTGCCGAAGGTGACACTCGTCCCCGTCACGTTCGTCGTCCCGCCGAGAGACACAGCGTTTGAGAAATAAACCGTGCTGGTATCGGTGATCGTGAGCGGCCCGTACATCGACAGGGCGACGCCAAGAGCGGCGCTGTCAGCCAGTGAAACCAACCCTCCTACCGGATTTCCAGTCAGCGAACTGATGCTGTTGGCGCTACCGGTCAAGACGAAGCTACCATTGTCAAGCACGAGTTCGGACGCCTGCAGAGTGCCCAGATCGGTCAGGGTGCCACTGGTATCAAGCTCGATAGTCGTGGCCGCAATCAGCGATGGAAAGGTGACCAAGCCGGCACTCAGGTACACATCGGTCCCGCCGGCTGTCCCGTCGAGATTGCCACCGAATGTCACAGTCGAGGCACTGAGCCCAATATTGCCGCCGAAGCCAATCGCGATCGATCCTAGAGTATTGATCGAATGAGCCGAAATTTCCAAAGATAGACCGGTGCCGAGTGACAAGCCGGACGCCAGGCTGACGGCCCCGCTCAGGTTCGAGCTCTCCACTATCAGCCCACGCGTTGGCGCCTGATCGATGAAAAAGGTGCTGGCGGTATTCTCGATACGCAGTGATGTACCATTGGCAAGCGCCAACGATCCGGCCGTGACTACGAAGGCTGAAGACAGGGAAAGTCCGGCGATACCTGTTACCGCCGCCAATGCACCCGACAGCGAGGTATCACTGTCGTTCTGCAGGGTTATCAAGCCGTGGCTTGAGTCAACGTAAGAAATCGGACCAAGCGTGGTCGAGCCCGTCGTGCCGAAGCGGATCACCGCCGCAGGCCCCGTGCTCGTGAGATAGGCCGTCAGAGTCGCGGTTCCACTCATCGCGCCGGGCGTCAGAAGCGCGTAGTAGGATCCGTCCGCGAACGTCTGGATGCCGTTGCTACCGGCAAGAAACGACCCGGTCCAATTTCCGTTCACAAGGAGACCGACGCCTATTTCCCCCACGGTCGAGCCGGAAGTGACAGTGCCTTGGACAACCTGCGGCGTGCCGACCGCCTGCCAGTTCAGGTAGGGGAAGCTGGTGCCGGAGATGCTTGACCAGAGTGCAGAATTATAGCCGCTGGGGAGTGATAGCTGAAGCTGTGTTGTCGTGACGCCTGTTGCCGTACTTCCGCTGCCATCCAACGACGTCCCCGAGGTTGCCGTGTCCCAGAAGGCGTTCGTGATGGCACCGTCGGAATTAAGCCCAGCAAAGCCGTTTGCGGCAATACCCAGGGCATAGCTGCCGTCGATCGAGCCCACGAGGTTGACACTCGTCAGATTGGCACCGACGAAACCGCCCGCGCCTGCGCCACTCACCGCGCCAATCGCATAGCTGTTCGTGATGTTGCCCTCGTTGGAGCCCACGAAGCCACCGACAAAGCTTATTCCGAGAACCGACCCCGACTCAAAACTCTGGTCGATGGAGCCGCCATTATTGGCACCGACGAGACCGCCCTCGCTGCCTTCCAGACCCGACGCGGACACGGAACCCAATGCGTAGGATTGCAGGATGACGTCATAGTTCCGGCCTGCGAGGCCACCGACATCCGCATTGCTCGTCACCGCGATGTTGAGCGCGGCATCGGCAAAGGATTGTCCATTCAGGATACCCGAGTTATTGCCAATGGCACCACCGGCAACCGCCGAATCACCAGTCCCAGTCATGCTGGCATCAATGAAGCCGCTGACTGAGGCGCTGGAGATCAAGGCGCCGCTCTCGTTGGTGCCGGCGATACCGCCGATATCGGCGTTAAGGCTGGTGCCCGACGCGGTCACAGCGATAGTTACGCTGGTGGCGCTGACCGTGGAGATTATTCCAAAATTATCGCCAACCAATCCACCAACGTGATCTGGGTTGCCATTGCCGGTCCCGGAATCACTCAGCGACACCGAACCTCCAGAGACACCGGAACCGCTGACAGTGCCATGGTTAGCGCCGACCATTCCGCCGACAAAGGCCGGCAGGCCGGAGGTTCCGGCAAAGCTAACGGTGGCGGCTGTCACGCTGGAACCGTTGATGTCCCCAATGGACTCGTTCGACCCAACCAGACCGCCGATAACCATGGCAGCAAGGCTGGAACCTGAATAGGCAAGGGTGACACTTGTCGCAGCCACCGAGATGATGGAGCCGAAATTGTCGCCAACAACGCCACCCATATAGCTGGCCGTGCCAGAGATCGTAACATTCGTCGCGGATGCATTGGTAAGCGACGTCGCCCCCGCGCTCCCCAAATACCCAACGATACCGCCGATATCGCTGCCCCCACCGCCATTGGCGACGTTGATTGTGGTGTTCGAGACGGCGACGCTGTCGATCGAACTCGTATAATCATAACCGATCAGACCGCCGACAAAGGACGGCAATGTCGTGCCGTTGAGGAAGATCGATCCACCGGACTCAGTTACGCTGCCGACAGTCCCGGACCCGACGTAACCAGCGAGCAGGCCGACATACTGCGTTGCCGATAGCACACCGCCATTGGTTATCGTATCACTGGTCAGGGTGACGTTGGTGAGCGTCCCTTCATTATCGCCGACGGCGCCGCCGATGCCGTACAGCCCCACCGAGCCGGGCAAATTGATCTGCGCCGAGCTGACATGTGCGCCATTGATGGTTCCGCCCGAATAGCCCGTGATGGCACCGACATAAACGACGCTCGTGTTACCGACCCCGTTATCAACAATGCTGTCCCCTGAAAGGCTGGCATTGAAGATCGTACCAAAGTTCTCGCCAGCCAAGACACCGGCGTAGCTGTTACCCTGATTGACGGTAATGGTCGAATTCACAAGCGTGAGATTGTCAATCACGGCATAGTTTTGCGAAAAGAGCCCCGGATCAGACACCGCCGACGACATTGAGAAGCCGCTCAATGCATTGCCGAGCCCAT
The DNA here is from genome assembly GCA_903923205.1 of uncultured Rhodospirillales bacterium. GTDB lineage: Bacteria > Pseudomonadota > Alphaproteobacteria > ATCC43930 > CGMCC-115725 > CAIXXC01. The sequence goes on along the minus strand of CAIXXC010000361.1, from coordinate 1,343 downwards.
CGAGGACCGCGAATGCCTCGGTGTTGGTTATTTGGGTGACGCCGACGAGCGAGATCGCCTGAGCGATATAGAAATCGCCACCATTGGCCACATTGAGGGCCTGGAACTGGGCCGCGTTTGTGATCGGCTCAAAGATGGTGGTGGGACTCAAGCCGGCGGCAACCGTGTTCGGATTGACGTAAACAGCGCCGAAATTATTGAGCAGGTCGGGAGTCGTCTGCCCGCCATATGTCGTCCAGATTGCGGATGAAAACCCGCTCGGCAGGGTCGCGGATTCGAATTGCTGCAGGGTCAAACTGGTTGAGCCGCTCACGAACGTACCGCTACCGACGCCGGGTAATAAGGAATTGGCGGCGCCATTCCAATAACCGGAACTGAGCAAGGCCGTGTCATCGATACCAGCGAAAGCGCCGGTATTGACACCGCCAGAAACCGCACCGAGTTCAAACGAAGCCGCGATCGTTCCGACCCCGCCCTCGTACACGCCGACAAAGCCACCGCTCGCATCAAAGCTTCCAACCAACCCGGTAACGGAGCCCATCGCGTAACTGTTAATGATGTAGCCTGCGTTATTCAGCCCGACAAAACCACCCGCCCAGAGGCCGTTCCCGACCCCGCCGATGGCATAACTCTGATCAATCGTGCCGTAGTGCAACGGGGATGCGAGGACGGTGTTCTGACCAACGAAGCCGCCGACATACACAGTTCCCGTAGTGCCACCGTCGACATTGCCGCCAGCATAAGAGGCGACAATCGTACCCTCATTATTGCCGACAAAGCCACCAATGGAGGCAGTATCCGAAGCCGTCAGGGTCGCCGTGATATTGACCCCTTGGGGAACGACCGCAGCAAAAGAGTGCGCAATGTTACCCTGATTATCGCCAACAAAACCACCAATGCCAAAGGTGTTCGAGACGCTTCCATCACTGACACTCACCGTGCCGGCACTGGCGCTTGAGCCCGAGATCGTGCCGGTAAGCTCATTGAGCCCTACAAACCCACCAGCATCGATCGTCGCGCCCGACTGCGAGCCGCCGTAGCTGGCATAGAAACCCGCAATGACCGAGGAAGAAGCAACAGCACCGGCATTGCCACCAACGAGGCCGCCAATCGCTGTGCCACTGCCGGAGACATTGGCGCCCGCATGGGAACTGGCAATAGCGGCACCAATAGTATTGGCGCCAACAAGCCCGCCGACATCAATAACGCCGAAGATTGATCCCGCCGCCGAGGACGAAGAAACGACCCCACTCCCCTGATTAAGACCGACGAGGCCGCCGACATCCTGAAAACCATGGACCACAACGCTGGCAAAGCTGCCGGTAATGCTTAGATTGTTCTCG
>CAIXXC010000360.1 GCA_903923205.1 uncultured Rhodospirillales bacterium | reverse complement strand
GTCTCAAGGTAGCCGATAACCTCACACCCAACCTTGTCATCACACAAGTCAGATCGCTCGTGTGTGCCCGTTTCTGTGCGCAAAGAGCGGCATAATTTGCGGTGCCAAGTGTCGAGAATTTGATCAACGCCCTGCGAATCGTAATATGTGAACTTGCGGCCGTTCATGCCAACGACGTATGGTTCCGACGGATTCAACAGACCATGGTCAAATACATTTTTTTGATTCAATATAACCCTGCCATATTGAGCCGTTGACCTTCTGATCTGCCCGATACCAGCCTCGATTTTCTTGAGGATACTTCTCATCCTCGCAGCGAGCTCAATGACTTGCGGATTCGGTGTCTTGCACGCAAACGCCCAGCGGTCGCCTGAGATCGTTATCTCGACATCCGGATTTGTACCGCGCGAGTGTGTAGGAGGGTCGATCGCCAAATCCGTACCAATTTGCGCGGCGGCCAAACCGACAACAAGCTCAAACAATTTGTCCGATCCTACTTTCTCGCTCTCAATCGGCGAGGCGTCGCGATAGGGTTGAGCCTGCGAGATCAGCGCATTGTTCAGTAGCTTTAGATGCTGTACGGCCGCCGCGGGGAACGCCACCGGTCGTTAACGCTCGATTGACACGTTACAGAAACAGGGCGAGTCCACCGATCTCCCGATTAGACTTACTGAATTCGAAGCCAAAATCTGCAAGCTCTGGGTGCGCAAGCGTGAACTCACGGCGATCGAGCTGCTCCCGAACGGATAACCACGTTCTTTCCAGCAGGGAGCCTTGTCTAATCCGAATGCCGTACTTGGCCGCGAGAATAATCGCTACTTCGTCCGCCAATCTGTCCAAGTTTTGAAGGTCGATCATTTCAGCTAGAACCCCGCGATTACAAGGTGCCTCAAGTTTGGGGGTATACACGTGCTGCCGCTTTATAACTTGGTTGCGGCTGAACGGAACCCTAATCTGCGCGGTCTATGATGAACGTGCTCAAATTCGGCTCCAATCCCGTTGAACAGGGGAATCGCCATTTCAACCTACTACACTTCCCGCCGCCAGACAACTTCACACGCGAGAAACTCTCTGATCACGATCTTAACAACTATTTTGTCCACATCGTCGGCTGCGAAATACCTATAACGCTCGTTCTGGACATCCACCCAGTCGTTCATGATTTCTGCGTATTGAAATGCAGACCCATCCGGGAGTGTTACGCCCATCTCTGCAACGACATGTCGCTGCGTAGACCTTGAACCAACTTCACCTAGTAGGGCGACCGGCCAGGCGGCATCAAAAGTGTCACGGAAATCATCGGAAACCTCCGCCAGGCTCCAGTACTGGACGAAGTCAGGTTCCTGGTTTATCCGGAGGCTAAGCTCGAAGGCAGCATGACCACGCGCCAGCTTAACGAATACGTTCTTGATCCTTTCAGGCTCCAAAGTAAGCGCCTGACGGTTTCCGACGGTTGCTAACTGCGCTCTGATTCGCGCTAGCAGCGCTCGGTTCGACAATAGCATCCTTCGAACTTTGGCCCTCGTTAGGTTATTAGGATCTATAGAGCCCGCTAATGCGCACTCGACCGCGCAGGCCACGTATTCTTCGTCAAGCGAAAAACTGCTATTACATTCCGTGCATGCTGGCACTACTGGCAAGTCAGCAGGGTACGGTTCGTCCAGAAAAGCCTTTGAAGGTACATGGTCTCTGGTCTCATTGGGCCCGCCAAAGCAATACGTACAACCGCCGAGCAAGCGCATATCAGCGAGATTCTTTAGATTCTCCAATGGCAGCTCCCGTCTAAACAATATCCAACGCCGGAAGCATAAACACAGTTTATCCAATTCTACAGATTGGATGCGTTTAGGCTCTATACCGCGTGTTAACGCACCAGCAACAGACAACGCCTGTAGACCTTTGAATCGATCGGCTCATGCGGCCAATTATCCGGAAGGCCAAGCAGCCCACTAGGATCGACGCCATCTCTATAGCGGAAGAGGCTGTTGCTGAACAGATCGAGGTTAAGGGAGTTTGTTACGAGAGCGGCAAGCCCGTCGATAGACTTGCGCATGTCGGTAGCGCCGCAGGCAAGGTAGGCTGCGGCGCGTTCCATCGCTCGTGCCCTCAGCCCGGCGCTAGGCTCAAATACCTGAGAGGCGCCGTCATAAACTCCCAGCCTCTTCTTCAACCTTCGCGATCATCTCCTCCGTCGTAAGCGTTCCTACGCCTGCACGCGGATAATATTCGGTATTCACCTCTCGCAGGCTGAGCACAGATGCGTCC
>CAIXXC010000359.1 GCA_903923205.1 uncultured Rhodospirillales bacterium | reverse complement strand
CAGATCCGCCCCCAGATCGAAGAGACCACGTCCGATTATGATCGTGAGAAGCTCCAGGAGCGTCTGGCCAAGCTTGCCGGTGGCGTCGCGGTCATCCGCGTCGGCGGCGCAACCGAGGTCGAGGTCAAGGAGCGCAAGGATCGCGTTGACGACGCGATGCATGCGACCCGTGCGGCCGTCGAAGAAGGCGTGGTTCCGGGCGGCGGCGTGACGTTGCTTTACGCGTCGCGCGCGATTGCCAATCTGAAGCCTGCCAATGGCGATCAGAAGCGTGGTATCGATATCGTCAAGCAGGCGCTGCAGGCGCCGGTTCGCCAGATTGCCGAAAACTCTGGCGTCGATGGCTCGATCATCGTCGGCAAGTTGCTCGACTCGACGGACGTCAACTGGGGCTACGACGCCCAGAAGGGCGAGTTCACCGACCTGATCAAGGCCGGCATCATCGATCCGACCAAGGTCGTGCGCATCGCCCTCCAGGACGCGGCCTCGGTTGCCGGTCTGCTCATCACCACCGAGGCGATGATCGCCGACAAGCCCGAGAAGAAAGCCCCTCCGGGCCCGCCGCTCCCGGGCGGCATGGACGGCATGGACTTCTAAGAGCCAGCTCTTAGATTCCAGCCGACCGTCTGAAGATAAGGGGCCGCGTCGCCGAAGGGGGACGCGGCCCTTCTATTTGATCGGCCGCACGGAGCCGTGCGGCTGGCGCCGGGCGCTTGAGGACCCTTAATCATCAGGTCATCTCTTGACACCGCAATATGGACGAACATATTAGATTTATGACCAAGCTTTCGAACCGTGACAAAATCCTGACCGAAGGGCTCCGCGTTGTGCATGAGCAAGGCTTCGGCGGCGCGAGTGTGCGCGATATCGTGCAGGCAGCGGGCGTCCCCCAGGGCTCGTTCACGAATCACTTTGCCTCCAAGGAAGCCTTCGGGCTCGAAATCCTGGACCTGTATTTCTCCAATACCTGCGACCTGATCCGGCAGACGCTCGACAATGGAGCTTTGGCCCCGCTTGACCGAATGCACGCCTATATCGGCGCGATCAAGGACCGCCTCAGCGGCTCCGGCATGCGGGGCGGCTGCCTGTTTGGGAATTTCAGCGCCGAAACCAGCAATAACAGTGAGGCGATCAGGGCCCGGCTTGCCGAGCTGTTCGAGCGTGTCCAGAGCATGGTCGCGGCCTGCCTGCGCGATGCCGTGACAGCGGGCGCCCTCAGCGCGGCGACCGACATTGACGAGGTGGCGGGCTTCTTCATCTCGTCCATCCAGGGGGCGATCCTGCTTGCCAAGGCGCAGCGCAGCCTGGCCCCCGTTGAGCGCTTCGAGCGGCTTCTGTTCGCGCAGATCCTCCGTTAGCGCATAGCTGTCCCGCTACCGCTAGCCTGACGAATTTATCCAGTCTTTTCAATAATTTGTCGACAAACACCTGAGACGCACGGCAAAAAATAATACGGACGTACATCTTTTATCTTGACCACAACTACGGACGTACATATTTTCTGAACACCGGCAGCCAATCACGCCGCAATACGTTGAAGGACACCCATCATGACCAGCCTCTGCTCCTCCCAGGAACATCTTGCCCCCCGTTCGAGCAGTCATGCTGCCAACGTGTCGACAGAAGCCTTTTTGACCACGACCGCGCTCACCCTCGGGTCCGCAGCGGTTGTCGCCATCGGGCTCGACGCGGCCGCGACGCTCAATGCGGATCAGGTCTCAAGCCTGGCAACGCCGACGATACTCGCCCTAGTAGGAGCATCAACGGTCGCCATCTCCCGCTCCCTGAAGGATCGTGGCGCGGTGCTCTCGGCCGCTGTTGCCCTGGTCGCAGCCGCCCTCCTCGCGACCCTGCTTGGCCCGAACCCGGAACTTTCGGCCCTCGGCAGGCTCCTCGGCGGTCTTGGCTTTGGTGCGATCGCGGCGATTTCAATTGAACGCGCCCTCGTCGCGGTTCCGGCTTCCCGGAACCACTGGGCCGGTATCGGCGTGGGGGTAGCACTGGGCCTGTCGACGGGGGTATTCTTCGGTACTCTTTAGCGAACCAGGGGCCGCGCCGGACGCCGCGGCCCCCTCCCATCTTCCAACTATTTCATTCGGTCTTCTAGCCTGCAACCGTCTCCAGCCAGGCGGTGAGGTCCTGAATACGGTGATCGACATAGGGCTGATCTTCCGCCTCGGCGCGTCGGCCATCGATCCAGACCGTTACCATCCCGGCTTCAGAGGCCGGCTTCAAATTCACGACAATGTCCTCGATCATGCAGGCACGGCTTGGATCGATATCAAAGGTCTGCCGCAGACGGTGATAGCCGACCGGGTCTGGCTTCGGGATCCAGTCGGCCGCCGCAATATCGAAGATGCCCGAAAATTTCTCGCTCAGACCCAGGCGTCCCAGCACCCTTTCGGCATGGGCGCGCGATCCATTCGTGTGGACGAGCTTGATTCCCGGCAGCTTATCGATCGCGAGGCCGAGGCGATCGGCGGGTTCAAGCTGTTCAAGGTCGATGTCGTGGACATAGTCCAGAAAAGCCTCCGGCGCGACCCCATCCTCGATCATCAACCCCCGCAGGGTTGTGCCGTATTTATGATAATGGGCCTTCTGCCGGGCCCGCGCCGTCACCGCGTCAATGGCAAAATGTCCCGCGATAAACTCAGTCATCCGACGGCTGATCTGGTCGAAAAAATGAGACGATTCTGGATAAAGCGTATTATCGAGGTCAAAAATCCAACAATCGATCGCGCTTAATCTGGAGGTCCTCATCGTAGAATTTTCCGTTCCTATCTGTGTTCGGGCTTGACTATAACCGCGCGAGTATTGCGATTAATAGGCCCTTGAACCCGCATTTCCCAGATGGGTTTGATTTCCAAGGTCTATTATCTCTGAATATGATATATAAATCAGTATGATAGGCTGATGTTTTGGGGTTTGAAAT
>CAIXXC010000358.1 GCA_903923205.1 uncultured Rhodospirillales bacterium | reverse complement strand
GTATGGTCATTGTCACATCAGTCGGACGCGCGCGTCGCCGGCTATCTTTGGCATCGTGATCAAACGTGTTCATCACCGTTGACCTCTTCATCGTCGAACTCGGGGGCAAATCCATATCAAATGCAATGCGGGTACAATTCGCCAATGAACGGCCATCGGCACCAGGACTGAGCATCTACAGCATGATACCTTGGCCGGGTGGCAACGTCCTGTGAACGATCGACTAGAGGAAACCTTGTCAGGGCATCATGACCGGCACCGAAGAATGTCCCTTCGCGGCTTTGGCAAGCTTGATGTCGAAACTCAAAAATGCCGAACACCCGTCTGCCTTGGCAAGGTGAAGCGCATCAGCAAAATCCATGCCTCGGGCGAGGCCAGTGAGTGCGAATGCCAGCGCGGGCGGGTCTTCCACGGTGACACCAGGCAAGCCAGCAAGACCCTCCAAGGCTGTCCCGATTTCCTGCGCCGAAAAGCCATAACCGCTCCGCAGCACCCATTCGGTTTCGAGCAAAACGGTTGTCGCAATGACAATATCGCCGGCCTCGATCACCCGGCGCGCTGCCTCAGCCTGGCCGGCATCGTCGGCTGTCAGAAAGCGGACAATGACATTGGTATCAATCGCGCGCACGCCGCTTGGCCTCCCGGGCGATCGCCGCATCCATGTCATCGATCGACAGAGCAGGTCCCGCATGCCGCATTGATCCGAACAGCTTATCGATACTGCTCGGAGCAAAAATCGGCGTTGATTTGAGGAGCACGCCGTCAGGCGTATTCTCAACAGACAGCCGTGTACCCGCAGCCCAGTGCAACTGGTCGCGGATCGCCTTGGGCAGGATGACCTGGCCTTTGGTTGAAACGACTGTCGTCAACCGTTCGGGTTTGCCCACGGCGAATTCTCCATTTGTAAGATAACGGTAAGATACACCTTGATCTGGCGCTGCACAAGAGCGAGTTGCGCCGGATACCGTTATGCATCCAAGCCAATCGCCAGCGCCCAAAGGAGAGCTTGCGAAATTGACGGACGTTCATCAGGACGTCGAGCCTGACGCCTTGGGGCACGTTCCCAACGGTCCGCGCCGATCGACCACGGTGACCTTGCGCGCCTTGGCGTCGATCACGAGCCGCTCGAGCACGCCATTGCCCGGAAACGCAATGACGTACCGTGGATCAAGGCTCAGCATCCGCTCGTTGCGCTGGAACCCGGCGCGGGCGCCAAGCCTCATGTCGAGCGCGAACACCACCTGCGGGACTTTGTGGCGTTCGGCCCAGGATGAGGCGAGCCGGTCGATGCCCTTGCTGTCGCCGCCATGGACAAGCACCATGTCGGGAACGCGGGCATGGACCTTGTCGAGTGTCGCCCAGATATTGTCGGCAAAGGCGAGCGCATCAGCTTCGCTGCTGCGGCCCATCCGGCCCCCGGCGAAGACCACAGGCGTGCCTTCGGGTGTTGCTGCCCGGCGCTTGGCTTCAGACCGGGCGCGCAGGAAATCGCGGCCCTGCACGAGCGCCGACGTCAGGGTTGCGCCATGGCTGAGACGCGAACTCGAGACCGGCTTCCAGGACGACCCGAATTCGTTGAGATAGAGGCTGGCTGCGATCTCACGCATGTCTTCGAAGGCAAGCATGGCGCTTTCGGCGCATTGCGCGCGTTCGACCTGGGTCTCGAGATCATGGGTGTGAACTTCCGATCCGTCGGCAGTGGCAACGAGAGCACGCACCTCGTCGGTCGCCCGGTCGAGTGCGGTTGCCTTGCGCTCAGCCGAGCGGTGGAACATGTTCACGAAAGCCCAGCCCATATCTTCGGCATCGGCCTCGAGCGCGGTGCCGGTGACAAGCGCAAAGAGGTCGGACCAGATCGCCTCGAGCGTCTGCGCGGCAGCCTCGCGCGACGGAAAATCGGTTGTGGAAAGCGGCGCAGGGCCAATCGAGAAGCCGGAAAGATCGAGACCGGAAAGCTGGTCGGCAAAAGATGTGTGCATGATGTCCTCCTGACAGTGTGACGCCGGCGGGAAGCTCATGCTCCTTGCGCCGGCGAGAGCCCGTCAGGGCCGGTCGAACCCCGCGCCCCGCACGCCCGCAGGGCGGGAACCCGCTTGGACAGGCTGGTGCGGGCCGGCGTGCCACAGGCGCGCCAACACGGGCCTGACCAAGCCGGGTTGCGGGGCACGGGCGACCGGCCCAGGGCCTCTCTCGCCGCGGCGCCAGGGGGCTGAAGCGATGACGCATCGACCACACTTGGAGGACCAATGAGAAACGCCGCCGCTCTGCTTTGGCCTCGTCATTGGTATGGCTGACCACGGCCGTTGCGCCCCATGCCACGCCTGCAATTCAATCGCGCGGAGCCCGCGACAACGTCATTCAGGCCGCCCGTTTGCGATAGACGCCCTCCCCGTTCGACATGTGGCCGAGGCAATCATATTGGCCGAACAACGCATCGAACCGCGGAGCAATCTGCGACAGCCAGCGCCGGGCCCGCGCGGTGCGCGGGTGGCGCCAGTCGCTGTCCCAATAGGCCCCGTCGTCACGCTCGGCGAACCATACCGCGACCAGGCTGCCGTAAATCGACACCCCAAAATCCGCATAAGCGTTGCGCATCAAAATGTGATCCTCGCGGCCACGCCAACCGTCATGCGGATCGAGCGATGGAAACGCGGCTCGGGCCCGTTCGACCAGGTCGTCGCGCAGCCACTCGTATTCAAAATCCCAGTCGCCGTCGTCGTCGACCTCAAGCACCTGAAAGGCAACGATGGCGCCCGAGGGATAGCTGACAGAACGTCCCATGGCAGGTCTCCTTACGCGGCGAGCGCTTCAGCGCCATCGGTATCGCTGTCGTCATCGACGTCGGCAGCGTCAGCACGCGAGCGGCCACCCAGCTTCAGCAACAGGGTGGCGGCTTCCTCGGCCTTGGCGGCAGCTGTCAGGATGGCACGGTCATCGGACTTCAACAGCCTGAGCCAATGCTCGATGTAGCTGGCATGGCTGTCGAGATGGGCCACCGGCAGCCCCAGTTCCGCGCCGAGGATGGCGCTGGAAAGTTCTGCTACCAACTCTTCGGCGGCATAAGCCTCGCTGCCGAAACGGCTCTTGAGATTGCGTGCTAGACGGCTCTGGTGGCCGGTCCAATGTGACAATTCATGCAGATAGGTGGCATAGTAATGGTCGTAGCCGGTGAACAGATGGGCGGGCGGCATGGTGACGCGGTCGATGCCCGGTTCATAATAGGCTTCGGAACCGGCATTGCGCAGATTGTCCGGAATGGCGGCAAAGAAGCGGTCCAGCTCCGCCTCGCGCCCTGCGGGTTCGACCAGATCCAGCGGCGGCGCCGGTTGGAAGCGTTCGGGCAAATCGTCGATCTGGTCGACGTTGAAGACAGCATAGGCCTTGAGCACGCGGCGCCCTTCTTCGCTGCGCTCGCCCGTGTCAGGCGCCTCGACCTCTTTGGTGTAGGATTTGTAGAAGATCGCGATGGTCGACTTTTCGCCCTTGCGCACCTGACCACCCAGTTGTTGTGCCTGGCGGTAGGTCATCCAGGTGGGCGACGCATAGCCGCACATGTCGGCGACCATCCACAGCCAGAAGCAGTTCATGCCGCGATAGGGCACGCCGCAGGCGCGCATCGGGCGCGAGATGGGCACGCCACGCCAGGGCTGAACCCAGGGCTTGGTCCCTTCCTCAAGGCGCCGGATGATTTCCTGGGTGATACGCGCAGCCGGTGAAATGCCGCTGCCGCGTTGGTACTTCTGAACCATGGTGTGTTGCTCCTGATCGGACGCGGTTTGGGCCCTGTGCCCACGCAGTCCGCCCTACAGGGCGCTCCCCTTTCCTCTGGGCTGAAAGGAAGAAGCGGCCCCTCGGGGATTGCCCGAGGGACCGCTTCGAGGGTCACGTCTGTCAGCCTGTCAGGAGGAGGTCAGGCTGCCAGATCGCGAGGGGGTGAATCGTTGTCGTCGGCGTCATGGCCGTCGCTTGCAGCGTCGGACTGAGGCTGGGTGTCTTCCAGTTCGTCGTGAGCGTGGGCCTGGCCACCAAAGCGCATGACATCGGGAACCCAGGCCAGCGCTCGTTCGCGCACTTCGACTTCGG
>CAIXXC010000357.1 GCA_903923205.1 uncultured Rhodospirillales bacterium | reverse complement strand
TGTTGGCCGAGCGCGGCGTTCCTGATTTCCGCCCGGGCGACACCATCAAGGTCAGCGTCAAGGTCGTCGAAGGCGATCGTGAGCGTATTCAGGCGTTCGAAGGCCTGTGCATTGGCCGCAAGAACTCGGGCATCAACTCGAGCTTTACCTTGCGCAAGATTTCCTATGGTGAAGGCGTCGAGCGCGTGTTCCCGCTCTACTCCCCGCGCCTGACGGCGATCGAGGTGGTGCGTCAGGGCGTCGTCCGCCGCGCCAAGCTGTATTACCTGCGGGCGCTGCGCGGCAAGGCTGCTCGTATCGTCGAGAAGGGCCGTTCGGCCAAGCCGGTCGCCGCTGCCGAGTAAACGAAACTCACCGGGGCAGGGGGCCAATGCTCCCTCGCCCCGGCGGTTGCGTCCGTGCCACCCGTGACAGAGACGATACGCCGATGAAGCTTTACGGCTATTTTCGTTCGTCCGCGACGTATCGTGTCCGCATCGCCCTTAATCTCAAGGGCGTCGCGTACGTGAACGAATTCGTGCATCTGCGTCGCGACGAGCACAAGAGCGACACCTACCGCGATGTCAATCCGCAGGGTTTTATTCCGACGTTGGAAGATGATGACGGCGAGGTGATGAACCAGTCGCTCGCGATCATCGAATACATCGACGAGACCTGCCCGTTTCCGCCGTTATTGCCAAATCATCCAGCCGACCGCGCTCGAGTGCGCGCGTTGGCTCAGGTTGTGGCGTCCGATATCCACCCGCTCGATAATCTGCGGGTGCTGCGTTATTTGCGCAATGAACTGGGCCGTGACGAGGTCACGGTCGCACGTTGGTACAATCATTGGATGGCAGACGGCTTCAAGACGATCGAGGCGATGCTGTCCAACGATGATCGTACCGGACGTTTTTGCCATGGCGATCAACCCGGTCTGGCAGATATCTGCCTGGTCCCGCAGGTCGTCAACGCCGCCACATATGATCTCGATTTGAGCCCCTATCCGACGGTTCGGCGTATCTTCGATGCCTGCATGGGCCTCGACGCCTTTTACAAGGCGCATCCGCAACGACAACCTGATTTCGAATAGAGGTTCCGGTTACATCGGATCACCCCTTGCAAAGCAACAATGCTTGTGTAGCATTGTTATAACGATTTGCGAGTTGGACTCGTGCAAGCCCGCTGACCGCCGGAGATAACCGAATTCACCCTGCTCCAACCGAAGGCTACGGCATGCCGATCGTTCGGCTGTCCTCCGTTCGTAAGACCTATGGCGGCTTCGTCGCCGTTGACCGCCTGGACCTGACAATCGGTCGGGGCGAGTTCTTCACGTTTCTTGGCCCGTCCGGCTCTGGGAAGACGACAACACTGCGGTTGATCGCTGGTTTCGAGTATCCCGATAGCGGCATTATCGAATTAGACGGCCAGGACGTTGCCGGGTTGCCGCCGAACGTGCGCGACGTCAATACGGTATTCCAGGATTATGCGCTGTTCCCCCATATGACCGTGCGGCAGAACATTGCCTACGGTCTGGAGGTTCGGAAGACACCGAAAACTGAAATCACCGATCGTGTCGAAGATGCGCTTGAGATGGTACGCCTGTCGGATTTTGGTGATCGGCGGCCGGGCCAACTCTCCGGCGGTCAGCGGCAGCGTGTCGCCCTGGCGCGTGCGATTGTCAATCGGCCCCAGGTCCTGTTGCTGGATGAACCCCTGGGCGCCCTTGATCTCAAATTGCGCCAGGAGATGCAGGTCGAGCTGAAGCGTATTCAGCAAAGTGTCGGCATCACTTTTCTCTATGTTACCCATGATCAGGAAGAAGCGCTGTCCATGAGCGACAGGATCGCCGTCTTCAATCAGGGTGGGATCGAACAGATCGGCACGCCGAGCGAGGTTTATGAGCGCCCTGCCTCCGATTTCGTTGCGAGCTTCGTTGGTACGTCAAATATCCTCGAACGTGGCGGACGTCGCATCGCATTGCGGCCGGAGAAGATTCGGCTCTACGATACATCTGCGGAAGCCCCGGAGGATTGCGAACATCGTGAGCCGGGGACAATCGTGGAAACCATCTACGGCGGTATGTTCACACGATTTATAGTTGAACTATCCGACATGACGATCGTTCAGATCGTGCAACAGAATGCCCTGCGCCTTATTGACGGCGCCGGTATGCGGCGCGGCGATCCCGTTGGCGTCGCCTGGCGCCTCGATAGCCTGTTCGAGATTACGCCCAAGCCATAACAATTAAGACTGAACCCACCGGAAGGAGACAAAAGATGAAAGCAGAGCGAAAGACCTGGTCGTCCCGTCTAGCCATCCCCACCGCCCTGGTCCTGGCATTCTCGCAGACACTTGCGAGTGTCGCGCAGGCGGCGCCGCCGACCAAGATTGGCCCGGGGGAGGGTGCTCTCAATCTCGTTGCCTGGGAAGGCTATGCCGAGGATCAATGGGTCAAGCCGTTCGAGGCACAGACGGGCTGCAAGGTGAACCGGAAATATGCCGGTTCCTCCGATGAAATGGTGACCCTGATGCGCCAAGGGGGCGGCAACCAGTATGATCTTGTCTCCGCATCGGGTGATGCCACCTTGCGCCTGATCTACGGCAAGAATGTCGCGCCGCTGAACGTCAAGTTGATCGAGGGCTACAAGGATTTTGTGGCACAACTGAAATCACCGCCGCATAACACGATCAAGGGCGTCCACTATGGCATTTCCTACGAGTGGGGGCCGAACACCCTGCTCTGGAACACCAAGAAGATCGCGGCTGCGCCCAAAAGCTGGGCTACGGTCTATGATCCCCAGTACAAGGGGCTCGTGACCGTTCCCGATAATGCGATCCAGATCGCGGACGCCGCTCTCTATCTTTCCAAAACCCAACCAAAGCTTGGGATCAAGGATCCCTATGAGCTGAATGAGAAGCAGATGGACGCGGTCGTCGAACTGCTTAAGCAACAGCGGCTGCTGATCAAGAAGTACTGGGCGCTTGCCTCTGACGAAATCAGCCTGTTCCAGAATGGCGACGTCATTGTCGGCGCGGCATGGCCGTATCAGACGAATACTCTCAAGGCTGCAAAGGTGGCGGTCGAGGAAACGATTCCGGCGGAAGGGGCGACCGGTTGGGCCGATAGCTGGATGCTTTCGGCGAAATCCCAGCATCCGAACTGTGCATATCTCTGGATGAATTGGGTCACGACCCCGGTCGTGCAGGCACAGCAGGCGATTTTCTTTGGCGAGACCCCGGCCAATACGCTGGCTTGCAAGGAAATGGACAAGATCGCTGCGGGATCCTGCGCGCAGTATCATGCCGACGCGCCGGCCTCATATTTTAACCAGATTAAATTCTGGAAGACTCCACTCAAGGAGTGCGGTGGCGGCAAGCATGATTGCCTTGACTACTCAGTCTGGCAGCAGAAGTGGCAGGCCATTAAGGGCTGAGCTTCAACTTGGCTCTGACCGAAACATCGCGTAAGGGCGGCCAGCACGGCCTTAAGATCGTGCTGGCCGCGTTTGTCTGGCGACGGCCCTGGCTGCGGTCGATGCTCTTGTTGTCGCCGCCGCTCGCCTGGTTCCTGGCATTCTATCTTGCGGCGCTGGTAGCGCTGTTCGTCTCCGCGTTCTGGCAGGTCGATGGCTTCACCGGCGAGATTCAGGAGAACTGGACCTTCGATAATTTTCGCGCCGTGTTTGGCGACGAGACCTATCGCCGGATTGGCCTGCGTACGATCGGGATCGCGGCGGCCGTGACGTTGACAGATGCCGTGCTGGCGTTTCCCTTCGCCTATTTCATGGCGCAGTTCGCCGGGTCGAGGTTGCGCGCGGCGCTGATGACAGCCGTGATGCTCCCGCTCTGGTCGAGCTATCTTGCCCGGGTCTATGCCTGGCGCCTGATCCTCGCCCATGACGGCGCGCTGAACTGGTTGCTGACCACCATCGGATTGCCCGAGGTGTCGGTCGGCTATTCCAATTGGGCGATGTGGATCGTTTTTTCGTATCTCTGGCTGCCCTTCATGATCCTTCCGGTCTATGCGGGGCTTGAACGGATTCCCCAATCCTTGCTCGAGGCGTCGGCTGATCTTGGAGCCGGGGCCTGGCGCACCCTGCGCCGGGTAATCCTGCCTCTGGCATTGCCGGGTATTGCCGCAGGATCAATCTCCTGTTTCTCGCTGACCCTTGGCGATTACGTGACGCCGATGTTGGTCGGCGGACCGGGTTCCGATTTCATCGGCAACGTCGTCTACGTCAATGTCGGCGTTTCCAACAACGTGCCATTCGCGGCCGCATTTGCCACGCTGCCACTCGCCGTTATCGCGCTTTATCTCCTTTTGGCGCGCAAACTCGGCGCTTTTGAGGCGATGTAGCGATGACCGGCCCGCACTCCCGCCGGATAACCGCGACGCTCCTTGGCGGCTGGGTCGTGCTTGTGCTCGGCTTTCTGTTTATCCCGATTGCAATCATCCTGACCTATGCCTTCGATACCTCACCGATCCAGGGCTGGCCGATCGCCGGGTTCACGACCCATTGGTTCGACGATACCTGGGCCGATGAGGAGATTCGGGAGGCCTTTCTCCTGTCGACCGAAGTCGCTCTCGCGGCGACCTTGCTTGCGGTACTTCTGGGTTCTCTTGCGGCATTTGCGGTCTATCGTTTTGCCTTTTTCGGCAAGGAGGTTTTCTCCTTCCTGCTGATCCTGCCTATCGCGCTCCCGGGGATCATCACGGGCATGGCGCTGAATTCCTAATTCGTCTTCTGGGGGATCGACCTCTCGATCTGGACGATCATCATCGGCCACGCCACTTTTTGTATCGTCATCGTGTACAACAACGTCATTGCGCGGCTCCGTCGATTGCCCTCGTCCTGGGGAGAAGCGTCACAGGACCTTGGCGCGGGCGCGTTGACAACGTTCCGCCGAATTACGTTGCCAATGATTGCGACCTCCGTCGGCGCCGGTGCCTTGCTGGCTTTCGCCCTGTCGTTCGACGAGGTCATCGTATCGACGTTCACGGCCGGGGCGCAGACAACTTTGCCGCTCTGGATTTTTGGGGCTATCCGGCTTGGTCAGAAACTGCCAGAGGTGAACGTGGTGGTGTTCGGTGTGATCGCCATCACCCTCGTTCCGGTAATCATGGCGCAGAAACTGATCGGTGATGCAGGCCGTCTCCATAAATAGTCGAAGCTTCTGGCGTCATATTCTTGCTGCGCTGATTGTCGTCGCGATGCTCGTGCCACAGGGCCCCGCAGCGGCTCACAAGAAGCACCGTGACAGGGCGGCGCGCGCTGCAAAAGCGACGATGATCGGTAAGGGTGAGGGGCACCTCGACCTTCTTGCTTGGCACGGCTACGCCGAAGATGCCTGGGCTAAGCCCTTCGAGAAAAATACCGCCTGTAAGCTCAATGTTCGCTACGCGAGTTCCGCGGAAGAGATGGTCACCGCGATGCGGCTTGGTGGCCACGGCGTCATTGACCTGGTGTCTGCTCCGGCGGAAATCACGCAAGCCCTAATCGAGCGCCGCGAGGTGAAGCCTCTCAATATGGCTTTGATTCCAGCCTGGTCAGATTTTTTCAAGCCGTTGAAGTCGCCGGCTTTCAACACCGACAAGGGCGTCCATTGGGGTCTCTCCTACCAATGGGGCTTGAATACGCTGATGTGGAATACTGCGAAAATTAAGCGCTCGCCCACGAGTTGGGCGGCTGTCCACGATCCGAAATATCGTGACCATATCGCGATCCCCGATACCCCGCTCTACATTGCCGACGCGGCGATGTATCTGATGCGCGCGCAACCAGGGCTGAAGATCAGGGATCCTTTCGAACTCGATGCCAAGCAGATGCGGGCGGTAGAGGCCTTGCTGCGTAAACAACGTCCGTTGATAAGGCGGTACTGGACGTTATCGGAACAGGAAATCACGCAGTTCAAGAGTGGGCGCGCCGTGATCGGCGTTGGTGGGCCTTATCAAATCGAGATCCTCAAGGCTGCCAAGATTCCGGTGGCCGAGACGATCCCGTCGGAAGGTGCGACTGCCTGGGCAGATAGCTGGATGCTGGCAAGCAAGGCAAAGCATGCGAACTGCGCATATCTTTGGATGCAATGGACCGCGACGCCGCAGGTACAGGCGGCGCAGGCGATTTTCTTCGGCGAGACGCCGGTCAATGCCAACGCCTGTCAAGAGATGGACACCCTAAAGCCGGGCTCCTGCCGGCATTATCGGGCCGATGGCAATGGGCTTGCCAAGGTCAGGTTTCAGCGCGCGCCACAAAAGCAATGCCCCCAGGGTCATAAATCATGCCTCGATCTCGCGGCCTGGCGCGAGGCTTGGCTCCGCATCAAGCAATAGTTGATTTCAAGACTTCTGGCGTGCCGTGGCGACGGCGAGCTTCAGATCGTCCATTGTAGCGGCGCCAGGAATAATGAATTTGCCGATCACGAAGGTCGGAGTGCCGTCAATCGCGAGGACGTGTGCCAAATCGATATTTGCCTTGATGATCGTGTCCAGTTTCGGGTCGGTGGCCTCGGCCTTCGTTTGTTTCGGGTCGAGGCCGATTTGTGCAGCGAGGTCGAGTGTTGTCGCATCATCGAGCTTGCCCTTGTAACCAAGCACCATGTCATGGAATTCGGCATATTTGCCGTGTCGCGCGGCCACAAGGGCGACGTGCGATGCATAGGTTGATTCTGGGCCAAGTACGGGAAATTCTTTCATCACGACACGGAGTTTCGGGTCGTTCTTGATGAGCTCGGCGAGCGTCGATGCGCTGCTCTTACAATAGGGGCAGCGGTAATCGAAAAACTCGACAAGAGTCGTGTCACCGTCAGGATTGCCCATGACCGGCGATGTTGGATCATGCAACAGCGCCTCGCGATGCTTGCCAAGGGCGCCCTCCGCCTCGGCATGTCGATCCGCGTCAGCCTTATCCTGGGCGGCTTGCAACGATTCCATGATCACCTCGGGATGGCTGACGAGGTAATCGTGTATCAAGGCATCGATCTGCTTGGTTTGCGCTTTCGTCAATGCGGATTCGGCATTTGCCGCCGACCCGAGCGGAAGTGCGAATGCCATCAAGGCGAGCAAAAATAAGTGGCGGACAAGACAGCTGGTCGGCATAGGGGCTCCAAACGGGGGGATGCCGCCTTCGCGGCCGTTCAAGGGCTGCCACGCACAAGCTGACAGGTCACCTGTTGTCTTTGATTTGAAGTCGAATGTCATCCGCTTTGAGCCAGCCGGGCGACCCGCGCGGCAGTAATTCGGTCGCGCGGATGGCCTGGCTCCTTGCCGTCGCGTTGTCGCCGCTCAAGATCGCTTCCTCGGCAAGTGCCAGCGAGGCATTCCCGATCTCTCCCATGCGCCCCTGAGCGATACCCAAAGAGTGCCAGGCATCGGGGTTCTGATCGTCATGCCGCAGAACCTCCTGGAGATAGCCTGCCGCCTCCTTCGCGGTTGCGACGTCCTCATTGGCTTCGAGCAAGACTTGCGCAAGCTCGATCTTCAACAGGGTCTCGTCATTGGCCAATTCAACAGATCTGCGGTAGTACGGGGCCGCACTGACGGGATGCCCGCTTTCGAACAGGAATTGGCCCTTTAGCTCCCAGAAGTAGGCGTTCCTTGGCTCTCGTTTCAGGAGGATATCGGCCTCTTGAAGCGCGTGATCCTCCATCGGCACACGGTGGTAGGCGATTGCGCGGGCATAATGTGCTGCAGTGGAATCATTGTTGGCCGGGTAAAGCTTAAGGGCCTCGAATGGCGACAACAGGAAACCCTGGAGTTTCGCGACAATGCGGGCGTGCTGCTCAACCCAGTCGGGCGGGTCCTTGGCATTGGAGTACGGGCTGGCATCAACGTGCTGGCGGACGTAATCGATACGCTCAGTCGTCAAGGGATGCGTCCGCAGGTAGGGGTCCTGCATGCCCGGCAGCAACCCTTCTTCCTTGCTGAGGATCTGGAAGAACTCCAGCAACCCTCGAGAGGATTGATGGGTCTTGTCGAGGAAGGAGAGCGCGGCGTTATCCGCCCGCGCCTCTTGATTGATCGAATACGCAAAGATGGCACGTTGGGCCATCGATTCGCCAGCCAGCGCGCCGGCGCCGATACCACTGCCGCCTGCACCACCGAATGCCGCGCCCGCGCCGATCAAAAACCCGGCGATTGCCTCAACCGTCGCCGCCCGCAGGACCTCTTGCATTCGCAGAAGATGCCCGCCCGCAATATGGCCAGTCTCATGCGCGATGACCCCGATCACTTGATTGGGTGTCTTGCTTCGCGTCAACAGACCGGTGTTGATGAAGATGCGCTGGCCGCCAGCGACGAACGAATTTATCTGAGGATCCCCAATCAGATAGATCTGGACAAAACTCGGGTCGAGGCCGGCAGCTCGAAAGATGGGTGTGACCCAGACCCGAATGTCGCGCTCAATTTCGGCATCGCGTATGAGGCCGCCATTTTCCAGACCGCTATCCTGTGCATGGGCAGGCGGCGGCACGAGGAGCGAGCCTATCACCATGGCCGTGACGAGATGCCTAGCGAGGCAGAGGAAATGGGACAATGACAAAATGGCTTCCTTCGACAGCTCCATATTCTTGATCGATCCGACGCCCAAGGTCTAGAACAGATCACGACGCGATGGGACTGTTAGGCGTGAGAATCTGCGCTATAACTATATGAACTTAGGACAAATTCCTGGGATCAGGTGCTGTCCGCCACGCTTCGCCGATTGCCGTCTCTTGATCTTGGAGTGCGTTTCACTTAACGCTTCGTGGGCGCAGCGCAAGGACCTCCATCAAAGATGAGATCTCCTCTGAAATTTGCAAGCCGGGGGCGGGTCCCGCCTTTTATCGCTATGGAGGTCATGCGCGACGCCAACCAGCTGGCGGCGTCGGGAGTCGACGTCATTCACATGGAAGTCGGACAACCGTCAACGGCAGCGCCGTCCAGGGTGCGCGAGGCCGCAGCCCGCGCCTTGTCGGACTCGGTCCTGGGCTATACTGACGGGCTTGGCCTGCCGCAATTGCGTGAGCGGATTGCGCGGCACTATCAGGATTTCTATGGAGTAACGGTCGATCCCGGTCGTGTAATCATCACTGGGGGCGCTTCGGGGGCGTTTCTGCTGGCCTTTCTCGCCGCGTTTTCTGCCGGGGACCGGGTTGTCCTGGCCTCGCCCGGTTATCCCGCCTATCGCCATATCCTTACCGCCCTGGGTATTGAGGTCGTCGATGTTGCGACGGGCCCCGCCGACCTCTTCCAGCCGACGCCCGCGTTGCTTGACCAGGTGAAGGGAAGAATCGACGGGGTGATCGTTGCCAGCCCGTCGAATCCGACCGGCACCATGCTGGGCCGTTCCGCGCTGATCGCCCTGATCGACTGGTGCGCGCGTAACGGCGCCCGCTTTGTTTCGGACGAAATATATCATGGCCTGACCTATGACGAGCCGGCCACGACCGTTGTGGATCTGTCCGAAGATGCCGTCGTCATCAATAGCTTTTCGAAATATTTTTCGATGACCGGATGGCGTCTGGGTTGGATGATCATGCCACGGGACCTCGTGCCCTCGATCTCCTGCCTAGCTCCAAACTTCGTGATCTCGCCGCCGACCTTGTCGCAGATTGCGGCGATCGAGGCGTTCGACAGCCACGACGAGTTACAGATCAATCTGCGTCGTTATGCCGAGAACCGCGAAATTCTTGTCGCCGGTCTGCCGGGCTGCGGCATCGAGAATTTTCTATCGCCGCAGGGAGCATTCTATCTCTACGCGGATATTGCGAATCTGACCAATAACAGCTTGGAGTTCTGCCGCAGGATGCTCCGGGAAACCGGGGTGGCGACAACGCCTGGACTCGATTTCGACGCCGCTCGCGGTCGCCACACGCTCAGGTTCTCCTTTGCCGGGAAGACCGAGGATATCGCGCAGGCCATCAAACGATTGCAGAAATGGCGGTAATACCGGCGCCGACGCGCTTGTTATCGAGGCGACGGTCGCGGCAAAAAAAACAGGGTTGCCTCGACTGCACGAGATTCGGAAGCTGTTTCTCGGTGTTATAAACGCGCATGCCTTTCGATTGCACAGCAACGCTCACAGGGTGACAAAAATGAGCCCCGACAGTCTTAAATCATACGAGGTCCTGTATCGCCGCGCGATCGAAGACCGCGAAACGTTTTGGCGCGAGGCAGCAAAGAGCCTGAGTTGGTGGCAATCGTTTGATCGCGCACTGGATGATTCCCGCCCGCCTTTCTATCGTTGGTTTCCTACGGGTGGCCTCAACATCTGCTACAATGCGATCGATCGGCATTTGATGGCCGGTCGCGGCGCGCAGGCGGCGATCATCTACGACAGTCCAGTCACCGGGACGGTCACCAGGATCACCTATCGCGAACTGGCGGACCAGGTCGCTCGTTTCGCCGGTGCCTTGTCAAACCTAGGCGTCGCCAAGGGCGACCGCGTCGTCATCTACATGCCAATGGTGCCCGAAGCCGCAATCGCGATGCTCGCCTGTGCGCGGATCGGCGCCGTTCATTCCGTCGTGTTTGGCGGTTTTGCGCCCCACGAACTTGCAGTTCGTATCGATGATGCCGAACCGGTGGTCGTGGTCTCGGCTTCATGCGGTATAGAAGGCAAGAAGGTTCTGCCCTACAAGCCGATGCTCGACGCCGCGATCGACGCCGCCAAGAGCAAGCCGCGCAAATGCGTGATCTTGCAGCGGCCTCAGATCGAGGCGACCCTGATCAAAGGCCGAGACGTCACTTGGGAAGACGCAATATCCGGTGCAGAACCCGTCTCCTGTGTCGAGACACTGGCAACAGACCCCCTCTATATCCTCTATACGTCCGGGACCACGGGGGTGCCGAAGGGTGTGGTCCGTGACCATGGCGGTTACGCCGTTGCGCTCAATTGGAGCATGGCGAACGTCTTCGACCTCGATCCCGGAGAGGTCATGTTCACGGCCTCCGATGTCGGCTGGGTTGTCGGCCATTCCTACATTGTCTATGCGCCCCTGTTGCGCGGCTGCACGACCATCCTCTACGAGGGCAAGCCGATTGGCACGCCTGACGCCGGGGCGTTCTGGCGTGTCATCGATGAGCACGGCGTCAATGTCGTGTTCACGGCGCCGACCGCGTTCCGGGCAATTCGACGCGAAGACCCTGAGGGTCGGTTCATCAAGGCTTCGAAGCGTAGCACGCTGCGAGCACTCTACCTTGCTGGCGAACGCTGCGATCCGCCAACCCTTCATTGGGCGGAAGATCAACTCGGCATCCCCGTAATCGACAATTGGTGGCAGACAGAAACGGGCTGGCCCATCGCCGCGAACTGCCTTGGCTTGGGGGCGCTTCCGGTCAAGGCGGGCTCACCGACACGAGCGACGCCGGGCTGGGATGTCCAGGTCCTTGATGATGCTGGTCATCCGCCAGCGCCCGGCGAGATCGGCAACCTTGTCATAAAGCTGCCCTTGCCGCCGGGTGCGCTTACCACATTCTGGCGGGCTGATGCCCGATTTGTGAAAAGCTGCCTCGATCAATTCCCCGGCTATTACGCCACCGGGGATGCAGGCGTCATCGACGAGGACGGTTATATCTTCGTGATGACTCGGACCGATGATGTGATCAACGTCGCCGCTCATCGGCTCTCGACTGGTGGCCTTGAAGAGGCGGCCGCCGGGCATCCTGCAGTCGCGGAATGTGCGGTTGTCGGCATTGTGGACGCGCTGAAAGGACAGGTCCCGCTGTGTCTGGTGACATTGCGATCGGGGCAGAATGGCGAACACGCGACGATCGAGCACGAGGTATCGCAACGCATCCGCGACGAAGTGGGCGCCATCGCGACGCCCAAGCGTGTTCTTGTCGTCGATCGCCTGCCGAAAACCCGTTCTGG
>CAIXXC010000356.1 GCA_903923205.1 uncultured Rhodospirillales bacterium | reverse complement strand
TGAAGCACACCCCAGACATCGAGGATGAAGCCGGCGTAACGATCAACGATCGGCGAGAGGCCGCGCAGAATGACTGGATGCATGATCAGGGGCTGTACTAAGATTTAGCCGGGTATCAGACTGAAGGCTACCGTCAGGTGACCATCGCGACCAGCGATGTCGAGGCTCAGACGCTCGCCCGCACGCTCGAAATCATGCTTGCCATGAGCTGCCCAGCCCAATTCAGGAAGACTTTCACGATAAAAGCTCAAAACATCCCGGCGACGAACCGGGCCCGAGGTCGTCACTTCGACGATTCGTCCCTGCGGCTGATCGAATACCAGCATTCCATCCGGAGCGGGAGCCAACCCGGGCATCAACGGGACATCCTCCGTTCCCGGAACATAGACCGCGGATTCGACGGCCTTGGCGCTGTTCCCGAGGTTGAGGATCAGGGCGGCTAGGGCGAGAGACAGGGCACCATGACGAAGCTTTACCATGGTCGGCAGTCTACACCGTCGCGATGGATAAATCATCTCTGGCGGTGCGCGCAGTAAAAGGTCGCGCGCGCATTTTGAACGAATTTTTCGATTGTCTTGCCGCAATCGCAGTTGGGACAAGGCTCACCTTCACGGCCATAGACGGCCCACTGATGCTGGAAGTAGCCAAGCTCCCCCGAGGTTTGGACGAAGTCGCGCAAGGATGAACCACCTGCGGCGATAGCCCGGCTAAGGACCGTCTTGATCGACCCGGCAAGCCGCTCGGCTCGCGCTCCTGTCACATGCTCGGCGCTGCGTCTGGGAGAAATTCCGGCCCAGTACAAGGCCTCGCTGGCGTAGATATTGCCAATCCCTGCGACCGTCTTTTGATCGAGCAATGCCGCCTTGATACTTGTCCTTCGGCCGGCCAAGCGCGCCGCGAGCACGGCTCCAGTGAAGGCATCGGAGAGCGGCTCCGGACCGAGCGTCGCCAGCATGGGATGGGCCTCGACGTTACCCTTCTCGGCAAAATCGAGAAAGCCGAAGCGCCGGGGGTCGTTGAAACGGACGGTGACACCATCTTCGAGGACGAATACGACGTGATCGTGTCGCCCCAAAGGTTCGTTAGTGCCGTGTCCGATCATCATGCGCCCCGACATGCCGAGATGGCCGATCATCGTCCCACCATCATCCAATCGGATCAGGATATATTTGGCGCGTCGGTCGACGACTTCGATCCGGCGACCCTCGACCCGCCGGCTCAAACCGTTGGGAAATGGGAAACGAAGATCAGGTCGGTGCAGGTCGAGGCGGACAAGGCGTCGTCCATCCATGACATGGGCGAGGCCGCGGCACACGGTTTCGACTTCTGGCAATTCGGGCATGGGCGATTTCGGTGCCTGGAAGGTGGTATTTGCGGCGGAACAGCGAGCGGTCTAGCATGTTGCGGTCGAATGCGAGAGCGGAGAATGATCCCTTGGTGGTAAGAGCAGGCGTTGCCGCAATCGTCAATCGAGACGGCCAGTTCCTCTTGATCCGTCGTGGAAAAGCGCCGAGCCAGGGCCTTTGGGCCTTTCCGGGTGGCTCGATCATGGTCGGTGAGCCGCTGGTCGCCGCTGCAATCCGCGAATTGGCGGAAGAAACCGGGGTTGAAGGTGCAGATCCTCGCGTGCTTGCCGCCGTCGATATCATTTCTCCCCCTGGTGCAACGGCACCCTACCATTTCGTCCTGGTGCCGGTCCTGCTGCGCTGGGTCAAGGGCGAACCGGTGGCAGCAGACGACGCCGAGGCCGCAGGCTGGTTCACGCCTGATGAGATGCGCGACCTTGATGCCGTGCCAACATTGTGGCCTGTCCTCGCCGACGCCGAGGCGGCGCTTGCGCATCAGTCGAGATGGCGCGCGAGGATAGGTTCTATCTCGGCCCGGTCGAGGCCCTGAGTGATAAGGACCAAATGGCCTGTCCGGGTCGGGGCGGGCCACGCCGGAAGGTTGGCCGGCGGGTAAAGGAAATGACCCACCCCGTGGATCGCAACCGGCAGGGGTTCATCCTCCACAGCGATAATGCCCTTGATCCGCAGTATCCTGTCGCCATAAACCGCCAGCATTGCCCCCAATGCCTCGCTGACCCGATTCCACGGCAGGGGGTCGGGATAATGGATCGTGAATGAGCCGATACCATGGTCATGATGGCGATCATGGTCATGATCGGCATGTCCGTCCTGGTGTGGCGCCAATCGCCTTGTTGCCGCATCAATGCCGGGGCAGATCAGGAGGCCCGGTTTCAGGTCCTCAGGGTTGGTCAGGATGGGCACCACACCCGGATTCAGGGCGGCAAGGCGGGCAGTCAGACGGTCGGTTGCTCGCGGACTGGCAAGATCGGTCTTGGACAAGATTAGCCTGTCCGCCATCGCCGCCTGGCGAACGGCTTCGGGATGAATATCCAGTTGGGCGTCACCATTGACGGCATCGATCACCGTAACAATGGCGTCGAGGCGGAAGCGCACAGCTGTCACCGGATCTGCCTGAAGGGCATTGACGATCGGCATGGGATCGGCGAGCCCGGTTGTCTCCACAATGACGCGGTCGAATTCCGGGACTTTTAGCATGACCCGCTGGCGGAACAGGTCGCGAAGCGTGTCTGTCAGGTCGCTGCGCAGCGAGCAACAGACGCAGCCACTTTCAAGCAGGAGAACGCGGGTCTCGGTATTGGCGCGCACCAGATCGTGATCAAGCCCGACATCGCCGAACTCGTTTATGATGACGGCTGCACGGGCAAGTTCGGGTTGCTTTAGAGACCGTGCCAGCAGGGTGGTTTTACCGGCTCCAAGGAAGCCGGTAAGGATCGTGACGGGAAGCAGGTCGCCGGGCGTGGCGCTGACGACAAGGCTCACTTCATGCCGCCCCGGTGGTTGCGGCGCATTCGGCACAGCGGCCATAAACCTCGACCGTCTGTCGTTCGGCGACAAAACCCTGCGCAAGGGCGCCCGCCGTAACGGCTCGCGCAATGTCGGGTTCCGCCAGTTCCCGAATGGTGCCGCATTCGCCGCAGATCAGGAATTGGCCGGCGTGACCTGCCTCTGGCATGCTGCAACCGATAAAGGCGTTGAGGCCCTCGATCCGGTGGACCAATCCCTGTTCAATCAGGAAATCGAGCGCCCGATAGATGGTCGGCGGATCGACGCGTTTGCCCGTCACGGCGCGCAGCGTTTCGACAAGGTCGTAAGCGGTCACGGGCTCGTGTCGGTCCCACACGAGCTCCAGGACCTGGCGGCGGCTATTTGTCAGCTTGGCGTCACGTGATGCGCACAGATGGGCGGCCCTGCTCATCGCCGTTTCGACGCAGAGGCGATGATCATGATTTCGCTGCAGGGGCGGATCGATCAGCATGGTCGCCCGCTCAGGTTACCGTCTGTGGCGGTGGGGGCAGTTTACCCTCGTGTCGCAACCACGACATCAGCGTGCCGAAGCCGAGCATGCTGCCGATCCCGGTCACATTGATGGCCACCTGCAGGGGCACGCCGCCGTCGATCTCCTGGAGGACGATCTGGAAGATTACGGCGAGGATGATGCTGAAGCAGAAGACGTGCAGCGAATGCTGCCCGCAGCGCACGATAGACCAGGCGATCGGCTGCGTCAGGAAACGGGCGTGTTGCGGGATCAGGGTTGCCATGACAATCGCCAGCGCAACGAAATTGAGGATCCGCAAGGGCGCGAGCGTGGTCTTGTCAGCAGCGACGACAAAGGACAGCAAGCTCGGAATTGCCTCCGACAAACCGTGCAGGGTCGCAGAAAACTGAATGGAACCGGCAATCACGAGAAAGACCACGGCCGTCGCGAACAGCCAGGGAGATTTTGGCAGGATTCTGCGGCCTGTCAGTTTGGTAAAGCCGCAATAGGCGCCAAGCAGGAACAGGAACTGCCAGGCAAAGGGGTCGAAATACCAGGTATGCCCTTCCGGATAGCTTGGTAGGTTCCAGTTCCAGAACTGGACACCGAGATAACTCAAAGCCGACGGGATCATCACGATCATCCAATTTCGGCTCAGTCCCTTGAGTACCAGGGGGAAGAAGATCAGGAAGACGATGTAAAGCGGCAGAATGTCGAGGTAGACCGGCTGAAACTGAAGGGTCAGCGCCTTGAACATCGCGGTGCCCGGCTCGGCCAGGAAATCATCGACCCGCAATTGGGTGTTGTAGATCCAATGACCGGAATGGTTGACACTGATCGACACCTCGGCGACGAAAACCATGAAAAGCACGATATGGGCGATGAACAGTGTCCAGACGCGTTTGTAGACTTTCAGCGTCGCAACGAACATTCCGTGCTGCAGCAAGACCTTGCCGTAGACCATCGCCGCCACATAACCAGAGATGAAGTAGAATATCTCCGCAGCATCGGAAAAACTGACTGATTGAAGGGTGAAGAAGGCGAGAAAATTGTCGGGGATATGGTCGATGAAGATCAGCAGCAGTGATATGCCCCGGAACAGGTCCAGGCGGAAATCCCGCGCCGCGAGGGAGCTGATCCGATCCTTGGCGATACCGCTCGTTGTTCTTGGGTTCAAGCCATGGAGATTCGCGGCACTGACCTGCGCAGGCGACCCGATTGATTGCGTAGCAGATGCACCATAGCTCGCCACCGCGCCGACGACACTCGGATCAATGGTGAGCTTCTGGCCCTGATTCGACATTCACATCCCCGCGCCGCTCGCGCTGTCTTGGCGCCAACGACCGTATGCTGATTGCGGGCCAGGCAGTTCATCCAGGCACCGGGACCCGAAGGGGTCAATAATCATACGCAGCGACAACGCGTGAACGCTATCCTCGCTTCCCTGATTTTAGAAAATAGTCCACGGGGATGCAAAATTTTGTCGGTGCCGGTTTTCGCGACCATCCGAAGATTCGTCGAAACCGGCACCGAGAGGTGCGCTGCGCAGGTGAGGGACTGAGCCGACTCACGGCCCAGCGCGATCGTGAGAAGAATATTTGTTCCTGTTTTGTTCGTCAATAAAAAATTATGTTTGGAACAGCACATACGTCTAAATTTACCGCTAAACCTGCATGCCGATATTGGTACTTGCACCCGACCATGGTGCCCATCCCCGGTTCTGATAACATCACGTCGGCGAATCGGCGAGAGATCAGGTGGTGACCATGATGCCGAGAGACGTGGATTTCGACCGTGCCTGATCTCAGTCATGAATATCGGCTTGGCGGTTGCATCGCAGGGGTAGATGAGGTCGGCCGCGGACCACTTTCTGGGCCCGTCGTCGCGGCGGCCGTCATTCTTGACGCGCGAAATTTGCCTGAGGATCTGGCCGGCCTCGATGATTCCAAGCGTCTCAGCGCGTCTCGGCGGGAACAGTTTGCGACAATCCTGCGAGGCTGCGCGATCATTGGCATCGGGGCTGCGAGTGTCGCCGAGATCGACCGGCTCAATATTTTGCAGGCTAGTCTTCTCGCGATGCGTCGCGCCCTTGCCGCCTTGCCGGTCTCTCCTGATGCCGCGTTGATTGACGGCAATCGAGCGCCAAAGGGACTGAACTTTCCTGCCCACACCTTGATCAAGGGTGACCACCTATCGCTGTCGATTGCCGCAGCCTCCGTGCTTGCCAAGGTCGTCCGTGATCGCGCCATGGCCCGTCTTTCCGAACGCTATCCCGGTTATGGATGGGAGCGTAATGCCGGATATGGCACTGCAGAACATCTCGATGCACTAAGACGCCTTGGTGCTACCCCGCATCACCGCCGCAGTTTCGCTCCCGTCCGGGCAATTTTTGCCGGTCACGCGGCCGAGGTGTGACGCGAAAGACTCACTCTCAAGCCGTTGATTCGAAATCTTACCTGTCGCGACTCAGGCATGGTTGACGGGCGAATCGGCTTATGTCGTTTTTGCCACGATGAAGTCCTCGACCCCCAGCTTGCCCGATCGAATCCATATCGGTGATTGCGTCGCCATCATGAACAGCCTGCCTGCCGGCAGCGTCGACATGGTGTTCGCCGATCCGCCGTACAATCTCCAGCTTGGCCACGATCTTACGCGTCCGAACAATTCCCGGGTCGATGGTGTCGATGAAGCCTGGGACAAGTTTGCCGATTTCGCGACCTACGATAAATTTACCCGGGACTGGTGCGGCGCCGTGCGCCACGTTTTGAAACCGGACGGCACGTTCTGGGTGATAGGCTCGTATCACAACATCTTTCGCGTCGGTTCGATCTTGCAGGATTTGGGCTTCTGGATCCTCAACGATGTCGTCTGGCGCAAGACCAACCCGATGCCGAATTTTCGGGGCCGGCGCTTCACCAATGCGCATGAGACCATGATCTGGTGCGCCCGCGACCAGTCCTCGCGCTATACCTTCAACTATGATTCGCTGAAGGCGCTGAACGACGATCTGCAGATGCGCAGCGACTGGCTGATCCCCATCTGTGGCGGGCCGGAACGTCTCAAGACGGACGGTCATAAATCTCATCCGACGCAGAAGCCCGAGGCCTTGCTTCACCGCGTGATGATTGCGGGCACGCGACCAGGGGATATCGTGCTCGATCCCTTCTTCGGCACCGGCACCACGGGTGCTGTCGCCAAGCGACTGGGCCGCCGCTTCATCGGCATCGAGCGAGAGGCCACATACGCCGCGCTGGCCCAGGACCGAATCGACCAGGTTGAGGCCGTGACGGCTCCGGAGCTGGTCACAGTCGCATCAAAGCGGTCGGAGCCGCGCATTCCTTTTGGTACCTTGGTCGAGCGTGGGTTGGTGCGCGCCGGTGAGGTCTTGTTCGATCAAAACCGCCGCTGGACCGCCCGCGTCCGAGCGGACGGCACCGTCATCGCCAAGGATGCCAAAGGCTCCATCCATCAAGTGGGTGCCTCGGTGCAAGGGGCTCCGTCGTGCAATGGTTGGACTTTCTGGTGCATCGATCGCGGCGGGCAGCCGGTGCCGATCGATCTGCTACGCCAACAGGTGCGCGCCGACTACATCGCCTGACCAATTGCGGGACCCGACGTGCAGGGTCAGTTGACACCTGCGCGTCTGCCATGCTTATTTCCGCGCGCCCCAATGTGGGGCCAAAGCCGCCTTAGCTCAGTTGGTAGAGCATCGCATTCGTAATGCGGGGGTCACGTGTTCGAGTCACGTAGGCGGCACCATCACCCTTGTTCACCAATGAACAGGAATGGTTCCAAAATCCAATTCCTGCGGTCTTGTACCGTTCGTCATCCAAACAATTTTAGCGACGGTCGTTAAGCTTCCCGATTGTCATGGGGGAGCCCAAGAACCCCTGATTTGAGTAGATTCCGATGCTCGTTCATTGAGCTTGGTTCCCCCTAGATGTCTGGAACACTGACATCCAAGGACTAGTCGTATGAAAAACCTACACGTTGAACTTTATCGATTTCGTGGCGCTTTCGCGTCCGTCGCGATCTCCGCCGTTGCTCTGCTCGGCGCATCCTCGTCGGCTCATGCAGCCCCGATCCCCGCACTCGCGGACGTGACGGCCGAGTCGCTTACGCTCGGTGACTCCTCGTCTGTCACCGTTACGGATACGGCCAAGGCCGGCCAGTATTCGGTCTATGTCTCGACCAATGACTTCAACAGCGGCAACACCAATGCCGGCAACGCAGTCAAGGGCGGTACGGCCTTTGCCGCAGCGGTCGATTTTACCCTCGCCAGCGGGAACGGCGTTTCCTGGCTCGCGGATGGTGCCGATCCGACGAAGTTCTCTAACGTAACCTACAAGCTGATCTCCGGCTCGCCTAGCCAGGGTTCAACCACCTACGGTTCACTCCCGGTGTTGGACTCTGGCGCCGCGTTCACCCTAGCCGGTCTGACCGTCGGCGATAGCTACGCCTTGTTGATCCAGGGCGTCTCGTTGATCGGCAGCGGCAATGCAGCGTTAACGGGCACTCTGTCCGCTGTACCGCTTCCAGGTGCGCTCGTGATGTTCGGTTCCGCTCTCGTTGGCCTGACAGCCCTCGGCGCGCGTCGCCGTTCCGCTATCTCGGCCTAAACGATCGGGCAACCTTAGTCGGGACGATCCCGGCAACGGTACAGATGACTCCCCGTTGCCTTGTGCAGCGGGGAGCGTTGCTGAATCCGCCCCGGAATGCTTTGGTCCAGGTGTTTGCGCCGCCGCGGTGTTCAGTACCCGTCGGAAAAAGCGCCTTCCCGAGTGTCGCGCAGGAGCTTATCGGCAATTTTCTTCTGTGGCACGCTGAAGCTGTCGTACAGGGGCTGGAATGCTCCCAGCAATCGCTGGATGTTGGCGGCATGCACGGCGGCAATCAGGCCATATAAGCGCAGATTTTCCGGGCCATTGACGCTCTTTATGCGTCCTGCCCGCCGCGTGACAACGGTGTACATCGCGCTTTCATTCTCGCGCATCACGGTAGCCAGGTTGCGCCAGGCTTTCCGCTGCCCGCCCGTGATCCCAAGTTGGTCCCGCAGAGTGGCGATCCGCTTTTCCAATTTGATAACACCAGGGCGCAACTCGGCGTGCTTTGTGTCGGTTCTTGCCTTGGCAGTCTTGGAGACCGGCGGTGGGCTATCCACAGTCTTGGCCGTGCTTGCAAGCGCAGACGTTGGATTTCCGGCGGCGGCCAACCCGACCAAGCAGCAGGCCGCAACAACGCGGATGAGGCGGATCAGCGTCGTGCCGTTGGCTACAGGCATCGTCTTGGGCATTCGTGGGCTCAACAATTTCCGCAGGGCAATCATCCCAGCGCTTTTAATCGAGATTTCCCGTCTTGTCTTTGATGATAGTTAAGGGGCAAGAGCACAGCGCTTCGTTGCGGGTTTCACCGTCGTCCGACCCCAAAAACCTACACAAAACGGTCCTTGCAGAGGCATGAAGGGTGGGGTTTAGAATTTCGGCTGAAAACGGCCCGTACATCCGCACATTGTTTCCACGCGCTGAATAGGAGGAGCGGGTTATGGTTTTCGTCAAGTTCCTGGCACTGGCCGGGTTGTTTGGCTTTGCCTACAACCACTCGAACTTGTTCTCGAAGCCGACGATTGCCTGGACCAACGGCGACCTGGTCACGCTGGTATCGCTCGCCATGATGACGATCCTTGTGGCGATGAGCTTCCTGCTTCGCCGCTGACGCTGTAATGCCTCAATCGCGATCTTTTGCGCCTTGCAAAAAAGCACAATCGTAGAGGTTTAATGACTACCCCCGGCTGGGCCGGGGGTAGGGCAAGGTAAATTTAGGACGCGCACCCTAGAGACGGGTTCAGCCTTTTTTCCGGCGTGCACCAAAGGCGGTCAGGCCGACAAGCGCGGCTCCGAACATCACGACTGAGCCCGGCAGCGGGACGGGTTGTATCGTCCCTGAGAGGGTGGGCAGCTTCGTCCCGTCGAAATTGCCGGAAAGCACAAGGGTGTAGATGCCATGCGTAAGGCCGGCAAAATCGAAAGTATCTTTGCCGTTAGACAGGTCTAAAGCGGTAGGACTGCCGATCAGGGTTGTTCCGGGCGTGTAACCGCCAGAATCCGTCATCGTATCCCGGTACAGAGTTACGTGAAGATTGGAGAGATTCGACACGTAAGACGCGTCATAATTGGCACCGTTTTTACCAAAAACGCTACCCGTTACGCCTGTGTGGTGCGAATCGTTCGAGAAGGTATAGCCGTATACGAAGCTGGTGCCGCTCTGGCTGGCGGAACCCCACCGGCTATCGATCTTCCTCAAATTTCCGCTGTCCGGTAGTTCTACCTTGTAGGTGGGGAGGACCGCATATTGGTCGGCGTCGATGCTGGGAGCCAGGTAGCTGGTGGAGTCCGTTGGCGTGAACTCGACCGCGAACGTTTCGCCGGTATTATCCAGATGCCCAGGTTTGGAATTCCCTGGATCGAGTTGCAAATAGCTCACCGTCGTGGCGTGAGCCGGCGTCATCGCACCCATTGCTGTGCCGAGTATTGATAGGCCCGCAATAAACGGAAGCGAAAGCTTGGGTGAAGACAAATTCATCATTGTATCCTCCGAACGTTCAGTTGAGCATGTTAGAAAATCTCTACATATTGGCGTTATCGCCAACTTTAGTGACATAGAAATAAATTGTTTTTGAAATGTCTGTCAATATAGCGACAAAAAACTACATAATTGATATAATTTGGTCTTGTTAATATTAAGTTTATTAAATAATCTATTTTAAATAATGTCTCGTTAAAATAGTAAATTTGTAACATCGGAAAATCAATCAATCTTGAGGCGTATTCAGGCGGCCGCCGTCGAGATTACCCTGCGGTACGCTATGATCGTCGAATGTCGAGCGACCCGGTATCCGGCAATCCTTCATGCTCAGATCGGTCTGAAACTTTATAATATATTGTTTTTGAATAGTATTTTTTGGAGGCGGCAAGAATTTCCCTGCATTGGGCTTGGGCAAGCGCGTGCCGAGTGCCCCGTCCTGATGAACGCGGCGCGTCTTACGTCGCCACAAGGCATCGCCGATCGATAACGATCGTCGTAAACGACGCGTATGGCGATATTTATTTTAAATATTAAACTTATGGTGAAATTGGGTCGCGGCTCAGCCGAAGCCTTCGCCTGGCGAAAGGGCACCAACGCCGCCTTGGCCGGGAAAGGTCTTCCCGTCTTAGAGGCCCAAGAGGCGTTCGGCCTTGCGGCGAATGCCATGTTTCTGGCAATCGCCGCGCTCGATCTGTTGGCAATCTCTAGCGGCGCGGGGCTTTCGCCTCGGCAGCCGCCGCGACAGGGAGATCTTCCTCAAGGATTGAGACGACAAGCGAGTACGAAATCTCGCCCTCATCGTCGTCGCGATGGACAACACCGACGAATTCGTCGCCGATCTTCACCTCGATAGGCGCGCCGGCCTTGCGGGGGGCTTCAATGACAATCTTGTCGTTTGCGAAGGTCTTGCGCAGATAGGCCTGAACTCGCGCGATGTCGTTCCTGTTCAAATTCTTCTCCATATGCCGGTGAACCGGATGATTGGTGGCGCGCAGCATAGAGGCTGGCCCCGACGCCTTTCAACACCCGGTGCCATCTGGTCAGGTTTGCGTGGCCAGATAATCCTGGCTGAGGCGGCGTCTTCGGGCGCGGTCGCGTTTGAGATGCCATTCCTGCGACAGCGCGGTGCCGCGACTGAGGGCGATTTCGGCATAAGCAATGACCCATGGGCCCTGGCCTCGGGTCGAGCGCGCGGCTCTCGGTCCAGCGCTGTTGTGTTCGGCCAAACGACGGGCGGGGCTGATATCGAAGGTCACACCGACATAGCTGCGCCCGTTTGGATTGACGATGAGATAGACCCACCATCGCCGCGCCTCGCTTGGTACCTGATTGGCTCCCATCGGTTCGGTCATCTCCAAGCGTGCCTCCTCAAGGCCGGTAACGATTCGAATTCGCGATACTACGACGAATTTGTCATTCCAGGTCGTTCTAGGGGTTTGCCTCCGACGCACTTTCGCGGCATCGTCCGCGCCAATGTTTCAAGGAGGAAAAACAATGGATTTCGAATTCTCATCCCGCTGCCGTGAATTGCAGGAGCGGTTGATTGCGTTCATGGAGAGCGAGATCTACCCGAACGAATCCCGCTTCCATCAGGAGGTTGAGGCCAATCGACGGGCGGGCAATGCCTGGGTGCCGACCAAGATCGTTGAGGAATTGAAGCCTAAGGCGCGAGCCGCAGGCTTGTGGAATCTGTTCCTGCCGCATTCGCCGCGGGTGCCGGAAGGTTTGTCTAACCTCGACTATGCTCCCTTGTGCGAGATTATGGGCCAGGTCCATTTCGCGGCAGAGGTTTTCAACTGCTCGGCACCCGATACCGGCAATATGGAAACGCTGGAGCGCTACGCGTCCGAGGAACTGAAGAAGCAGTGGCTTGACCCGTTGTTGCGCGGCGAATTCCGGTCAGCCTTCCTGATGACCGAGCCGGAGGTCGCATCGTCCGACGCAACGAATATCGAATGTCGGATCGAGCGCCAGGGCGGCGAATATGTGATCAATGGTCGGAAATGGTGGTCGAGCGGCGCCGGTGATCCGCGCTGCAAGATCATGATCGTCATGGGTAAGACCGATCCGAGCGCACCCAAGCACCAGCAGCAATCGATGGTCGCCGTGCCCTCGGACACGCCCGGCATCAAGGTGCTGCGGGCACTCTCGGTGTTCGGCTATGACGATGCACCGCATGGCCATATGGAGGTGCTGCTCGAAAACGTCCGCGTCCCGGTCGAGAACGTGCTCCTCGGCGAAGGACGCGGCTTCGAGATCGCGCAAGGCCGCCTCGGGCCAGGGCGTATCCATCACTGCATGCGCCTGATCGGCGTCGCTGAGCGTGCGCTCGGCCTGATGTGCACGCGCCTTCAGTCGCGTATCGCATTCGGCAAGGCAATCTCTGAGCAGTCAGTCTGGCACGAGCGCATCGCCGATGCCCGCTGCATGATCGATCAGGCACGGCTGATGACGCTGAAAGCGGCCTATATGATGGACACGGTGGGTAACAAGGGTGCGCGGGCCGAGATCGCGATGATCAAGGTTGTCGCCCCGAACGTCGCCACGCAGATCATCGATTGGGCGATCCAGGCTCATGGCGGCGGCGGTGTTTCCGGCGATACGCCACTGGCGTTCATGTATGCGCAAAGCCGTTGTCTGCGACTGGCCGATGGCCCCGATGAGGTCCATCGCAGCGCCATCGCAAAGATCGAGCTGGCCAAACACGGCGCGCAGCGCAACGCTGCGGCGAAGCACTAGGAGGCGGAGATGACGTTCAGCAAACTCTTCGATCTCTCCGGCCGGGTCGCGATCGTGACGGGGGGCGGTCGGGGTCTCGGCTTGCAGATGGCGACCGGTCTTGGCGAAGCCGGGGCCAAGCTGATCTTGACCGCACGCAAGGGTAACGAGCTCGACGAAGCCAAGGCGCATCTTGAGGCGAAAGGCATTGAGGCGGCGGTCTTCGTTAGTGACCTCTCGAAGTTCGACACGGTTCCTGGCATCGCCGAGCAGGCCGTTGCCCGGTTTGGCCGCGTCGATATCCTGGTCAACAATGCCGGCGCCAGCTGGGGCGCCCCGGCAGCCGAATATCCGTTCGACGCCTGGATGAAGGTGATGAACCTCAACCTCAACGGTCTGTGGCTGATGACCCAGGAGGTCGCCCGCCGCAGCATGTTGCCAGTTAAGCGCGGCGTTATCATCAACATCGCCTCGACCGCGGGCCTCAAGGGCTCGCTGCCGCCGATGGAGACGATTGCCTATCACACGTCAAAGACCGGCGTCATAGGCTTCACGCGGCAGCTTGCGGCGGAATGGGGTCGTCACGGCATCCGCGTCAATGCCATCGCGCCGGGCTGGTTCCCGTCAAAGATGGCGAGCGGTGTGATCGAAAAGCTCGGCGAGAAGGCCACGGCGAATTGTCTGTCGCGCCTTGGCGGCGAGGAGGACCTGATGGGTCCGGTGGTCTTCCTGGCATCCGACGCTGCTGCCCATGTCACCGGCCATGTGCTGGTCGTCGATGGCGGCGAAAGCGCGATCTAACAGCCTCTTTCTGATCGCGTCCGAACCGCCGGACGCGATCAACCACGCTTATGGCGCGCTTCCTGTCCGAACGAGGACAATGCCAGGGCATTGTTGGGCAGCTGGATCTCCCCCCGGGCCATCCGTTCCTTCAGATAGCGGAAGACCTGGATTGTTTGGGCATAGAGATGCTCGCCGGCGATCAGCCCTGGCTGGGCCGGGCGTTCCGGCGTGACGAAGCGGGGCAATGGCGACACTACCGTGTCGTAGTCGACCGCGAAGAACAGCGGAAATGAGTAGCGCTCCTCCTTGACCTTGCGGACGCGGTGCGAGGTCGCGATGAATGTGCCATTGGTCCAAAGTTCAAGCATATCGCCAATATTGACCACGAACGTGCCGGGGATCGGCGGTGCGTCGATCCAGGTGCCGTCGCCGTTGAGGACTTCGAGTCCGGGCACCGTCGAATGCAAGAGCGTGAAGCATTCGTAATCCGTATGGGCGCCGATGCCCATCGCATCGACGGCATCGGGCGCGTGGGGATAGTGGATCAGACGCAACTGTGACGGCGGCCTTGTGACGTAGCGCTCAAAGACATCCGGTGGCTCGCCCAGCGCGATGGCAAAGCCCCGCATCAGCCGGCGCCCAACGGCAAAGGCGGCATCGTAATAAGCCTGGACCGGTTCGCGAAAGCCGGGGAGCCCCGGCCATTGATTGGGGCCGAGCATGGGATTTCCGGCGAGATACTCGGGGTCGTCGGCGGGCAGTTCGATGGCGAGATCGAAGGCTTCCTTCTTGTCGCGCGTGCTGGTGGCGAGGCCTTCTTCACCCTCGGGCACATAGCCGCGGTGGTTCTTCGACTTGCCGATATAGACGTCCATTTTACGCTCAAGCGGCAGGGCGAACAGTCGTTCTGCCGCCTGGAGGAGATCGGCAAGGAGCGCATCCGGCACGCCATGCCCGGTGACATAGAGGAACCCGACCTCCCGCGCTGCCTTGCCGAGTTCTTGGGCGATGGCCGCGTCGCGTGCCGCGTCACCTGCGCCCAAACCGGCGATATCGATCACCGGAACCTGTGAAAAAGACGAGGCTGATGTCATCGGGTGCGCTCCTTGGAGACAATGAATGTCGGGAGCGAAGCATTTCCCATGCCGGATTGGATGCAGCCTATTTCTCGGGCGCCAGCGTGGCGCTAAGATCTCCGGCAGCAGCGTCACGGCTGCCCAAGGGTTTGAGGTGATACCGGGTTTCGATCAGTTTCAGGATCGAGGTCGTGTCGTAGATCGTGTGATCCACGAAGCCCTTGCGCGCGAAGGGAGAGATGATGAGCGTCGGGACACGCGTGCCCGGCCCCCAGCGATCAACCTTCGGGGGGCCGACATGATCCCAGGTGCCGCCGTTCTCGTCTGCTGTGACGATGACCAGGGTATGTGCCCAGAGCGAACTCGCCGTGATTCGCGTCAGCAGGTCCGCGACATGATCATCGGCCGCCATGACTTCCGAGTAGCCCGGATGCTGGTCGAGTTCGCCGATCGGCTTGTAGAAGACGACATGCGGCAGGCTGCCCTTGGAAATGCCGGCGAGCAGGTCGTTGTAATCTTTCAGATGCCGCGCGCGCTCGGGTCGCCCCGGTGCGAACTTGCCGAAATAGAGGAAAGGCTGGTGATGGAATTCAAACAGCTTGTCCGCGTGGCCAGCGACGGCGTCATTCCAACCACCGGCGTACCATGCCCACGACACGCCCTTCGCGTCGAGCCGATCGGCGATGGTCGGCAGGGTTTGCGGCGGCAGGCGGAACTTCGGATCGCCGGCGCCATGATCGCTGCTGTAGGGCGGGTTGAACGGCTGCAGGGTGTTGACGGCATAGCCATCGGGCGTCACGGCGGCATGCTCGACATTGCCGATGGCGCCGTCAGCACCCACTGTCGCCATAATCTTCGTGGGTGACCCGGGAAATTCCGGCGTACAGGCGCAGACCAGCCAAAAGTGATTGAGGAACGAGCCACCGAACGCCGCGTGGAAGAAATGGTCGGCCAGAGTGTATTGCTGCGCCCATTGCCAAAGCTTCATGCCGTGGCCGTCGTAATATCCCATGGTCAAGCCGCCCGCGTTCGAGATCGCGGCGAATTTGTCCATCTTGCCGCCATCGATCTGTCCCTGCTCTTCGTAGAAGCGATGGACAAGGTCACCCGTCTTCTGGTCGATCGCCACGTAAGGCGCGAGGTCGAAGGGTTTATTGGGCAGGCTGGCGGGGAAGCGAGGATCGGGCTTGGCCGGTTTCGACGACGTGTCCATGACCGTCGGCAGGGCGGCGAAAGGTTTGCCCGACCCGTCGACCTGGGTCGCAGCTGCGCCCGCATTGGCGATACCATCGGCGCCGGGAAACAGCCCATAGAGGTTATCGAAGCTTCGATTCTCGGTGTAGATGACGACGATATGCTCGATCTTGTCCAGCACCGTCGGGGCGGCCTGTGCCGGCATTGTCGCGCCGACCAGGGCGGCAACGCCAAGGAACGGGATCACGCGGGAAAGGGGCATCGTTGCGACTCCGGGCTGGTGGGCAGATCAGGATAGCCGGTCATCATGTCGGCAAGATGAACGATGCTCAGGCGCGCTCTGCGGCGAGGCGCATGGCGCTGGTCAGGGGCACCACCGCGATGCCGCGCTCTGCCGCGATCGGCAGCCATTCAGCCAATGCTGTCAGCGTACCGTCGTGTGGGTGACCGATCCCGATCGCGGTACCATGTTTGCGCGCGACCTGTTCCAACACCATGATCTGCGCGCGCACGGCTCCGGCAGAGGTGTCGTTGTCGAGAAAAACATTGCGCGAGGCGAAAGGCAGTCCGACGGTGGCAGCGACGGCTGCGCAGGCACTGCGCCCCGTTGTGCGGGAATCGAGAAACAGCATCCCGCGTGCCCGCAATTCTTCGAGCACGACCCGCATCCCGGCAGCATCCTCTGTGAAGCGGCTGCCCATATGATTATTGGCCCCGACATAGCCCTCCAACCGGTCAAGACCCCAGCGAAGGCGTTCCAGGATTTCCCCTTCCGACAGCCCGACCGTCAGCGCGTTGGGGCCGGGGTCGATGCTGGCTGCTTCGGGTTGCATCGGGACGTGAACAAGGATTTCGTGGCGACCAGCGCGGGCCTGACCAAGCCATTGCGGCAAGCCTTCAGCGTATGTCATGAAGGCCATCGTGACATTGCGATCAAGGTCGAGGCTGCGCGTGGTCCGCGCGTGATCAAGGCCAAGATCATCGATCACGATGGCGACGGCGGGTATGCCGCTTGCCGGCACCAGGGGCCGGGCGTTCCGCTGCCAGATCGGGGTGCCAGCGATGATCGCGCGCCTTGGAGGAGCCACAAGAGAGGGTGGCGATGGCGCCACTGCGGTCGCACGCGGCGGTACTGCAGGGACACCGGGCAACATGGGCCTGGAGACATAAACATCAGAGGGAAGAGGGGCTTCCTCCATCAGTGGGTCGACAGGGTGCGGCGGCGTTGATGACGCGACAACGGGCACCGGGCCGGTGATGGGGGCCGAGGCCTCGCGGACGCCGGGCTCCGGCTCGTCACGGATAAGCGAACCTATACCGAAACCGGCTGCAAGAACGCCCGCCGATCCGGCGAGCAGTGCGCGCCGGGTAATGCCGAGCTTGCCTTGCTTCCGGCGCGCGCTTTTGCCTTGTGTCGGTTTTCGCGACTCTTTCCTGCGCGGAGAGCGCGGTCCCTGCATGCCTCGTCCCCTATGTTCCAACGGGGATTATACGAGACAAGACCGCAGGACCCGACAGGTTTTTTAAAGCGATCACGATCGGATTGGATACTGGGCTAGCCGCGCGCTGCCTTGGCAAGACGCAGACGCAGGGCGTTCAGCTTTATGAAGCCGGCGGCATCCCGCTGATCATAGACCTGGTCTTCCTCGAAGGTCACATGGGCAAGACTGTATAGGCTCTTGGGCGACTTGCGGCCGACAGTGCGAACGCCGCCCTTGTAGAGCTTGAGCCGAACCGTGCCGCTGACATGCTCCTGACTCTTGTCGATCAGAGCCTGCAGCATCTCGCGCTCCGGCGCGAACCAGAAGCCGTTGTAAACAAGTTCGGCGTAGCGTGGCATCAGCTCGTCTTTGAGATGGGCGGCATTGCGATCGAGCGTGATGCTCTCGATCGCCCGGTGCGCGGCGTGCATGACGGTGCCGCCGGGGGTCTCGTACACGCCGCGCGACTTCATGCCGACGAAGCGGTTCTCAACCAGGTCGAGACGCCCCACACCATTGCGGCCGCCGATCTCATTCAGGCGCGTCAGCAGCGCGGCGGGGCTCAAGGTCTCGCCATTGACGGCGACCGGGTCGCCGGCGCGGAACTCGATCTCGACATATTCCGGGGTGTCTGGCGCGGCTTCGGGGGCGACGGTGCGGGAATAGACGAATTCCTCCGGCTCGATCCACGGGTCCTCCAGCACCTTGCCCTCGGCGGATATATGGAGAAGGTTCGAATCGACGGAGAAAGGGGCCTCGCCGCGCTTGTCCCTGGCGATCGGAATCTGATGCTTTTCGGCGTAGTCGATCAGCTTGGTGCGCGATGTCAAATCCCATTCGCGCCATGGCGCGATCACCTTGATGTCGGGCTTGAGTGCATAATAGCCGAGCTCGAATCGGACCTGATCGTTGCCCTTGCCGGTCGCCCCGTGGGAAACGGCATCGGCGCCGACCATCTGCGCGATCTCGATCTGCCGCTTGGCGATCAGCGGCCGCGCGATCGAGGTGCCGAGGAGATACTGCCCTTCGTAAAGAGCATTGGCGCGGAACATCGGGAACACGAAGTCGCGGACGAATTCCTCGCGCAGATCCTCGATGAAAATCTCTTTGACGCCCAGCATCTGCGCCTTGGCGCGGGCGGGCTCAAGCTCTTCGCCCTGGCCGATATCGGCGGTGAAGGTGACGACCTCGCATTGATAGGTGTCCTGCAACCAGCGCAGGATGACGGACGTATCGAGGCCGCCGGAATAGGCAAGAACGACCTTTTTGACAGGGCTACTCATGGTGGGGATGTTCCGAGGATGACCAAACTGGAAAGCGCCGCAGTATAGGCAAACCGGTTCGGTCGGCAAGGACGATCGAGAAAGGCACCCGTCCGTATCAGGGGAAGACGATCAAGCCGGGGGTGTCCTGGCCCATTTGCGTGAGCCATACGACATTCGTTGCCGTGGTTGCCTGGCGCGCAGTTTGTGCTCCTCGATCCAGCGGTCAGCCGCCGCCGTGTCCACAAAGGGCGTCACGATCGTTGCGTTTGTCCCTTCGATTGAGACTTCGACACCATACGAACCATCAGCCTGCAGGATGTGACGGTAGTGAGCTTCCGGTCGCGATAATTCCACCATGCCTCTGATATGGGGAGCGAGGCCATTAAAACAACCGGGGCTGGCGGGAGTCGGTCGCCGTGCCGCGTCGAGAGGCCTTTGTCGCCGTTGGCTCAGGCTCCGCCATCCCTGTTTCGCCTTCTGCCCGCGCAGCGACATCGGCATCGTGAAAGCGCAGTGTCAGGGCCATTCCCGGTTCAATCTCGGCTGCAGCGAGAAGATGGCCGGCTCGATCCTGAACCACGGCGTAGCCGCGCTCCAGCACCCGGTTGGGCGATAGGCTATCAAGCAACTGCCCAGCCGCGGCAAGCCGGTTCGTCGCGGTTTCGGCGAATCGTGTCAGGGCCGGACCCATGCGTTCCGCGACAATCAACCGCTCACCCTGTCGTTCCAGCAAGCGGTCAAGCGTGGGCGTCAATCGGTCGCCAAGCGCGGCGAGTTGGCGGGATCGTTCCTCGATCTGCTGACGGGGATGCATCAACTGGGCGCGTGCAATCCGAGCCTCGAGCGCACGCAGGCTGGTGTCGATCGCCATATCGAGACGCTCGGCGCGGTCATCGAGGCGCTGGGTCGCGATCTCGAGCAGGCGTTGCGGTTCCGGCAGTCCGCGCGCCAACCCATCCAGACGAAGCCTGCGCTCATCAAGGCTACGCCCCATGGCCTGCATCAACCGCCCACTCAAGGCCGAGACATGAGCGACCAGATCAAGCCGAACCGGCACGGCCATCTCGGCGGCGGCGGTCGGTGTCGGTGCCCGACGGTCGCTGGCGAAGTCGATCAGGGTTGTGTCGGTTTCATGGCCGACGGCGGAGATCAGCGGGATTGCGCTCTCGGCGGCGGCGCGGACCACGATCTCTTCGTTGAACGCCATCAGGTCTTCAAGACTGCCGCCGCCGCGCGCAACGATCAGCAGGTCGGGCCTGGGGATGGCACCGCCCGGCGCGATCCGGTTGAAGCCCTCGATCGCTGCTGCAACCTGGGCCGCAGCACCATCGCCCTGGACCGCGACCGGCCATATCAGGACGTGACGGGGAAATCTGTCGGCTAGGCGATGGAGGATATCGCGGATCACCGCTCCGGTTGGAGAAGTGATGACGCCGATGACCGTCGGCAGATAAGGGATGGGCCGTTTGCGGGCGGGATCGAACAACCCCTCGGCGGCGAGCCGTTTGCGCCGGTCCTCGAGCATCTTGAGGATCGCGCCTTCGCCGGCGAGTTCCATCTGCTCGATCACAAGCTGGTATTTTGAGCGTCCCGGATACGTCGTCAGCCTGCCGGTGCAGACGACGTCGAGGCCGTCTTCGGGCCGAATCGCCAGCTTCGCAGCGCTGCCCCGCCAGCACACGCCGTCGATCAGGGCGTCCATGTCCTTCAGCGCCAGATAGATATGGCCCGAGGAATGACGCTTGCAGCCGGAAATCTCGCCGCGCACCCTTACATGGGAGAAGCCCTGCTCCACCACCCTTTTAAGGGCGCCGGACAGCTCGGTGACGGAGAGCACCGGGACATTGGAGCCGGGCGCGGCGAGGGGGCTTTCAGCGGTCATGCCCTATGATACATAGAGGAAACTGCGGGTCCGCAGAAGTAGTGTCTATCGTATTGGGGATCGGGTCGCATGCGGGTTCTGGTGGTGGGGTCGGGGGCGCGCGAGCATGCGCTGTGTTGGGCGATTTCGGCCTCGCCGCTATGTGAGGCGCTGTATTGTGCGCCCGGCAATCCCGGCATCGCTGCCTATGCCACCTGTGCCAAAGTAGGTGTGACCGATCTTTCCGGACTGCTTCAGCTATGTCGGGACGAGCGGATCGATTTCGTGGTCATCGGCCCTGAAGCACCTTTGGTTGCCGGGCTGGTCGATCATTTGGAAGCCCAAGGCGTCAAATGTTTCGGCCCGACCCAGGCGGCCGCCGCGCTCGAAGGCTCCAAGGGCTTCACCAAGGATCTCTGTGCCCGCATGAATATCCCGACGGGGAGCTATCTGCGTGTTACCGATGCCGAAGCCGCGAAGGCCGAAATTCGCCGTCGCGGCGCGCCGATCGTCGTCAAGGCGGACGGCCTGGCCGCAGGCAAGGGCGTCGTCGTCGCCATGACCCTCGGCGAGGCGCTGGATGCGGTCGACATGCTGATGCTGGAAAAGCGGTTCGGCGATGCCGGGGCCGAGTTGGTGATCGAGGAATATCTGGCGGGCGAAGAAGTCAGCTTTTTCGCCATCACCGATGGTACCCACGCGCTGGCCTTGGCTTCGGCGCAGGACCATAAGTCAGTGGGAGAGGGCGACACCGGCCCCAATACCGGCGGCATGGGT
This sequence comes from uncultured Rhodospirillales bacterium, assembly GCA_903923205.1. Classification (GTDB taxonomy): domain Bacteria; phylum Pseudomonadota; class Alphaproteobacteria; order ATCC43930; family CGMCC-115725; genus CAIXXC01. Next base: position 1,485 of record CAIXXC010000356.1, on the reverse strand, counting down.
GCCTATTCCCCGGCCCCGGCGCTGACGCTCGATCTTGAGGCCCGCGTGATGGCGGAGATCATCCGCCCCGCACTCACCGGCATGGCGCAGGCCGGAACCCCGTTCACGGGCGTGCTGTTCGCCGGATTGATGCTGACTGCCACGGGACCGCAGTTGATCGAGTTCAACGCCCGCTTCGGCGATCCTGAATGCGAGGTCCTGCTGCGTCGTCTTAAAAGCGACCTCCTGACGGTCCTGGTCGCTGCCCGCGACGGTGTCCTCGACCGGGTGAGCCTGCGCTGGGACGACCGCGCCGCCCTCGGCGTGGTTCTCGCCGCTGAGGGCTATCCGGGCGACCCGGTCAAGGGCACCGAGATCAAGGGCCTGGAGGCGGCGGCTGAAAATAGCCCGGAGATCGAGATCTTCCACGCCGGAACGGCGCAGCGCGACGGCAAACTGATCGCCGATGGCGGCCGTGTCCTCGTCGTCACAGCGCTGGGCGAAACGGTCAAGGCTGCGCAGGTCGCGGCCTACAGCGCGGTCGATCAGATCGACTGGCCGGGCGGCTTTTGTCGCCGGGATATCGGCTGGCGGGCGGTGGGGCGCTGAGCACCCGGCAGAGCTTGGTTTCTCTCTTTAGGCTCCTACAGGGCTAGATGCGTTAAGTCCGCGCGCCTGCGCCCAAGACCTGTGCAGCCCGCTCACCGCTATAGACGGCGGCTTCGACACCGGCTTGCGAGAAGTAATCACCGGCCAGCACCACGCCCTTGGGCAGCTTTGCGTGAACGGCGTCGAGTTTGCCGTAATGGCCGGGTTTGGAGATGCTGAGACCCCGGTCATAGTGGAAAAGGTGGACGAAGTCCGGCTCCGGTGCCGGGCCGAAGGATCGGACCGCGGCTTCCACCGCCTCCCGGCAGATGTCGTCGTCGCTTAGGTGCGCGAGCGGCGGCGTGTTGAAATAGACGCCGACCAACTCGCCCCCGGCCGGTACCGAGGTGGGGTCGCGGCGGCTGTGCAGAACGACCGCGCCGATATTGCGGGTCTCGCCATAGCCCACGGGCAGCACAATATCGGACTCGAAATCCGGCCATGGGCTTTTCTTATAGCCGATCGCGACATGGGCGTAGTCGGTGTAGGGCGTGTCGACCAGAATTTGCGCCGCTTCCTGGCTGATATAGTTTTTCAGCAACTCGGCGGAAACGAAGGCCGGGGTCGCGACGACGAGGCCGTCGGCCTCGAAAACGTCGCCCCCGGCATGGACCATGAAGCCCTGGTCGTTGCGCTGTTCAAGCCGCTCAACAGGGGCGTTCAGGTGAAGCTTGAGGCCGGGGCTGTGCTTGATGAACCAGTCGCTGACCTTGCCGACGCCGCCCAAGGGCGACGAGAGCTTCATCTTGTAAGCCTGTTGGATGATCGCGAGCGGGAACGGGGTCGAAAGCCAACTCGCCGGAACCGCGTAGAGAAAATCCATGATAGGGCGGACGATATATTCGTAGGCGCGATCGC
>CAIXXC010000355.1 GCA_903923205.1 uncultured Rhodospirillales bacterium | reverse complement strand
GCTTCAACGACCAGATACCGAGGATACCGGGAAGGAGATAGGCGCAGACCCCGAAATACTGCATCAGCATATCCGCGATGTTGGCCCCGATCGGACCCCCGAGATTTACCGGCGCGTGATCCACGGCGACATTGAGCGATGGGTCGGCAGGATCATAAGTCGCGAGCATCAACGTGACCAAGACGCTGGCAATGAAGCCGCCAAGCCCGAGCAACTCGTTGAACCGCCGACGCAGGAAATTCCAGATTTCCCAGTTGCCGCCACCCCGCCCTGCGGTGTCCGTCAAATTCGCCATGACACTCCTCACAAGACCCGCAAGATTCGTTGCGACGCTTCATCGATCACGGCGTCGTCATGAACCAGTGCCAGCCGAATATAGGCGGCACCGGGATTACTGCCGTCGGATTCGTCCAAGGCCAGGTAACGGCCCGGAACCACGCGGACGCCGGCGTCGCGCCAAAGCCTGGTCGTAGCCGCCTCGCCATCGCCGACATCAAGCCAGAGAAAGAAACCACCCTGCGGCCGATAGAAGCCAAAGCGCCCGGCCAACACCCGTTCCGCCGTATCGATACGGGCGCGATACCGGGCCCGGTTTTGATCCACATGCGCCTCATCGGCGAGCAGCGCAGCAGCAGCAGCCTGGACCGGCAGCGGCACCTGCGGCCCGCCATAGCTGCGGAAACTGAGAAAGGCCGAGATCAGGTGCGCGTCGCCCGCGACGAAACCGGCGCGCAGGCCCGCAGCATTCGACCGCTTTGACAGGGAATGGAACACAAGCACCCGATCGAGGCTGCCACTACCCGCCGCGACGCCAAGCGCCCCCGGCGGCGGCGCCTCATCCCAGATTTCGGAGTAGCATTCATCGACGATCAAAACGAAATCATGCCGTCTCGCCAATGCGATCGCCGCCGCAAGGTAGGCCGCGTCACCAATCGCACCCTGTGGATTGGCGGGGTTGCAGAGGAAGGCAAGCACGGTCCTGCGCAGAACATCCGCCGACAACGCCGCGAAATCGGGCAGAAATCCCGTTTCATTTGTTGCCGGAACCGAAACGAGTTCCGCACCGCTCATGATCGCGGCACCACGATAGACCTGGTAAAACGGACTCGGAATGAGGACGACGGGCCGTTCGCCCGCCTTTTGCTGCGGCACGATCATTTCGGTCGCAAGGTAGAGCCCCTCTTTGGTCCCCGACAGCGGCAGGACATGGCGCTCGGGATCAAGGACACCGCGGGCAATGCCGAAGCGACGATTGAGCCAGGCAACCGCAGCGGTCCGGAATTCAGATGTTCCTTTTATCGGGGGATAGCGGTTCCAGAGCTCCGCATGAGCGGCCAGAGCCTGTGCCAGAAGAGGTGGCGGCTGATCCTGCGGTTCACCAACAGACAAGGCGATGGCGCTGAGATGGGGCGGCGGCGAAACGGAAGACAGCAGTTGGTTGAGCCGGGCGAACGCATTCTCCCCCAGCGCCTTCAACCGCTCGTTCAAGTCGCTTCCCCTATCGGCCATCAAAAATTACATCCGCCTGTCAGAATCTCTCACCAGAGTCAGTTTGTTACGGCTCGTTGTTAAGATCAAGATATAGCCCAGCCAGGGGTCGAGCGCACACGAAAAAAGGCCGGACCCACGGGTCCGGCCTTTCTTGAATGTACTGGCCCCCTCGCGAGGACCGGCACCGTCTTAAACGACGGTCAGTGAACGCTCTCACCATGCAGGGCGAGATCGAGGCCATCGCGCTCGATATCTTCATCGACGCGGATGCCGATAACGAGATCGATGATCTTCAGGATGATAAACGACCCGACGCCCGACACGATCAGGGTGAAGACGATGCCTTCAGCCTGCACGAGCATCTGCGGCGCGTTGCCTTCAAGCAGACCATGGGTGCCGGCACCATTGGCGCCGATCGCCGCGCGGGCGAACACGCCGGTAAGCAACGCACCCAGCATTCCGCCGACCGCATGGACACCGAAAGCGTCGAGGCTGTCGTCGTAGCCGAAGAAGTTCTTCATGGTTGTGGCCGAGAAATAGCAGAGCACGCCGGGAACCGCACCAATCCAGAGCGCATCGCCGGGGCCGACGTAACCGGAAGCGGGCGTGATGGCGACGAGACCGGTAACCGCGCCGGAGATGATGCCGAGGACCGAGGGCTTGCCCTTGACCAGCCATTCCGTGAACATCCAGGCGAGCGCGGCAGTACCGGTCGCGATCTGGGTAACCAGCATGGCCATGCCGGCATTGGCATTTGCGGCGACGGCGGAGCCGGCGTTGAAGCCGAACCAACCCACCCACAGCAGGGACGCGCCGACCATGCTCAAGACGAGGTTATGCGGCGGCAAAGCTTCGTGGCCATAGCCCTTGCGCTTGCCAAGGACCAGCGCCGCGACGAGACCGGCGATACCCGAGTTTACGTGCACGACGGTACCACCAGCGAAGTCGAGCATGCCCGCCTTGAAGAAGTAACCCGTCGGCTCCCACATGACGTGAGCGACAACTGCGTAAACGGTGATGCTCCAGATGCCTATGAACCACAACAGCGCCGAGAACTTCATCCGATCGACCAGAGAGCCGCAGATCAGTGCCGGCGTGATGATGGCAAAGGTCAGCTGGTAGGTCGAGAATACCGACTCTGGGATCGTCCCCGCGAGTGGGTTGATCGAATTGAGCGTCAAGCCGTTCATCATGAAGCGGGAAAGCCCGCCGATCCAGGGCGTCGGACCATCCGTGAAGGCAAGGCTGTATTCAACAACAATCCAGAGCACCGTCACCAGACAGGTGATGGCGAAGCTCTGCATGACTGTGGCGAGCACGTTGAACTTGCGGACCATGCCGCCGTAATAGAGCGCGAGGCCCGGCACGGTCATCATCAGGACCAACGCCGTGGCGGCGAGCATCCAGGCAGTATCGCCTGAGTTGAACGCCGGAGCGGCAGGCGCCGCTGCGGCGGCGGCAGGAGCCGCTGCGGCTGCAGCCGGGGCAGCGGCAGCAGCCGCGGGAGCAGCAGCCGGTGCCGATTGTGCGAAAGCCGCAGCAGAGGTCATCACCAACCCCGATACCGCCGCAAGAGCGACCTGGGCGGCTTCCCACCCTGTCTTGCCATAATTTTTCATCAACATGTTCCCTGCGTGCTCCTTGCTCATCTGCGGCTTTGCCGCGTCTATTCGGTCTGGGATCGCGACGACCCCTGGTCAAAAATCAAAAGATGTGTTGGTTCTCCGATCGGCCTCAGAGGGCGCTATCGCCGGTTTCGCCGGTACGGATGCGAACCGCCTGGGCGACATCGAGAACGAAGATCTTGCCGTCCCCGATGCGGCCCGTATTAGCAGTTTTCTGGATCGTCTCAACGACGCGCTCCACCAGATCGGCGGCAACGGCGAGTTCGATCTTCAGCTTGGGCAGGAAGCTAACCGTGTATTCAGCACCACGGTAGATCTCCGTCTGGCCCTTCTGGCGACCAAAGCCCTTCACTTCGCTGACGGTCAGCCCCTGAATGCCAAGCGTCGTCAGCGCCTCACGGACATCATCGAGTTTGAACGGCTTAATAATCGCGATCACATATTTCATCATGTTTCTCCTTCGAATTTCTCAGGCAGGATACCGCTCGCCCGATCACTGGCTGCACCGTTGACGTTACCGAAGACCCCAATTCCGTTTTGTCGGAGCCCTCTCTAGCAACACCGACCTGTGTTCCATGTCGAGACGTGCTTTTTTTCATCGCGCCGATCTGGACCTCGGGAAGGGGCACTCAAGAATCGTACCAACCGTTTCATATGGTCTCAAAGGGCGGCGAATCCTTCGATTAATCGATAATTGCAGCAGGGCTGATCCGATTGCTGGCCCGGCTGCAACGAGTCTGCATAATTTTTGAACACAACTTACTCGGTTGGCCAAATCGACCATTCGACGCCGTATGCAGCGAACTGCGGCGAATAGCCGGACTGGACAAGCACCGCCGTCGCGGACTACCTCTGGGTAGACACCGATTTTTCGGACATGACCATGACACGCGCGACTGCTGCTTTGAGCTCTGCCGATACCCCCCGCATCTGCGATATTCTGGTGATTGGGGGCGGCCTCGCCGGATCGTCCTTTGCGATCGCATGCGCCTCTGCCGGCATCGATGTGGTTCTCGTGGACCGGCTCGCCCCGGTCGCACGAACCGCCGAGCCGTTCGATGGCAAAACCTATGCGATCGCCTATGGAAGCAAGCGCATCCTCGACGGCATCGGCCTCTGGCAGCACGCCGCACCCGAGGCACAGCCGATCCTGGAGATCCGCGTTGCCGACAACAACGCGCCCTTGTTCCTGCATTACGATCATCGCGAGGTCGGCGACGATCCGCTCGGCTGGATCGTTGAGAGTCGATGGCTGCGGCAGGCCGCCTATGATCGGATCAAGCAACTCCCGAGCCTGACCCAGATCGCGCCGGCAACCGCGACATCCATCGTCCGACAGAGGGACGGAGTCACGGCGACGCTATCGACCGGACAAGTCATCAAGGCGCGACTTCTCGTCAGCGCGGAGGGCCGAGGGTCGACACTTCGCCAGGAGGCCGGCATTCGCGCGATAAAGCATGATTACGGTCAGGACGGCATCGTCTGCACCGTCGCCCATGAACAACCGCACCGGGGTATCGCGGTCGAGCATTTCATGCCATCCGGCCCGTTCGCGATCCTGCCGATGACGGGTGATCGCTCTTCCATCGTCTGGACAGAGCGCACGGCGATTTCGGCCCGCATGGTGGCACTGCCGCGTCCCAAGTTCGATCGGGAAGTCGCCCAGCGCTTCGGCGATTTTCTCGGGGCAACCGAGACGGTTGGTCCGATCTACCGCTACCCGCTGTCGATCGAGCTCCCAGAGCGCATCATTGATCGCCGCCTCGCATTGCTCGGCGATGCTGCCCACGGCGTTCACCCGATCGCGGGCCAAGGGCTGAATCTCGGTATTCGCGACGTCGCGGTGCTGGCAGAGCTTGTTGTCGACGCCCGCCGCCTTGGCCTCGATCCCGGAAGCGCGGACTTGCTTGCCCGCTATCAGCGCGCGCGTCGCTTCGATATCCTGGCTCTCAGTGCTGTCACCGATGTCATGAACCGGCTGTTCTCCAACGACATCGCGCCGATCCGCGCGATCCGGGATATCGGGCTGGCGTTGGTCAACACGAGACCGATGACCCCGGTGCGCAAACTGCTGATGCAACACGCGATGGGTGTGCTCGGCAAGCAACCCCGACTGACGCGCGGGCTGTCGCTTTAACGGACCCTGCCCGCCGCCGCGAGGCTGCTGACGTATTTCTGCCAACGGGTTTCGTGATCCCGGCCAAGCTCGTAGAGATAGGCCCAGCTATAGAGCCCGGTATCATGGCCGTCGCTGAAGCAAAGGCGGACGGCGTAGTTTCCGACCGGTTCGACTGCGGCAATGGTGACATCGCGGACACCGGAAACCAGCTTGCGCTGCCCCGGCCCATGGCCTTGGACCTCTGCGGACGGGCTCTCGATGCGCAGATATTCCGCGTTCATGATAAAGCTGGCGCCATCCTCGAACGCGATATCGAGCACCGATCCGGCACTCTTGACCCTGATTTCCTTCGGCCAGACGGTCTCGGGGATCGAGGCGGCCTTATCCCAATTCGGCATATCAGGTCGCGGCCGGGGCTGGCCGATCGAGCGGGCGTGCCTCGTCAACGAGCATGATCGGGATGCCGTCGCGGATCGGATAGGCCAGATTTGCCTCTTCGCTGATTAATTCTTGTGCAGCGGCATCATAACGCAACTGCGCCTTGGTCAAAGGACAGACCAGCATTTCGAGGAGCTTAGGGTCGATTGAGCGGGTTGTTTCGGCCATGATCGGGTCCTGTGCGAGGCTGAAATATCAAGGAGAACGACCCCTATCCGCAAAGGCGAGGGCTTTGTGTTTCAATGGCGGGCGCCGGAATCGTCCTGGGTACTGTGGATGACCGCCATCTCGACAAGGCCGGTGAGGATCGTCGCCCGCTCCACCAATGTCGCAGCCTCAAGCAGAGCCTGCTTTTCAGCCGGCGGAAAGGGGCAGATCATGGCAAGTGAGTTGACGAGTCGCTCATCCGGGGCCTGTTCGATCGACGTCCAGTCGGCAGACAGTCCGTTCGCCTTGAAGAAGCTTTTAAGTCCCGCGGTCAACCTGGTCCGATCGATTTTCGCAGGGCTCTCCTCGTCAAAATCGCCCAGAAACCGGGACCAGTCCGGAACGATACGGCGATAGCCCCTCGTCGTCGACATTTCTGCGCCAACGGTGAACCGACATATGCCGGAAAGTGCTATCAGATAGCGATTGCCCTCCTCGGCGAGGGAGACGATACGACCGACGCAACCCACCTTGAACAAGGGCTGCGTGGCATCCGTGTCGTTGCGTGGTTCCGGCTGAATCATGCCGATCAGCCGGTCGCCGGCAATCGCGTCATCCACCATGTTAAGGTAGCGAGGTTCGAAAATATTGAGCGGCAGGCGGCTGCGCGGCAGCAGCAAGACGCCACTCAATGGGAACAAGGGAAGCGTCGATGGCAGACGTTCCGGCCTGGTATCGAACCCTGGGCTGCTCATGCCGATGCAACGCTCACGAAAACAGGATTGAAGAGAGGCGTTTTCGCGCCGAGACAGTCAGTGGGTCAGTCATCCCGATAGCCTCGAACAACTTGACCAGTTGCTTGCGCGCGGCCTGATCGTTCCAGGTGCGATCCATTTTCACGGATTTGAGCAATTGATCGACCGCGCCGTCACGGTCGCCGCTTGCGAAGAGTGCGTTGGCGTAACCAATGCGAGCCTCCTGGTCATTCTCGTCCTTCGCCAGGCGGTCCTGGTATTCCGAGAACGCGCCAGAGGCCTTCTCGGCCTGTTCGGCAAGCTCGATCGCGGCGCGCAATGACACCACTTCCGCGTTCTTGGCCTCTGCGGTCGGAATCTGGTCGGCGAGAGTCTTGGCCCCCTCGATATCACCACCGGCGAGCGCACAGCGAACAAGGCCAACAAACGACGTCAGATTTTCAGGATCGTGCTTCAAGACCTGCTGGTAGATATCCTGCGCCGTGGCGAGATCGCCCTCGGCCAGGGCTGTCTTCGCAACCTCGAGTGCTTCTTCAAGCGGTGATCCACCGCCTTTCTTCGCGGCGACCAGGCGCTGCACGAAGCTCTTGATCTGGCTTTCGGGGACTGCGCCCTGGAATCCATCGACCGGCCGGCCATCGACGAAGGCATAGACCATCGGAATGGACTGGATGCGCATCTGCTGCGCGAGTTCCGGGTTCTTGTCGATGTCCAGCTTGACCATCCGGACGGCACCATTGGTCCCCTTGACTGCCCGCTCCAGCATGGGCCCAAGGGTTTTGCACGGGCCGCACCAGGGTGCCCAGAAATCAACGATGATGGGTGTGGTCTTGGAAGCCTCGATGACATCCGCGACAAAGGTTGCGGACGAGGTATCCTTGATACTGGCCGGGCCAGCGGCGCCGATGAGCTGTTCCACTGCGATATTCCTAGTACATCCAAATGACGATATTGAGCGAGAACATGGTCTTTCGCCTGCGTCGAGGCAAGTCGGAACGGCAATAAGACCTATCCGCCGTGTCGGTTTTCCCAAATAGCCGCCGCGTGTGCCATGGCAGCGTCGGGCCCCTCGACCCTGCCAATCGCCAGAAGCGCCGCCGAAACCGTTCCAACTACGGTTGCGACGGCGCCGGGATCATTCTGCTCGCCGCGCCATATCGCCGCCAGTTCGACAACACTGAGCCGCTTCGTCTCGTCGAGTCGCAGGCCGGGGTCAATCGCCGGCAGCGTCAATTCGGAACGGCCAAACCCCCGCCGCCAAAGATGCGCTGTAAGCGGTTTGAGCGGATTACGCTCGGCTTCGCCCCCCGATCCCTTAATCACCAACAATCTGCCGCGATCAAGCGCCGCGGCCACACCAAGATGTAGGTCGATGTATGGCGGATGGAAGACCCCATCGATCGATGCCGGAGCATTGAGCGGATTTAGCAATCGGCCCGCCGTATTGACGGGTGACCGCAGGCCGAGGATGCGGCGCAGGTTAAGGAGTTGATCGGCGCCAGGTGACAGGGCTGCCAGCGGCAGATAGGCGAAACGGTCTCGGGCGATTTGAGCCCGTGCCGCCCCAAGGTCGCCCGCAATCGGGATTTCCAGCGCGCCAAGCGCATCGGCAACGGCAATGCCATGGGAAAACTCGTTGGAGCCGTGCATCACGACAGCGACGCCACCGCGCGCCAGGGCAAGCGCCGCAAGAAGAAACCAGGGCGCCCCCCGCGTCTTGCCGGAACCATAGGATGGCCAATCGAGATCGACGGCAACAGGAGATGCTGTATCAATCCCGGCGTCTGCACGAATAGCCTCGACCACCCCGGTCATCTCGGCAACGCCCTCGCCCCGATAGCGCAGCAGCATCAGCAACGCCCCGACCTGATGCGGATCTGCATCTCCGGCGAGCATGATGGCGAAGGCATCCCTGGTCTCGTCTCGCGTCAGCGCGCGACCCCGCCCCGGACCCCGACCCAGGGTCTGAACGTAACCGGTCATGCGATCCGCTGAAGCCAGGGCAAAATCGGGCGGCGAAGGCGTATTCAATGCGGAATTTCCTGTGAGGCGCTAACGATGCAAGGGTTATATCGCGATCAGGAACCGACTGTCTTGACCGGGCTCAAAGTGCGCACGATTACAAGGACCAATGCCGTCATCATCCCCGGCACGATGGCGATCCAGGAACCATGGGCGGCAAATCCACTGGTCGCCGCCCAACCAACCGAAGACAGGGCTTCGGCGAAGGTCGCGATGCGAGAGGATGTCTGTCGGCGCCGAAAATAGCTGCGACGGGCTTGAGCGCGAAACCATAGCTGAACCGCCGTGGCCGTGCTTGCCGCAATCGCAACGAACAATGTTGCGATCGCAGCCCCAAATGGCGCAATCCAGACCAGCGCCAGCAGGAACGGCGCAAAAATAAACAGGATGACGCCGAGCACGGCTTCGATCTTGGCGCGGACAACGCGCCCTTGCGGGATCGGCGCGGTTGCGATCAGGTCAGGGGCATCCTCGCCGGAGACGGCAAGCCATGCCAGCCCCCCGGCCAATTGCCCCGCAGCCATGACCAGGACCGGGACAAGCAACAGCACTGCATTCATGCTGCCAGTGCCGAAACTGCGCCACAACAGCAGAGCGGGGGGAAGCAGATAAAGTAACTGCATCAGGCTCTGCGACACGAGCCAGGGGTCACGCGCCAGCAACACCCATTCCTTCCGCCGCAACGCCACAGCCGGGGCGGCGGTCTGAAATTGATGGCCGCGCTGGCGTTGCCGGGGCGGCGCCGTATGTTGCGCAACCGCAATCGTCGCGTATTCGGCAAACCGGTGGGCGAAAACCAGAAGCGCCAGACCGAAACTGACCAAGCCGACCAGGAAGACAAACGCCAGGGCCTGCACCTCGCCGAGGATCGCACGGGCCGGAATCCAGACCACGCTCTGCGGGTCCGGGGCAACCGCGACCACACCCGGCGCCTGGAGAAAGGCTGTCCGGGAAAGACTGCCAGAGGACATGATCGCCGCAACCTGGAGGACAATGACGAAGGCCGCGCCAATCACCGCTGCAACAATCTGGGACGCCAGCCGGGTGTGTCGTGGACCGACAGTGGCGAAGAGCAACATGGTCAGCAACAGCGCGAGCGCGACCGCCAGGAGTGCCAACCCCGCGACCACCGCGTAGGCACCAAGCCAGTGCACGCCGCCCCGGATCGCGAGGACATCGATAAAAGGCGCGACGAATATCGCCGTCATCAGGCCGATTGACACCGGCATCGCAGCGATCCGCACGGCAAAGCACAGGCGCGCCGGCGCCGGAGAAGAGAGAATCAGGTCGAGATCCGCCCGGGCGTAAAGGCCACGGGTGACCGTCTCCATCGCCTGCGCCAACATGACGGACCACGACAACAGGGCCGTGCCAGTGACAAAGACCAGCAATTGCTTGTCGGGGTGGCGCGCGGCCTCGGCATAGGGGCCGACCAAACTCCAGGCTATGGCGTGCATGAAGGCCACGAAGATCAGCACCCCGATAACGACACGACGCTGGCGCCAGCGTTCGCCCGCAGTGATCAGCCAGATGAGGTCGCGCCAGGCAAGCCGGCCCTCGCTGCGGGCGAACCAGAGCACCGAGCCGGGTCGCATCACAGTGTAACGCTGCCGTCAGCAAGCAGGGCCAGAAACGTGTCCTCTAGATTACCCCCGACCTGACCCGCTTGCTCGCGCAACGCGTCGAGCGTGCCTTCGGCGATCAATCGTCCGCCAGCGATAATGCCGATGCGATCGGCCATGCGTTCGGCAACTTCAAGGATATGTGTCGTCATGACGACGGTAGCGCCATCCTTGACCCGCGCCGACAGTGCCGCCTTGACCTGGCGGGCCGAAGCCGCATCGAGGCCCGTCAAAGGCTCGTCGAGGATGATCAGGCGGGGTTCGTGGAGGAGAGCGCCTGCCAGTGCCACCTTCTGGCGCATACCCTTGGAAAACCCCTCACAGCGTTCACCGGCATGAGCGGTCATCCCGAGCCAGCCAAGCAAATCGTGAGCACGACTCTCGGCAAGTTCGGGCGGGACCTCCCAGAGGCCGGCGACAAAGGCGAGATATTCAAGCGGCGTCAGCTTGTCATAGATCATCGGTTCTTCCGATAACCAGGCTGTCACCCGTTTGGCCGCGATCGGATCGACGCGGGCATCAATGCCGAAGATCGAGATCGTCCCGGCGTCAGGCGCGAGCAACCCGGCAACCATGCGCAACGTGGTTGTCTTGCCTGCCCCGTTTGGACCAAGCAGCGCGTAGAATTCCCCCGCACGAACCTCGAGATCGAGACGATCGACCGCGACACGCTCGAAACGCTTGGTCAGGTCGCGGATTGCGAGCGCGGGAATGGTGCCGGTCTGGTTCATGACCCCCTTATTGCCACGGCAATGGCCCGACGTCACCGTCCCTCAAATTTGCCCCTCAACTTTGCGCCGACGACCATCCTGCTTTAGGATGACCCGGCAAATGATTATTGAGGAGCGGGAAGACATGATTGTGTTCGTGACCGGGGCAACGGCGGGTTTTGGGTGGCATATCGCGCGTCGCTTCGCAGCCGACGGCGCGCGTATCATCGCACTGGGCCGGCGCACTGAGCGATTGGCCGCGCTCGCCAACGAGCTTGGACGGGAACACACCCATACCATCACGGTCGATATTCGTGACGGCGCGGCGGTGGCGTCCGCAATAGAGGCCCTGCCGGCGGATTTCGCCGCCATCGACATCCTGGTCAACAACGCCGGACTCGCCAAGGGTCTCGGGCCCGCCCATAGCGCAGCGATCGCCGATTGGGACGTCATGGTCGACACCAACATCAAGGGCGTGCTGTACGCCACGCGTGCCGTGCTGCCCGGGATGGTCGCGCGCAATCGCGGCCACATTATCAATCTTGGCTCGACCGCCGCCGAATTCCCCTATCCGGGCGGCAACGTCTATGGCGGCACCAAGGCCTTCCTGCATCAATTCTCGAACAATCTGCGCGCCGATCTTCATGGCACGGCCGTGCGAGTCACGAATATCGAGCCGGGACTGGTCGGCGGTACCGAGTTTTCCAATATCCGCTTCGGCGACGACGCCAAGGCCGCGGCACTCTATGCCGGTGCCGATCCGCTGCTGCCGGAGGACATCGCGGAGTCTGTCCATTGGGTGGCGAACCTGCCGGCGCGGGTCAATATCAACCAGTTGCAGATGATGCCGGTGACCCAGGCCTTCGGCCCCCTGCCGGTCCACCGCAAGGGTTGAGGCGCAAAAAAGGGAGCGGCCCGAAAGCCGCTCCCCCATTTGTCGTAACGAAGATCTCCGGAGAGATCGTCGCGAACTAGAACTTAATTTCGGTACCGAACTCGAGGACAATTTCCTGCCCGCGAGATTGGCCCGTACCATCCAGGCTGGTGGTATAGCCCGTCGCGTCATAGCCGGAACCATGAACGACGTTGTAGGCAACGCCGGCATCGATATCGACGCCCGGCCCGATGATGTAGGACGCGCCCGGCGTGATGGTGTCGAGCGTGAAGTGCGACTTCGGATCGGACGAGGTGTTGACACCCGCACCATTCGCGACCGCCAGAAGACCGCCTTCATAGATACCACGCGACCACTCGACACCCGTCGTGAGGTTGCCGATGGTGTACGTGAAGCCAACGTCGATGTTCTTATCAACAGCTTCCGGATTCAAACCGCCGCCATAACCATTGTTCAGGTTCGAGGTCTGTTCGAACGAAGCGCCGACCAGCCACGGGCCATAACCGACGGTGAGACCGCCGTCCCAGATCAGGGGGTTGCTGGCCTGGAGACCTGAGAGCGTTAGCGCGTTTTTCTTGGCCGATGCGGTCGTCAGACCAACATCGCTGTTGATCGTGAAGCCGGAGACCGTACCGCTCCAGCTGATCGCGCCGGAGAAAACATCACGCAGGAAAGTCTTGCTGGCGCCCAACGCGTAAGTCGGGTTAGCAGCCGTGACGGTCGTGCCGGGACCGGCGTTGTTGAACGTGCCGTTATCCGGCGCGTATGACAGAGCCAACTGTGCGCCGTCGAAGGTCGGCGAGAAATAGGCGATAGAGGTCATGAAACGATTGCCCATCCAGGCCGTCGTCGTGTTGGTCGCCGCGCCGCTGCCGATGAAGGCGATGTCAGGCGAGTTGGCGTTCAGGAAGTAATTCGGGCTCCATGCCGGGGCAGCGAGGCCCTTGGCGCGGCGCACGTCGGTCTGGTCGCCCATGCGGACTTCGCCGAAGCTGTCGCCGAGGATGTGAATCCAATCCTGCTTGATCGTCGTCACGTTCGCGGAACCAGCGGACTGCGGCTGGGCGCTGAACTCGATGAAGGCACCGGCGGTCAAGCCATTCTTGAACTTGGCATCGCCCGAGAGATCGACGTTGGCATACGTCTTCGCGCTATCGGGGAGATGATCGGAAGAAAGCTTCGAAATCGTGGTGTCCGCGTTGTTGCTGTGGCCCTTCTGGCTCACGTCAACGCCATAGGCGAACTGGGCAATGCCGCTGATCGACAGCTTGACCGGCTGATCATCAGCGCGGGCAGCCTGCGACGCGAACGTCGCGGCGATCAATGCGGTGGTGCCCAACAGTACCTTCTTCATACAACCCTCCTAAGAAATTCCACGAAATACAAACCCGGCGGGAACTAAGGAGCCGGGTAGGGTGGCAAAAAAGCGGCAATTCGCTCAGTCGCCAAAACTCTGCACAAAGATTTCTCACAGGAGATTACGGCCTGATCCCGGATGGTCAAGAAAGATGAGCGGTTTTTGCGCTCTTACGGCGAAACTGTGGCTTGAACACCACAATTTCGGAGTGTTCGGAGCCGTTTCTTGTATGAGGAATGCGTCAAAGTACAATATGTTAGCGAGCTCCGCTTTCATATTGTGCAATGCACAAGCGAGACTCCGCACTTGCGAAATGATCGTCGGCAGCCGCGCCGTCATGATTGGACGACGCACACGGCTTGCAATCAGGACCGGTTGCAGGTCCGGCGAAATCGTCAATCGGCTGGATTGGATATCTAGAGCATGATATGAGCCGCGCTGCCCTATGTAGTGCCGGGGTCAACCCCAGATCCGGCGGTCGGAGAGTCTAGAAGATGGCAAAGCGGTTTTGGTCGATCGGTAATGGCGGATTTTTGCTGCGGTGTTCAGGCCTGCCCGGCGGCGCGCTGGTCGTTTCGTCGATCGCGCTTGCCTTGAGCGCGTGCAGCCATGTTACTCCTGCCGATACCTCGCAATACGGTAAGGACGAAAAGTACAACAAGCCGGCGCAGGAGACGATCTTCAGCACGGATGGCGGTCTCGCCAAAATCCTCGGCATCAAGGGCGGGTCCAACAACAACGGCGCCCCTGGCGTCGGCGTGAATACCTATCTCTGGCGTGCGACGCTCGATACCCTGTCGTTCCTGCCGCTGTCCTCTGCCGATCCCTTTGGTGGTGTTATCATTACCGATTGGTATGCCCCGCCGGCCTCGCCCGATGAACGGTTCAAGGTCACGATCTATATCCTTGACCGCCAACTCAACGCCGCGGCACTGAAGGCGGCGGTGTTCCGGCAGACCAAGGACGCAACCGGGAACTGGATCGACGCGGCCGTGGACGTGAAGACGGCGCAGAAGCTGGAAGACGAGATTCTGACCCGCGCGCGCGAACTCCGGCTCGTGTCGTCCCAGGCTGAACAGCAGAAACAGTAACGGCTGGGCAGGGCTGGCTCACCGGCCCTGCCTCCCGCGATCCTCGCGATCGGGACTTTTATCAGGACAGGCTCTCAAGGGTGATGGAGCGCTATAATTTTCTGGAATCCGAGGCGCGCTGGCAGAAGGCTTGGGCCGATGCCGGCAGCTTCGCGGTCGAGACGGACCCGTCACGGCCAAAGTATTATGTCCTGGAAATGTTTCCCTATCCGTCGGGAAAACTCCACGTCGGGCACGTCCGCAACTACACGATGGGCGACGTTGTCACCCGCTTCAAGCGTGCGCGGGGCTTCAATGTCCTGCATCCCATGGGTTGGGACGCGTTCGGACTGCCGGCTGAGAATGCGGCGATCGCCTCTGGTGGTCATCCGGCGACCTGGACCTATGACAATATCGCGACGATGGGCCAGCAGCTCAAATCGATCGGGCTTGCCTATGACTGGCGCCGCGAGATCGCGACCTGCCATCCCGAATATTACCGCCATGAACAGAAGATGTTCCTGGATTTCCTGCAGGCCGGTCTCGCCTATCGCAAAGAGTCCTGGGTTAACTGGGACCCGGTTGAGCATACCGTTCTCGCCAACGAGCAGGTGATCGAGGGTCGCGGCTGGCGCTCTGGCGCGCTGGTCGAAAAGCGGCTGCTGTCCCAGTGGTTTCTCAAGATCACCGACTTCGCGGAAGACCTGCTGCACGGCATCGAGACACTCGACCGCTGGCCCGATCGCGTTCGGGTGATGCAGGCCAATTGGATTGGCCGCTCAGAAGGCGCGCGGGTGTTCTTTGACCTCGTCGGCGACGGCTTTGACGGCGAACAGCTCGAAGTCTTCACCACCCGCCCCGACACGCTGTTCGGCGCCGCTTTCTGCGCGATTTCGGCCAATCATCCGATTGCCCGCAAGCTCGCCGAGCAGGACGCAGAGATTGCCGCCTTCAATGCCGACTGCAACCGGATCGGCACCAGCGAGGCCGCCATTGAGACGGCGGAAAAGCTTGGGTTGCGGACGCGGATCGAGATCAAGCATCCGCTGAAGCCCGGCGAGACGCTGCCGCTTTACATCGCCAATTTTGTGCTCATGGAATACGGCACGGGGGCGATTTTCGGCTGCCCGGCGCATGACCAGCGTGACCTTGATTTCGCGAACAAGTACGGTCTGCCCGTCATTCCCGTTGTCCGCGCGGCGGATGGTCCGGTTCCTGAGATCACGACGGAAGCCTTCACCACGACGGATGGCGTTCTCGTCAATTCCGAGTTCCTCGACGGGCTCTCGGTCGCGCAGGCAAAGACAGCGATCATCGACAGACTCGACACCGCCGGGATTGGTCGGCGCACTATTCAGTACCGCCTGCGGGATTGGGGCGTATCGCGCCAGCGCTATTGGGGCTGCCCGATCCCGGTGATCCATTGCGCGGTGTGCGGCATCGTGCCGGTGCCGGCGAAGGACCTGCCGGTGAAGCTGCCTGATGATGTCAGTTTTGACCAGCCGGGTAATCCCCTCGATCGCCACCCCACCTGGAAGCATGTCGATTGCCCATCCTGCGGCGCGAAGGCGCGGCGCGAGACCGACACGTTCGACACGTTCTTCGAATCATCCTGGTATTTCGCCCGCTTCTGCTCGCCCCGGTCCGAGCAGGCTTTTGAGCGTCGTGACGTCGATTACTGGCTGCCCGTCGATCAGTATATCGGCGGTATCGAGCATGCGATCCTGCATCTCCTGTATTCGCGCTTTTTCGTGCGCGCGCTACGCCATTGCGGATATCTCGACGTCGCCGAGCCATTCGCCGGGCTTTTTACGCAAGGCATGGTCTGCCACCAGACCTATCAGAACGCCCAAGGCCAATGGCTATACCCGGAAGACGTCGTCACGACAGATGACGGCCGGACCTTGGATCGCGCTGGCGAACCGGTGACGGTCGGCCGGCTCGAGAAGATGTCCAAGTCGCGCAAGAACGTCGTCGGACTTGAGGCGATCTGCGAGACCTATGGCGCCGATACCGCGCGTCTGTTCCTGCTCTCCGATAGCCCGCCCGAGCGCGATCTCGAATGGACGTCGTCTGGGATCGAGGGCATCTGGCGCTACGTCAACCGGTTGTTCCGCCTCGTGGTCGATCATCTGGGCCAGGCAGCGCCAATCGGCACGCCGGCAGCCGGCGCCAGCGAGTCGCGCCGGCTGCTGCACAAGACCATCGCCGCGCTGACCGACGATCTGGAGAATTTCCGCTTCAACCGCGGTGTCGCCCGCCTGCGTGAGCTCTCCAACCACCTTGAGGACAAGATCAGCGCGCTCGAACCCGCCAGCATTCGCGAGGCGCTCGACACGATCGTCGTTCTGCTGGGGCCGATGATGCCGCATCTGGCCGAAGAACTTTGGTGCTTGCTCGGCCATGACGACCTGCTGGTCGATCAGTCCTGGCCGGTGGCGCAGGATGATCTGCTGCGCGACGACACGGTGACCTATGCCATCCAGGTCAACGGTAAGCTCCGTGGCACAATCGAGCTTGCTCGCGACATCGCCGAGGAGGATGCTCGCACGGTCGCGCTTTCCCAGGCGGCGGTCGAACGGGCGCTCGAAGGACGCCCGGTGCGGAAGGTCATCGTCGTGCCCAACAGGCTCATTAATGTCGTCGGCTAAAATCCTGCGTCGCGCAGCCCTCTTATGGGGCCTTGGGCTGTTGCTGGGCGCGTGCGGATTTTCGCCGCTTTATGAGGCGCATGACCAGCTTACCGACCCGGTCCTGGCATCGGTCGCAGTCGACCAGATCAATGATCACCTTGGCGTCGTCCTGACGAACCACCTGCGCGATGGCTTCAATCCTGGTGGCGATGGTGCGCCAGTTTACCAGCTCCATGTCGATCTCACGGAAGAGTCGATCGGTATCGCCTATCGAACTGACGGCACGATCGCCCAGACACAGGTCAATCTGACGGCGACTTGGACGCTGCGTCGGCTCTCGGATCGGAAGCTTGTCGGGAATGGCACCTCGCTCGGCACGACCTTCTACGACGACATGCCCGATGCCTACGCCAACACCACGGCCAAGCAATCAGGGGAGATGCGCGCGGTTGACACCCTTGCCGACGATATCCATGCCAGAATCGCGCTGCTGCTCAAGGACGCATCTCCAGCGTCCTGACCGAAATGCGGATCGTGATCGACGCCAGGGGCTAAACCTGTCGTGAAACTGACCGCTGCTGCCCAGATCCAGACCTTTCTTCGCGGCCCGCCACCGGATGTCGCCATCGCGCTGATTTTTGGTGCCGACGAGGGCCTGGTGCGCGAGCGCGCCGAAACGATCACCCGCGCTATTCTGGGCGGCGCTACGGACGATCCGTTTCGCCTGACCCAGCTAAGTGGCGAGGGGGTTCGCCAGGAGCCAGCGCGCCTCGCCGATGAATATTCCAGCCTGAGCCTGATTGGCGGGCGCCGCGTCGTCCGCGTGCGGGATGCAGGCGATGCCTTGGCGAAAACGGTCGAGTATATTCTGACGCTGCCACGCGGTGACGCCCTGATCGTGCTCGAAGCGGGAGGACTCGACGGTCGCTCGACCCTGCGCAAGACATGCGAAGCGGCGAGCATAGCCTGCGCCATCCCTTGTTACGCCGACGGCCCGGCCGAAGTTGCGCGCCTGATCCGCGATACAATGTCGGGCCACCGCATCAGGATCGATGAAGATACGGTGCAGTATCTTGTCAACCACCTCGGCAATGATCGAATGGTTTCGCGCCAGGAGCTTGAGAAGTTGATCCTGCTCGGCGGCGAAGGCGGGACCCTGAGCTTCGCCGATGTTGTCGCTTCGGTCGGCGATTCGAGTGCGCTCGCGCTTGACGACGTGATCTACGACGCGCTCGACGGCCAATATCGGGCCACAGCAGAGGGCCTAGACAGGCTGTTTCTGGAGGGAACGAGTGCGGTATCCATCCTGCGGGCGACGCTCCGCCATGCCCATAAGCTTCATCTTGCCGCCAGCCACCTCGCGGCGGGTCAGGGTATCGATTCGGTGATCAAGGGTGTCCGACCCCCTCTTTTCTTCAAGCTCGTCGATCGTTTCCGCGCGCAGCTGCGCGCCTGGCCGCCCGCCCGGATCGAGCGGATGCTGAGCCTGCTCCATACCGCAGAGTTCAATTGCAAGCGTACCGGTTTTCCGGACGACACCATTTGTCGGCAAGCGCTTCTTAGCCTTGGCCGAATTCCAAAGCCAAAGTCGTAAAAAGCCGTCTTGGGGCTTATCCGCGCTCAGCTCAGCTTGCGGATAAGATGATCGAGCTGGTCGAAGTTCTTGTATTGGATGAGAATATCGCCGCCGTTGCCTTTGTGTCTGATCTTCACGGCAAGGCCGAGGCCGGCGGATACAAGCCGCTCTAGCTCGATCGTATCGGCATCGAGTAGCGACGGCTTTCGCGCCGCCGAGGCGGCTGGCGTCGGTTGACGAAGTCGTTGGACCAGAGCTTCGGTCTGACGAACGTTCAGACCGCGTGCGATGATATCGCGGGCAACATTCTCGGCCTGCTCCAGCCCGATCAGACTGCGGGCATGGCCAGCGGTCAGGCGGCCCTCGGTCAAATGGTCCCGCACCGTTTCTGGCAAGACCAAAAGGCGGAGGGTGTTGGCCACATGACTGCGGCTCTTGCCAACGGCACGGGCAAGTTCCTCCTGGGTGTGCTGGAACTCATTCATCAGCCGCGCATAGGCATCGGCCTCTTCCATCGGATTGAGATCTTCGCGTTGTAGATTCTCGATCAGGGCGATTTCGAGCGTCTCACGATCCGACAGATCGCGGATCAGCACCGGGACCTCATGCAGCTGCGCCTGTTGCGCCGCGCGCCACCGCCGTTCGCCGGCGATCAGCTCGTAGGTGTTGATAAGATGTGGCAAGGGCCGCACCAGCAGCGGCTGCAGAATGCCCTTCTCGCGGATCGACGCTGCCAGGGTGGCGATGGCATCGGGATCGAAATAGCGGCGCGGTTGATAACGACCGGGCCGGATCTGTTCGATCGGAATCTCCCGCGTCGCCTTGCGGGTTTCCGGCGGCGCGTCGGCGTCCTCTCCGAACAGGGCCGACAAGCCCCGTCCCAGGGTGCGGCGTTTTCCGTCCTCGGCCAAGTCCTTGAAACTCCTGCTAGATCAACGCGGCGGCGTAGTCCTGCTCGCGGAACAGGACTTCGCTGGCGAGATGGATATAGGCCTGCGCCCCGGCACAGCGCCAATCGTATAGCAAGACCGGCTTGCCGTAACTCGGCGCCTCCGAGACGCGGACATTGCGGGGGATTGTGGTGTTGTAGACCTTGTCACCAAAGTAACCCCGGACGTCCTCGGCAACCGAGTCGCAGAGGTTGTTGCGCTTGTCGAACATGGTCAGAACCACGCCCTGGATATCCAGATTGGGATTGAGGTGCTGTTTCACCCGATCAATTGTCCGCACAAGATGGCTCAACCCCTCCAACGCGTAGAACTCGCATTGCAACGGCACCAGCACGGCGCTCGCAGCCACCATGGCATTGAGCGTCAACAAGCCAAGAGAGGGCGGGCAGTCTACCAGGACGTAGTCATAAACGATGTTGAGCCGTGCCAAGGCGTCGCGCAGCCGGAATTCACGCCGCTCGACATTCACCAGCTCGACCTCGGCACCTGCCAATGCGACCGATGACGCCACCAACTGCAAGCCAGGGACGGTCGTCGCGACCAGGGCCGCGCCGATTTCGTCCTGACCCATGATCACGTCATAGGTGGTGACGACGCGCTGACGTGGCGTGATCCCAAGACCGGTGCTGGCATTGCCCTGTGGATCAAGATCGATCAGCAGGACCCGCTTTTCTGCAGCGGCCAGTGCCGTCGCAAGATTGACGGCGGTTGTGGTCTTGCCGACACCGCCCTTCTGATTGGCGATGGCAAAGACCCGCGGCGTCTTCGGCAAGGGGGCGGGCATGGGACGTTTTGAGGCTTCAGCCACGGGAGAGTGACTCCACTAACAAGATACGCGCGGCGGGATCGGTGACGCTGGGATGATTTGTGACACCCATCTGCCAGGATTTATGCGCGGTGGTCAATTCTTCCGCCCAGCGTGCGCCTTTTAGCAGCACCGCTCTGCCCTCTGGTTTGAGGAATCGCGCCACCATTGGCAGCAATTCGTCGAGAGGCGCAAGCGCACGGGCGGTCACGACATCCGCTACGATGGGCGGCGTCGCCTCGATTCGCAGGTTATGGATCGTGATCGCCGTCTCGGTCACGCGGGCCGCTTCACGCAGGAACACGCATTTGCGCGCGTCTGATTCGACAAGATGAACCTCGCCAACGCCAAGGATCGCCAGAACCAGACCCGGAAGCCCGGCACCACTGCCCAAATCCACAAGCGAGCAGGGTGGTTGCGGCAGGTAGCGCCTAAGCTGAACAGAGTCGAGAATATGGCGTGTCCAGGGATCGTCTAGCGTTTTTGGTCCGACAAGATTGATTTTGGCGTTCCATTTGAGCAGGAGATCAACAAAGGCGACAAGCCGCGATTCGATCTCTGCGGTAACACCGAGCACGCGCAATGTTTGGACAATTTTTTCGCCAGGTTTGGTCATTGTTTCACGTGAAACAAAATCATGCGGCAAAACCTTCCCCATCGCGGGGAAGGGATTTTACCACGGAATCCCGCTTGACGAACTTCAACAGAGCGACCAGGGCCGCCGGTGTTACGCCAGTGATCCGTCCCGCCGCGCCGAGTGTCGTCGGCCGGGCTGCACTGAGCTTCGCCCGGATTTCGTTAGAGAGGCTGCCAACCTGCGCATAGTCGAGATCAAGCGGCAAGTTCAACGCCTCGTCGCGGCGAAAGGCACGGATATCGGCCTCCTGCCGGTCGAGATATCCGGCGTAGCGACAATCGATTTCGATCTGTTCCACGACATCGGCGCGAAGCCCACCCAGTTCCGGCCAGATTGTCGACAGCCGTGCGAGGTCCATGCCGGGATGGCCCAGGAGCGCCGCGACCGTACGCAACTGCCCATCCGCATTGACGTTGATGCCATGACGTCGCAGGGCGGGCGGGGTCATCGCGAGCGATTTGACCAGTCGTGATGCTTCGGAAAGTGCCTGTTTCTTTTCGCGCCAATGCGCCGCGCGGGCGGAACCGACACAGCCGATTTCAAGGCCCCGATCGGTCAGCCGACGATCGGCATTATCGGCGCGCAAAAGCAGACGATATTCCGCGCGCGAGGTAAACATGCGATAGGGCTCGGTCACGCCGCGTGTCACCAGATCATCGATCATGACCCCGATGAAGCCATCGGCACGATCAATCAAGATGGACGCCGACCCACCAGCCGCAAGCGCGGCATTGAGACCGGCGACCAGCCCCTGCCCCGCTGCTTCCTCGTAACCTGTGGTCCCGTTGATCTGACCTGCAAAATAAAGGCCCGGCACCCGGCGCGTTTCCAGCGTGGGCAATAATTCGCGCGGATCGACGTAATCATACTCGATCGCGTAACCAGGCCGAATCATCCGCGTATTTTCAAGCCCGGGGATCGTCTTGAGAAGCTCAGCCTGGATATCCGCCGGCAGTGAGGTCGATATCCCGTTGGGATAGACGGTATCATCGTCGAGTCCCTCAGGCTCGAGGAAGATCTGGTGCCGCTCGCGCTCGGCAAAGCG
>CAIXXC010000354.1 GCA_903923205.1 uncultured Rhodospirillales bacterium | reverse complement strand
CGATCCCGATATGATATGGCACCTCGCAGCCAATTCTGATATCGCAGCCGGCGGCGAAGACCCCGATATCGATTACAGGGATACATTTCTTACCACCTACGTAACGGCCAAAATTGCCCGTCGTTTTGGCGTGCGCAAATTTGCGTTCGCATCGACCTCCGCAGTTTACGGCGATCATGGCCCCATCGCCCTTCGAGAGGATATTGGGCCGCTCTTCCCCATTTCCAACTATGGTGCCATGAAACTCTCGAGCGAGGCGGTACTGACCGCTCTGTCGGAGGGCCACCTTGATCGATTATGGATTTTTCGGTTCCCAAACGTGATCGGCGCGCGCGCGACACACGGCGTAATCTATGACTTTCTCGACAAGCTCGAAGCTACCCCGGATCGCCTGGTCGTGCTGGGCAACGGGACTCAAATGAAGCCATATCTTTACGTGGATGACCTGCTCGAGGCCATGCAGTTCATCGTCGGCAAGGCAGCGGATCGCATAAATTGCTTCAATATTGGGCCAGAAGATGCCGGCGTCTCGGTTCGGGAGATCGCCGAAACCGTTGTCACCCAGACATCTCCCAGCGCGACGATCCAATATGGCAGCGAAAACCGAGGCTGGGTCGGCGACGTGCCGAAGTTCCATTACGCGGTCGATAAATTGAAGAAACTCGGCTGGGCGCCGACGTATTCATCCCGGCATGCCGTCGTTCGGGCGGTCACCGTACAATTGGCGGAAAGAGCAGGATTGAAAGCAACGTGAGGCGGCAGGCAGTCATCCTTGCCGGCGGGCTTGGAACACGTTTGCAGTCGGTCACCGGTGGCTTGCCGAAGGCTTTGGCGCAGGTGGGCCCGGAAACGGTCCTTGGGCATCAACTAAAGCTATGCCGAAAGCATGGGTTTGAAGACGTTCTATTGCTGCTCGGTCATCGCGCAGACGTTATTAAAGAATATGTCGGGGACGGCTCTCGATTTGGATTAACCATAAGCGCCTTAGTCGAAGAAAAACCACTCGGTAGCGCGGGTGCTGTATTATCAGCAATTGAACGGCTCGACTCCCGTTTCTTGGTACTTTATTGCGACACGATGCTCGATGTCGACCTTGGTCGTTTTTGGAATTATCACGCCTCCAGAGCGAGCGATATCACGATACTCGTGCACCCAAATGACCACCCTTTCGATTCCGATTTAGTGGAGACGGATGGGGAAGACCGTGTCGTCAGGTTCACGCGGTGGAGCAGCGGCGGCGAACCCATCCGGAATTTGGTGAGTGCGGCTCTATACGTGATGGAACGCAAGAGCTTGCAATCAGTCGTCGCAGATAGCGCACAGGAAATTCGCGATTTCGGTCGCGATGTCTTTCCGACGTTATTGCAACGAGGCGTCGCAATAACGGCCTACCGCAGTGTGGAATACATAAAGGACATGGGCACGCCTGAAAGGCTCAGACGGGTCAATCAGGATCTCGAAAACGGCAAGGTCGATCCAATCCACAGCGGTCGTCGGCGGGCAGCCGTGTTTCTTGACCGTGACGGTACGCTCAATGTTGAGCGCCAGGGCGTTCTTGACCCTGAATCGATGACGCTGTTACCGGGGGCAGTCGGCGCCGTTCGGCTTTTCAACAAGGCGGGCCTCCCCGCGATTGTCGTGACGAACCAACCCTATGTCTCTCATGGCACATTGTCTGAAGCGACGCTTGAAAGCGTGCATGCGGCGCTAGAACGAGATCTGGCCATTGGTCATTCTTATGTCGATGCGATCTATTACTGTCCTCATCACCCTCATCGTGGGTATGCGGGTGAGCGCAGCGAGCTCAAAATCGATTGCTCGTGTCGCAAACCCGCGCCAGGAATGCTGTTGCAGGCGGCCGAATCGCTGCATTTAGACCTCGCGGGGTCTTGGATGATTGGAGACCAGACCGCGGACCTCGAAACAGCCCATCGCGCCGGCGTTCGAGCAATTCTGGTTCGTACCGGACACGGGGGAAAAGACGGCCAGTACTCCCAGAATCCCGACTATGTTTTCCAAGATATTGCCGCGGCAGGAAACTTCATCGTTAACGTATACCCCGCGATGCGTCAAAGGTCGGAAGAGATAGTCAGAACCTTGACCGCAGAGAGTGTCATATTTATTGGCGGTCCGTTGAGTTCCGGAAAATCAACATGGGGACGATTGCTAGCTGAAGCCGCCCGCGCGAACGGTCTTTCTCCCCGTTTATTATGTATCGACAACTGGTGGCCGGACTACGGCGATACAGCTTCAGGTGTTGATGAAGAGCACGTTCTGGGTGAGGTGCGCCAAATCATCGAGAGTTTCATCGATACTCGCGGCGAAAGTGTGGTCGAAGTGCCGACGTTCGATAGTGCACACCTTCGTCAGGTAGGTCGGCAGAGCCTGCGCTTCGCCCCTGGCGGCCCAGTTATTATTGAAGGCCGAAGGGCGCTTAGCTTTGCTGCAAAAAATCACCGGCGGTATATGGTGACAACACCTGAGCCGATCCGGCAGGAACGATTTTTTCACAGAGCCGAGGCATTCGGATTGGACCCAGGCGAGATAACCCGATGCTGGCACGACCATGAGGCATCATGCCGTTTGGGTGATCCGAGCGCGCTATCCGAGGCCGAGCACCTAAGCGGGACTATGGAATTGTCATCGTGATTATCAGCAAGACACCGTTACGCATGAGTTTCCTCGGTGGAGGCACTGATCTGCCCGCCTTCTATCGCCGACATGGGGGGCTGGTTGTCAGCACCTCACTCGACAAATATATATTTGTCGCCGTGAATCGGAAATTCGACCAGCGCATCCGTGTGAGCTATTCGATCACGGAAGAGGTCGGGACAGCAACCGAGGTAACCCATCCCCTGGTGCGTGCCGCGCTCGGAAAGGCAGGCATCGACTCCGGTATCGAGATAACCTCGATGGCGGATATCCCCGCGAGTGGAACCGGCCTCGGTTCCTCCAGCAGCTTCACTGTCGGCCTCTTGAACGCCCTTAATGCCTATAAAGGTGAGTACAGCACCGCAGCGGACCTTGCCCGCAATGCCTGTGAGATAGAAATCGACATTTGTAAAGAGCCGATAGGAAAGCAAGACCAGTATGCCGCCGCGTTCGGAGGCTTCAACCTGATCCATTTTCATCAGGACGAATCCGTAATCGTTGAGCCTATAGTTTGCGCCCGCCAGCATATTAATGCGTTTGAAGACCAGATGCTGTGCTTCTATACAAATCGCACACGCTCGGCGAGCAACATTCTGCGCGCGCAATCTCGTCGAAGTGAGGACGATCCCAGAGTGGCGGATGCCCTGTCTGCAATGAAGAGCCTGGCCCTGGATTTCACCAAATCGCTCTACGCAGGTGACATCACGGCAATGGGCGCGACTCTGCACGAGGGTTGGGTCTTGAAGCGTGGCCTGTCGGACGGCATCACCGATGAGGAGATCGATCGGTACTACAACGCTGCCCGCAAGGAGGGCGCGATCGGTGGGAAACTCCTCGGCGCGGGTGGCGGCGGCTTCATGCTCGTTCAGGCGCCCAAAGAGCGTCACGAAGCGATTCGCCGGGTGTTGGAACCCTTACGTTGTGTGAAAATGCCACTTTCTCAGGAAGGAAGCAGGATCATTTTTTATCACCCGAGCACAACCTAATAATCTGGCAGTGTCTCGGAAATCGGTGGGATTGAAGGACGGTTATAATGAGCGAATATACTGGTTCCGCATCAACATATCTTACGAAGCTTTCCAGCGCCCTCGAAGCCCTCGACCGAGACGAGATTGATGCGGCCGTAGCAGTCATTGCAAAAGCCTGGATCGACGGGCGCCAAATTATCACACTCGGGAACGGCGGCAGCTCGATGACTGCTCTCCACTTCATCACCGATTGGAACAAAAGCATATTCCTGCGCTCCGGCCGACCGTTTCGTGGCCGCACGTTGGTGGATAACGTCGGGCTGTTCATGGCGTATGCCAACGATATTTCATTCGCTGACCTATTTGCTGAACAGTTGAAAAATATTCTGATCCCGGGAGATCTGGTCATCGCCATATCGGGCAGCGGCAATTCGGAAAATGTCATTCGCGCCGTCGACTACGCGAACCTGAATGGCGCGGTGACGCTTGGTCTCTGCGGTTATAGTGGTGGTCGCCTCAAGGATATTGCTCAACACAAAGTTTGGGCCGCAGTCAATGATATGCAGCTATGCGAAGATGCTCACGCAATTTTTGGACATATTGTGATGCAAAAATTATGCGGCATGATCTAGATAACGAACGATTAGGAAATACTTCGAATTTCCTCTTTTTCATCTAGATTTATTATCGATATGCAATTCTAGATGAATCCTTCACGGCGAGTCGATTGAAGATTTTATTCAGGAATATGAAAGTCAGATCATCATGAAACTCGTCATCGCGGGAAAAAATCCTGCCGCCGAGAGCTCTGAGGTGGTTATCCTTGGCTTTGCCCCACGCCCAGGCGCGGCTTGGTCGCTGTTGGAGGAGAAGGGCTTCGTCAGTGCAGACGGAGACGATTCCTCGCAATCATGGAGGCGAAGGGATTTCGTTCCCCGAGGCGACGAAATTCCCGCACCGAGCTTGTTTGGTTTTGGCACAAATCTCTCGATTCGCTTGTCCGGCCCCTGGCCCTTGATCATGTTTTTGTCCCACCCTTGGAGCGGGGTCGTGGATATTCGCATCGGGCCGCACCTCATAACGCTTGATCTCTACCATCCGACGCCACGCGTGGTCCTCGTGGATCCTATGGCGCGGTTGGTCGTCGAATTGGCTCAGGAAGACGTATTCGCCGCAGGAAAGATTCGGGTACGTGCGCGGTCAGCGTTGGACCTGATCGGCGAGGCTGTACTGAACGGTCGACCGCTGCAGCGTTTACGGGCGTCGCTGCGCGGCGTGCGCTGGCTCGAAAGCCGCGGTTATTTGCCCGGCGGAGTTACCCGCGCCACGCGCTGGCAACGTCAGCATTTCCTGCTTTCATTGCCTTTCGGTATCGGCTGGCTGCTCTCGGGTGGCCCGTTCCGGGCTCGACAATCGGCTATCCAGTTCGACGTGCTATCCTCGATCGTCGAGTCCTTGCTCGTCGCTCGACGGATCAGTGGATCCACGAACGGCAACAACCATCAGAGCGTCGAAGTCCCGCAAACTGATGTCCATAACCAGCTTAAGCTGCTGGCCGCAGCGGTCGATGGTTTGTCGCGCTGGTCCCATCACCGATCCAAGACCCCATGAGCACGCAATGAAGAGCCCACTTCCGACGGCACCCGTCCTGTCAGTCTCGATCATCATTGCCACCGCCAATCGTGCGGAGTCACTTGATCGCACACTCCTCAGTCTTCGCCAAATTCGCTACCCAAATTTCGAAGTCCTTGTCGTCGATGGACCCTCCCATGACAACACCGCGGAGATCGCGGCCAAGCACGCGGACTATATTCGATATATTCCTTGCACTCGTGCCAATCTCTCGGCAGCGCGGAATATCGGAATCGCCTACGCGAAGGGCGATATCATCGTCTTCATTGATGACGATGCCATTCCGGAGCCCGACTGGCTTGATCTTCTTGTAGCTCCCTACCAAGACCCTAATATCATCTCTGTTGGAGGGTTTATCCGCGATCAGGCCGGCATCGACTTTCAATGCAAATATGTCGTCGCCGATCGATATGGGAATTCCAAGAGTTATGAGACTCTAGATGGAGTGACACTCGACTCTAACAATTACTTCAGTATGACGGGAACGAACTTCTCGACCAGGCGTAAGAACTTGGTCGAGATTGGCGGGTTTGATGAGGAGTTTATCTACTTTCTTGATGAAACCGATGTCAATCTGCGAATGGCCGATCGAGGATGGGAGGCGGTTGTCGTTCCCAAAGCTGAGATACATCATAAGTTTGCAGCCAGTCACATGCGCACTGCGGCGCGGGTGCCACGGACGATGTATCCCCAACTCCGTTCCAAGGCATATTTTTGCTGCGTGCACGGCCTGAAGACAAATTCGCTCGAAGCGGTCCTGGAATACATCGCCCATTACGTGGATCTTGAGCGCGGCTGGAAGCGGGGTTTGCTGAACATGGGTGCGGACCCTGCAACGGTTGCGCGCTTGATCTCCGAGGTAGAGCGTGGCGCTGCAGACGGGGTTCGTGACGCTTTTGGTCATTCGGGCCCGCTTTCGATCACCGATGCTCTGGCTGCCGAGGGGGCGGCCACGCTTTACAAGCTATTCCCATTACCGAAGCCCGCACATGACCGCCTTCGGATTTGCCTGCTTTCACAAGATTATCCACCCGTTGGTACTGGCGGGATCGGGCAATGGACCCGAGAGGTTGCCGTGGGCCTCGCGGCCCGGGGCCATGAGGTCACCGTTATCGCACGCTCCGAAACCGGCTTCCCGTATATAGATTTCATTGAGGGTGTCTGGGTCCACCGGATTGTTGTCAAAGCCGCCTCCACGGAATTGAGGGCCAAATTCTCGCCAATTCCCCATACGTTGATCGATTACAGCGCAGCGCTGTACGATGAGATCGAAAGAGTCCAGGAACGCAGACGCTTTCAGATCATTTCGGGCCCGATTTTTGATTTCGAATCTTTGGTAGCCCTGCATGAGTCAGCGATTCCAACGATCGTCAGCCTTCACACCACCTATAAACTAGGGCTCCCATTTAAATCGGATTGGCTCCAGAACCCCTCTTATTTGAGAAACCATGTTCAACCTGCCATCGCCGGAGAGGGCGAACTATTGGTTTCAGCGCCCCATATTCTCGCAAACTCTCACGGTATCGTCCGCGATATCGAGGGTGGCTACGACCTCACAATCGATGAAGATAGACTCCGGATGGTGCCGCATGGGTTCAGCGATCTTACCGCAGGCGTAGTACCCCTGCCCCGCGACGAAGGGGAAGTTCGAGTTCTTTTCGTCGGTCGGCTAGAGCCTCGCAAAGGAGTGGATCTTCTCCTGAAGGCGATACCCGCCTTGCTCATGCGCTACCCCCATCTCCGATTTGATCTGGTCGGCGACCCAGATCAGGTCATAGAGGGCAAAACCTATAAGGACCGTTTTATTGCAGAGCACGCCAATAACCGAGATGTATTGGCCCGAACGACATTTCATGGTCAAGCCAGCCGCGAAAATTTACTTCGGCACTATGCCACCTGCGATATATTTGTGGCACCGTCACGGTACGAATCCTTCGGTCTTATCTTTATCGAAGCTATGATGTTCGGAAAGCCGTCAATTGGCGTTGCCGTCGGCGGCGTCTCCGAAGTAATAACCGATGGAATAGAGGGAATTCTGATTCCTGAACCCGATGAGAAACTGCTCTCAAACAGTATTGAACGCCTTGTTCAAGAACATGAAACCAGAACGATTTTTGGCTCGAATGCTCGGCGATCATTCGAGGAAAAATTTCATGTTGATAAAATGTTGGACTCTCTGGAGGTTTACTATTCTTCTATCTTGAAATGACTGTAATGGATATTACAATTATTAGTCTTTTTTCGTTCTAATTTCCCGTTTTGAAAGCTACCTGTCTACACGTTTTCCATCTTTCAATATGAAAAAGATCTGTAGATATTTTTGCTGCCAGTGCTGGAGCTTTTCGCGCCGCGGTGAATACCATCGTTCGAGCGCGGTGCCAGGGCTCGAAACATAAAATGAGAGGGGTCACGTTGGATCATCGTTACAATTCTGGGCGCGACGGCGATACGGCACATGCGAAGGGGCCAAAACATGACGTTTAAGGTTTGTGTCGTTGGTGTCGGTAAGCTCGGACTCCCCTGCGCGGAGGTGTTCGCTGAACACTATGATGTGGTTGGTTATGATATCGCACCTCGGGTCAGCGACTCTGTAAAAATGGAACCCAGTCTGGAGGACGCGGTCAGAGGTCGTGATATAATCTTCGTGGCAGTAGAAACGCCCCATGATCCGGCTTATGGCGGCGCCGCCCCCAGCTCATCTCTAAAGCCAAAAGATTTCGATTATTCAAGAGTTAAGCAAGTACTTCGTGATCTGAATGAGGTCACGAACCGGAGCCAGCTTGTCGTACTGATCTCAACTGTGTTGCCTGGGACGTCGCGTGAGCAACTCGTTTCACTGATCCCCAATGCGCGGTTCATTTACAACCCCTATCTCATTGCCATGGGCTCTGTGAAATGGGATCTCGCGAATCCCGAGATGATCATCATCGGCACTGAAGACGGGACGGTGACAGGCGATGCCGCGGTGCTGCAAAGATTTTATCAACCCATCACCGGTTCGACGCGGTACGCAATTGGCACCTGGGATGAAGCCGAATGTATTAAAATTTTTTACAATACATTTATTTCGATGAAAATCGGCGTCGTGAACATGATCATGGATGTTGCCCAGAATAACGGGAACATTGATGTCGATGTCGTGACTGACGCCTTAAAAGGGGCCGATCAGAGAATCGTCAGTACGCGGTACATGACCGCGGGCATGGGGGACGGTGGCCCCTGCCATCCGCGCGACAATATCGCGCTCCGCTTCCTAGCCGATCGCCTTGATCTCGGCTATGACCTGTTCCAGTCGATCATCGAAAGCCGCGAGCGCCAAGCTGAAAATCTGGCGAAAGTTGTCGCACAAGCGGCGGCGACCCATAAGCTCCCGATCATCATAAACGGGAAGAGCTACAAGCCAGGTGTCCCGTTTACTGATGGCTCCTATAGCTTGCTCGTTGCACATTTCCTCTCGCAGATGGGCGCACCGGTCATTTGGGCCGATCCTGAGACGAACGATCGACCAGACGTTTCCGGGCCATGCGTCTGTCTCCTCGCGCATAACGCCGTTGTCGCTTATCCAGAAGCGAGCGGCCTTTCCCACGCCAAAGCTCCCTACATTCCGATTTTGCCGGGAAGTGTGGTTGTTGATCCGTGGCGTCTATTTCCCGCCACTGAAGGCATAACTGTTATCCCGTATGGAAACTCCCGCGTTGGACGAGACAAAGGGATAGCCTGAGACGATGCGTAATGCCTCCCAAGCCCTCGATCCGGTAGCACTCCATTCAAGAAAATGCCTGCTGGAAAGCACCCTGGATGGCGAGCAGATCGATATCTTTCACGGATATTGTGAGGCCCAAGAGCAACGGTGGCGTTGCGCCAGACGCGTCACCGGCCACGATTGGTTCAATAGTCGCGTTGTCCTTAATGGTCACGATCTCGGCTATGGGGAGGACCCCCGTCTCTTCGTTCATGGCGGCCAACCAGCAATCGTAGCGACTGCATACAACCACAAATTTGGATGGAGGAACCACCTTTACGAACGGGAAGGAACCGCTTTCCGCAGGCGGCTCATGCTGATCCCTCAACATATCCCCGTTGGAAAGAACTGGTCCCCCTTCACGCACCCGGATGGACATCTCGGCTTCATCCATAGCTTCGACCCACCCATCATGTTGCAGGAATGGCGTCGCGAGACCGACGTAATCCTTCTCGATGCGGTCACAGGAACAAACCCCATCCGGGAAGCTGGTCCCGGTAATTTTCCATCCTATCGCGGCGGCTCAAATGGAATTTTACTAGACCAGATCGTGATTGGGATCGGCCATACGACGCGTTTTAGGCCCGACATGTCCGACACTGGCGCCGCTGAGCTCGGTTTTGACTATCTGCTCCATCGACCCTTCGGTTGGGTCCTTGCCCCGCATTCCGGCAATATCCGAATCTTTGATATTACCGGACCATTTCCCGATGAGTTCAGCGTCATAGATCCAACATCGCTGGTACAAATCAGCGATGATGAATTTGAAGTCTACACCACTGAGGTTAGTCGGAATTTCCATGACCGTGCTGGCAAGCGCCAAGTCGCTTCCTACCGCTTCAATATCTACAGCGGGTTCTTGAATGATGCCAAACGCGCACTTGCGAGTGACTGGTTTGGCGCCGAAAGGTTCAGCAGCCGGCATCCCTTTACGATTAGCGAGGATTGCCTAGAAGCGGAATTGGCCGATCCCGAACATCATATAATTTATGGTCCCTACGTTCGGTTGGCGGAAGGAACCTTTGAAGTCACGTTTCAATTTGAATGCGTTGAAGCCTCTGGCCCTGAGGCCGAGATGGAGTTGGAAATTATCTCGAATGCGACAGGGTTTCTCGCCACGCAGGCGATCCAGGACGTCACGCAAGCATCGGAGCAGGAAAGAACGCTCCGCTTTAAACATTGGGGCGGCGAAGCCACTGTTGAGATGCGGATCGCCGTTCGAGGCTTCGAGGCCGGAGTCTTGCGCTTCTACGGCGCATCGTGCCGCCATGTTGATCGGCTGTAGCGTTTGAACGCCCCTTATACCAGTTCCGGCTGATTATAACCCATGTGCCCAGTCTCGCATTCCGATGGACATAATCGCCCACGGCTGATCGACGAGTTTGTTCCAGGCGTGGCAGCAATGATCGACGATATCGTCGTATGAT
>CAIXXC010000353.1 GCA_903923205.1 uncultured Rhodospirillales bacterium | reverse complement strand
TCCAGCACTCCGAAGACGTTTTGCAGCACGTCTTCACCAAATCGCGATTCTGGGAAACGCACCGGGACGCGCCGCTCAATGACCGGCAACGCCTGATGCTCAATCGCTTGCTCGACGGATTCGAAGGCAAACTGAACTCGTCGAAATGGGCCAAGATCACCAAATGCTCGACCGACACCGCCCTGCGCGACATAGATGCGCTGATCGGGCTCGGCATACTTGCGAAAGAATCCGCGGGCGGACGCAGCACCAGCTATACTCTGGTTGGTGGACACAATGCCTGACAAAGCTCCGAACGCGCCTGGCTGGCCGCCTGGCGACGCGTATTCGGCGAGCAATGAAAATATCGGCGGTTCAGGGGCAATCGAAAGCAAGATCTCGACCATTCGCGCACGTTTGCTTGAATTGAAGGCAGAGCAGACGAGTCTTGAAGCAACACTTGCCAACCATCAGCGGGAGTTGTCCGCTCTCGATAGGACCAGGCCAAAACCCGACCTCTCGCAGGCTTCGGTCACCAACAATTCTCCGGCCTCAGCGAAAGTGGCCCTGTTCCGTCGCCTGTTCCAAGGCCGCACCGATGTCTTCCCGGTGCGATGGGAGAACCTGAAGGCCTCGCGTGCCGGGTACTCGCCAGCCTGCGCAAATGAATGGCGGCGCGGAATTTGCGCCAAACCCGCCGTGAAGTGCGGCGAATGCCCGAATCAAGCCTTCATCCCGGTCTCAGACGAAGTCGTCAGCCGGCATTTGCGCGGAGGCGGTGTCGGCGGCGGCGATTATGTCGCTGGCGTTTATCCGCTGCTTCCCGACGGGACCTGCTGGTTCCTGGCTGCCGATTTCGACAAGGCAGATTGGGTTGAGGATGCGTCAGCGTTTCTGGAGACATGTCTCCAACGTGGGATTGCAGCCGCGCTTGAGCGCTCCCGCTCCGGCAACGGCGGGCATGTCTGGATATTTTTCGATGCGCCGATCCCGGCCGCTGTTGCACGGCAGATGGGTGCCGCGCTGTTGACTGAAACTATGGAGCGCCGTCCGGAAATCGGATTTGCGTCCTATGATCGCTTTTTCCCCAACCAGGACACGATGCCGCTGGGTGGGTTCGGCAATCTGATCGCGTTGCCCTTGCAATGGCGCGCGCGACAAGTTGCCAACAGCGTGTTTGTGGATGAAAGCCTCACACCGTTTGGGGATCAATGGGCTTTCCTATCGACACTGAAGCGCAACCCCGCCGAGACAATCCTACGCATCGCTGGCGAAGCTGAGGTCTCGGGCCGGATCCTTGGCGTACGTATGCCAGTTGACGATGAATTCGCGACAGAGCCTTGGAAAATGTCCCCCTCGCGCCGCCCCAAAGCGTTGCAGATTGAAGGAAATCTACCGCTAACAGTGGACGTGGTTCTTGCCGATCAGATCTATCTTGAGCGCAAGGCGCTTCCCCCTGGTCTGGTTGCTCAGGTCATCCGCCTCGCAGCATTCCAAAATCCGGAGTTTTATCGTGCCCAGGCCATGCGGTTTGCGACCTTCGGCAAGCCGCGCATCGTGTCATGTGCCGAACTGCACGCGCACCATATCGCTTTGCCACGTGGCTGCCTTGATGAATTAACTTCACTGATGGGCGGCCACGGAATCACGATGGTTGTGCAGGATCATCGCGAAGCCGGTCAACCGCTTCCGGATACGGTGCGGTTCCAAGGCGAATTGCTCCCGTCACAGATGAAGGCCTTTGCAGACCTGGCCTCCCATGACCACGGTGTCCTCGCCGCAACCACAGCGTTCGGCAAGACTGTCGTAGCCGCAGCGCTGATCGCCGAGCGACAACGCAACACCCTGGTATTGGTCCATCGCCGTGAACTACTTGACCAATGGGTGGCTCGTTTACGGTCGTTCCTTGACATTGATCCCAAGCAGATCGGCACAATCGGTGGAGGCAAACGAAAGCCGACTGGCGTAATTGACGTGGCGTTGATTCAGAGCCTCGTCAAAAAAGGCGAGGTTGCCGATCTGGTTGCCGGGTACGGACATCTGGTGGTTGATGAATGCCATCACCTTTCCGCATCAAGTTTCGAGCAAGTCGCGCGTCGTGCCAAAGCCCGCCATGTTCTGGGGCTCTCGGCGACGGTTGCGCGCAAGGATGGCCATCATCCGATCATCTTCATGCAGTGCGGCCCTGTTCGGCATCGGGTGGATGCACGCACCCAGGCGACCGAACGCGGAATAAGTCACAAAGTTCGCGAACGGCTCACTCGCTTTGCGCTGCCGATCGCTCTTGCTGCGGCCGAGCGGCCCGCGATGCCGGCTGTCTATGCTGCGTTGGCGCAGGACGAGGGCCGAAATGACCTGATCTTCGACGACGTGCTGCAAGCTCTCGAGGCCAAGCGCTCCCCGATCGTCCTGACCGAACGCAAGGATCATCTGCTATATCTCGAGCAGCGCTTTGCGGGATTTGTCAAAAACATCGCCGTTATGCGGGGCGGCATGTCAGCCGGGGAAAGGCGCCAGTGCGATATCGCCCTTGGCGTTCCCGACACTGAAGAGCGCCTTATCCTGGCAACGGGCCGATATATCGGTGAGGGCTTCGACGATGCCAGGCTCGACACGCTGTTTTTAACAATGCCGGTCTCGTGGAAAGGCACATTGGCACAGTATGTCGGCCGCTTGCACCGTCAGCGCGTGGGCAAGACCAACGTTCTCGTCGTCGACTATGTTGATGGCGCAGTTCCTGTTCTGGGGCGTATGGCGGCAAGGCGGCGGGCGGGATACCGAGGGCTCGGTTATTTGTTCGAATAGTCTGCCCGCCAGGCGGGATCAGGCATGCGCGCGATGCATTCTATTTTGGCACGGGCTTCAAATGATCGGGCACGAGAATGGCGTCAATTTTGGCACGTCACAAGGGCTGACGAAGATAGTGGACAGTCAACATGCATCCGCTCCCGTCCACGAATTACCGGGACGGCTGGTATGATGGCTCAATGCGGCAAACGAGCATGGACGTCCCCGCCGTCATCCGCTCCGTGACGAATGCGGCCAGTCGCGCGAACGTATGTGGCGCGCCGATCGAGGTCAGGTCACGTGTCACTGCGACGTGCTCCATGTCAGGAACAACGTCGAGGCGGCAATCCGTGCCCGCTTCTGTGAGCCGGGCAGCGAAATCGCGGGCGTCGTCGAGCAG
>CAIXXC010000352.1 GCA_903923205.1 uncultured Rhodospirillales bacterium | reverse complement strand
GTCACCTGGCTGCCCTCGCCGAAGCGCTCGCCATAGCGCTGATGGAACTGTTCCATCAGCTTCAACACGTCACTCTGGCCACCAAGGCGGTGGATATCGGTCACCACTGCAGTCGTAACGCGCTGGTTGCCGTAGCGCATGTCGAGTTCAAGGCGGTACTCGACGTTTTCGGCCGGAAAGCCCTGACGGGTCAGATCTTCGCGACCGCGGCGCTCAAGCTCCTCGACCCGGGCGTTGAACAGGGCGTAATCGGTAAAGAGCGTCTTCTGATTGGCATCGAAAAGGACCGTCCAGGTGCTCATCTCGTGGATATGCAACTGGTTCATGTTGCCGGCACCCACGGCAGAGAAGACCGAGGCGAACGGCGGGGCCAGGATTTTCTTGACGCCGAGGGCACGGGCGATGCCGCAGGCGTGCAAGGGGCCGTTGCCGCCATAGGCGAGGATGGTGAAATCCTCAGGCTCATAACCGCGCGTCCGCAATTCGCGGGCGATGCCATTGGCCATGTTCATGTCGACGGTGCTTTTCATGATCTTGCACGCGCCGATCACGTCCATGTCAAGCTGGTCGGCCAGATCCTCCATCGCCTGCTTGGCCCGACGGGGATTGAGCTTGATGCGGCCGCCTGCGTAATTGCCGGGATCGAGATAGCCCAGCATCAAATCTGCATCCGTCACGGTCGGTTTCTGGCCACCGCGATCGTAGCAGGCGGGACCTGGATCGGAGCCCGCGCTCTGCGGGCCGACCTGAATGGTATCGTACATGCGGTCATAGGAGCAGATCGACCCGCCACCGGCCCCCAAAGTGACCAGATGGACCATCGGTACGCTGACCATCCAGCGTTCAATTTCTGGGTTGAAGTCGTAATACTTCACGCCGCCTTCGACGACGATGCCGATATCGAAGCTGGTGCCGCCCATGTCGGTGGCCACGATATTGCCGAGTTCGGTCTGCAACGCGAGATGCTCGCTCGCCGCAATTCCCGAGACGGGACCGGAATGCACCGTCTGCAGCGCGTCGGTCGAGTTCAGCTGCGCCATGCCGCCAGAATTATGGTTGCAAAGCATCGGTTTGGAGTACCCGGACTGGCGCAGGTTCAACTCAAGCGTGCCAAGGCCGTAATACATGGTCGAATGCAGGAAGCCGTCCATGATGGTCGACATCGCGCGGGCATACTCGCCCTTGCGGCCACCCACCTGATGCGACAGCAACATCGGGATCGCGCCCAGCATATGGCCAGGATATTCGTCTAGGAAGACCTCGCGAATTCTCAACTCGTGTTTCGGGTTTACAACTGAATTGGCAAGGGTAACGACGATCGCCTCGGCGCCCTTGTCAACCAGCAAGCGAAGCTTTTCTCGAAGATCATCCTCATCGAGTTCGAGCAGGATTTCGCCCTTGAAGTCGATACGCTCGCGAACGGTCTGGATCATGGGGATCGGCACGATCGGATCGGGCCGTTGTGCGTTAGGGACATCCATCTGCTGCTTGTGCGGCAGCCCCACCGCATAGCCCTTGGCGCGTGACAACGGGACTGAGCTGCGAAAGCCCATCGTCGTCAACATGCCGAGGCGCGGTCCCTTGCGCTGGATCAGGGCATTGGTGCCAAGTGTGGTGGCGTAGCGCACCGAGTCGACCTGGCTAAGGAGGTCACGTTCGGTCGTGCCAAGTTCCTCGCAGGCGTTCCGCAGGGCTTCATTGAAGCCGAGCGCAAGATTTTGATGGGTCGTGAGCGCCTTGCTCTCGATATATTTATCGTCCCAGGCGACGAAACAATCCGTGAAAGTCCCGCCGATATCGACTGAAACCCGCTTCATTGCATATTCTCCGCTTCTTCTTCGTCGAGGCGTTTGTTTCAGTGATTATGTGTGTGTCGACGTTTGCTTGCCGGCGGCTCATTGCCGATCGGTGGGACCAGAACTTCTTCGCGATGTTTCCACTGTTCCTTCATCGCGTCGATATCGAACTCGATATCACGCAGCGGCGGATGACCTGGCGGGAGATATTCGGTCTCCATCATCGTGCCACAATCCGGGCAGTAATATTCGATCAGCCGGCACCAGTCGGGGTCCGGTGAATATGTCCGCGTGTATTTCGTAGGGTCTAGGAGCGGCTTATGGACCTCACGCGGGTCGCGATTATAGACCAGCAACCCTCGCTTATAATTATCCCGGGCGGAGATCAGCACCTTGTCGCAATGACGACACTCCCACATCTCGGAATCGAGGTTGATGCGAAGATTTTCGGTGATGAGAACTTTCATAGCGGTCCCTCGACTTGATTATTTATTGGACGCGTTTGGCGCCGGTTTCACACGCGAGTCAGCAGAATGTCGCCGCTGTCGTTAAGCTCGAAACGCCAGCCGGGATCGATCAGGCAGGTGTAGTAGGGGTCCTCAAGCACCGCAGGTCCATCCGCGGTCACGCCGCGCGCCTGTCCCTCAACCCTATAGAGGGGCAAGCCGCGGTTATCGCCCGCCACCAGAACCGAGCGCGAACCGCTTGCGCTTGCCGCAGCACCGCCGCTTCCGAATGTGCCTTTCACGTTTGGCTGCAGGATCGATCGTGTCGCATTGACGATGACAGAGAGCCGTCCGGTTGTCGGCACATTGGCGGGCAGCTTGCCACCCTGGATCGGGTGGAGTGTATCCACACCATCCACACTCACCTTCAAGAGCTGCTCAAGAGTGCATTGTTCTAGCGAGAAGCCCTCGGCATACATACCCCGCTCGGCACGGGAGAGCAGGCCCTTCAAGACCTTATCCAACGCGGCCTCATTCGCTTCGGGTAGTGCGGCCTCGTAATCGTGGGCGATGTCCGAGAATCCGATGCCATAGGCAGAAAACACGGCAGCGAGGCCTGGGATCAGGACGCGGGAGATGCCGGCCGCCTCGGCGACCTTGCAGACGACGAAGGGACCCGCCCCGCCAAAGGCGGCAAGGACCGTGTCCTTGTGGAGGTGGGTATATTCCTTCAGGTTCTGAGCGACCTTTTCGACCCAGGCCTTGGCCATCGTCGCGATTGCCAGATCGATCGAAATCCCCAGCGGCTTGGCCACGCGCTCTTCGATGGCGGTGCGGGCGCGATCGAGGTCGATCTTGAGTTCGCCGCCGAAGAAGGAGATCGGATCGAGCAAGCCCATCGCGAGGAAGGCATCGGTAATGGTTGCCTCGGTGCCACCAAGCCCGAAGCAGGCGGGACCAGGGGCGCTGCCGACGCTTTCCGGGCCAACCTTGATCTGGCCATCGACAACTTTGATGATCGAACTGCCACCAACACCGACGCTGATGACGTCGCAGAGCGGGAACGAGATCTCCACCCCTTCGATTTGTCCGCGAAGATGGCTCCGGACTTCGCCGTTTTCGACTTCGCCAATATCTGTCGTCGTCCCGCCGATATCCATCGAGACGAGGTGGTTAAAGCCATAATGACGCGACACCGCCTTGGCGCCTTCCATGCCGCCGCGCGGGCCCGAGCTGTAGGTCTTGACCGCAATCGTCTTGGCGACACGGGCGGAATGGCCGTCATTGCGGAAGATCAGCAGTGGGTTCTGCGCGTTACTGGTGCGGAGCTTGTGCTCGGCGTTGTAGAGGAAGCGCTCCATCGAGGGATGGAGAAAGGCGTTGAATAGTGCCGTCCAGGCACGACGCACATCGTTCTCATCCTCAACGACCTCGCTCGAATAAAGAATCGGCACGGCCCCGAGCAAATGCTGCGGGAATTTTTGCAGCAGCGAGACCTTGATCCGACGCTCGACCGCTGTCCGATCCGGCCCGCCATGGGCGACGACAATCCGGTTCGAGCCGGCGGAGGTCAGGCCATTGACAGCCTTGACGAGCGCGAGTTCGAAGGCGTCATCGTCGAGGCCGGCGTCAAGGCGATCGAGGCGCCCTTCGATCAGGGAGCTATAAAGATCACCGGCTCCTGCCGTTTGTAGCGCCTCTTTGGTCAATGTGCCGCTGAGGATAAGGCCCAGCCTTGGCCCCTTGCGCTCGATTAGGGCGTTGGTGCCCTGGGTGGTTGAATAGCGAATGTGATCGGTGGACAACAACAGCGCCAGCAGGTCCTCCTTACCATAGACTTGCTGCGATGCCTTGGTCAGCCCGTCAAAGAAACATCGAGAGAGGTCGTGCGGTGTTGTCAGCGTCTTGGCGCGATAGATATTTTCGCCATCGATGACGCAGACGTCCGTCAACGTTCCCCCGTTGTCGATATTGATCAGCTTACCCATCAGTTCTTCTCCCCGGCGTCGGCTTTAGACTGCGACTTGGG
Source organism: uncultured Rhodospirillales bacterium (assembly GCA_903923205.1). GTDB lineage: Bacteria > Pseudomonadota > Alphaproteobacteria > ATCC43930 > CGMCC-115725 > CAIXXC01. The sequence continues at coordinate 4,662 of CAIXXC010000352.1, read as the reverse complement.
AATCATCGTAGCCCAGACGCGGATTAATTACCCTACCCGGAAAGGGGAATTTTTTCGGAGAGCTGATAATAAGCCCTCTATTTGTGGCCCATCTCCACGGCCACGCGGATCGCCTCCAGACGCGTGCTGACGCCAAGTTTCCCGTAGATGTTCTTCATATGGTATTTGAGGGTATCCTTCGTGATGAACATCGCTGCGGCGATCTCCTCGTTTGAGGCGTAGCGCACGAGCATCGAGATGACGGTCTTTTCGCGCTTGGTAAATCCCTCGGGGCTGCCTCGCTTGAGTGGAGTCGGGATAGTCTGGCCCTCGGCTTCCGTCGCCCCCGGTTCGCCATTGATCGCCTGGACCAGCCGGTCGAGGAACTCGCCTGTGACACGATCGCAGGTGCAGCCGCGTCCCGATGGGCGTTCGCCGCCTTTGCGATGGGCATGTGCCATCAGCAATTGCGCCATCATCTCGCCCTCGTCGAGGAAGCTGCGGACATAGCCTCCAGGGGCGGCGAGACGGAGTGCCTGTTCCAGCCGCTGATGGGCTGCCGCCTCATTCCCCAGACGTGCAAGAGCCAGCGCCGCTAGGGCGCATAGCTTGATTTCGCGAAAAACGCGTTGTCTCGATGCCGCTGCAGTGAGGACTGGCGCAATCAGTTCTAGCGCTTGCGCCGGCTCCCCCGCATGCAGCGCCAGCCGGATGCGTCCAATCTCCGCGCCCGATGTTTCCTCCGAAAATCGTACCCAATGGAGGTCTTGAGGCTCTCCCAAGAGCGCGATCTTGCCAGCAATAATCTGCGCCTGATCGAGCCGCCCGGCGAGAAGTTCTCGGTGCACCCTGGCCCATTTGATCAATCTGGTGACCCGGGGCCAGTGACCTGCATAAGCAAGCTCCTCCGCCTCGTCGAGCGTCTGGAGTGCTTTGTCGGACTGACCGCGAACATCATAAATACGCGCGATCGCCGTGTAGGCGACGGCGAGATAGTCGTGAATGAACGCATTCGCGGTGCGGTCATGCACCGTCAGGAAGAAGTCCAGCGTATGGTCTAGCTCGTCAGCCTCATAGAGCGCCATGACGTAGCCAGACGCGAGGCAGGCTTTCGAGATCGATTCCGCCACAAACATTCGCGGGTCTGCAAGTGCCGCACGAAACCGGACGAGGGCTTCCTGCAATCTCCCTTGTGCGACCATCGTGATCGCCGTTTTACCGATCGAATAGGCCCAGGTGAATGTCGCACCACCGCGATCGCTCAACTCGCGCCCACGCGCCAGTTGGGCAAGAGCACTGTCGAAATCCCCCGACGCCATTGCTGCATAGCCGCGGGCATTGGCAACGCCGCTCAGTTCGAACGCGCGAAAGGAAGATGGGGTCGCATGTTCCGTATCGATGCCCGTGACGATGGCTGCCGCGTCCGCGAGGTCATCTTCAAGCAGTCGCGCCATACACCGTGCGACTGTCGGGTCGGCGGACATGCCAGCTTCCACCGGGTGCTTGCGCAGGATGTCGAGCAGCGGCTCAAGCTTGCGCTGACGGCTCAGCAGGAATGAGAGCGACCAGACAATCTTCGCAACCAATCCGGGGCGCTTCTCGAGTTCCGCCAGAGGCATCTCCTCCGACCAGCGCTCGACCGTGACCATCTGGCCGTCGGGTATCAGCTTCTCGGCGAGTTCGTCAAAGCTGTCGGCCGCGCGCGAGAACTCGCCGGCCTGGCAATAGTGATGGACGGCATCTTCCAGGAATCCATTGCCTACATACCATTCAGCGCTGCGGCGGTGGATATCCTTGACCGAATCCATTCCGACCGAACGGGCGTGGTGCTGAAGGAACTGCGAGAAGATCGCATGATAGGTGTACCAGCCCTCCTCGGAGGTATGCTTGCGGACGAACAGGCCCGCTCGCTCCAGCGAGGACAGGATATTGTACGAATCAGTGCGACCCAGGATGGAATCGCAGAGGGGGGCCGACATGCGCTGCAGCCAGGATGTCTTGAGCAGGAAGTCCTTAACCGACGGGTCCTGGTGCGACAGGACGTTGTCGGCGAGATAATCCGTCAATTCGCGGGGTTGATGGCGCAACCGCAAGCGCAGATCAGCCCGAACATCGGGGGTATGAAGCGCCAGCCGATAAAGCTGGAGTGCCGCCGGCCATCCTTCAGTGGCCAGATAGATCGCATCCTGTTCGTCGCCTGTCAGCGCGAAGCGATCGTCGCGGTCGAAGAAAAGGCGGGTCTCCTCGCGCGTAAAGCGTAACTCAGCAGCCTGCAGGATCACCGCTTCCTCGTTGACCACAAGCCGGGCGATTGCAAGATCCGGGAGCGTCCGGCTCGCGATGTACCAGTGAATTCGGGGCGGGCTGTCCAGCAACAGTTGGCGCAACAGTCCGATTGTCGAAGGATTCGTAACGGCATGGAGATCGTCCAGAAAGATGGCGGCCGGCCGGTCAACCAGGGCAAGCTGGTTGAACAGCCAGCCTGCTCCTGGCTCCATAGCCGCAGGATCCGCTTCGCTCGTGAGCGTGGGACGTGGGCTGCCGAGGCCAGAGAATATCTTCTGCAATTGGCCCAGGAAGCGCCTGTTGTCATTATCGGTTTCGTCCAGTGACAGCCAGCCCGTTGCCATGCCTTTCGCGCGCGCTGCGGCCTCCGCCTGCAGCATCAGGGAGGTCTTGCCGTGCCCGGCCGGGCCATGAATGAAGAAAACGCGCTCACGACCGGTATCACCAAGCTTGGTCAGCAGTGCACGGCGCTCAACCGCATTACGATGGGGTTGGGGAGCGGTGATCTTATGGGCGAGTAATGCGGCGTTTCCGCTCGTATTGGGCATATAACTCCATGAATGAGGGTGGGGCGTCGGACCTATGTCGTACCCGATGGTCGCAACGCCGCCGAAGTTTTGTCAAGCGACCTCAAGACCAACCATTTCAGAACTGTTCATATAAATAAAACAACATGTTAATAATCTTGTGCGCCCAGGCCAATCAAGGTTTTCCGCTGCGACTCCACCTGTCATCTAGCGTTCGTGCCGAGCTTGGGCTAATCGATGATGGTGCCCGGGCGCGCGCTGATGCCGCGCGTTGGATAACGAAAGAGGTATCGATCCATGAAGCTACGCGCCCTTGGCACCACCGGCCTCGATGTCGCCCCCCTTGTGTTCGGCGGTAATGTATTTGGCTGGACTGTCGATGAGAAGACCAGCTTCGCCCTCCTTGACGCCTTTGTGGATGCGGGGCTGAACGCGATTGACACCGCTGACGTCTATTCCGCCTGGGCGCCCGGCAATTCGGGCGGGGAGTCGGAAACGATCATCGGCAAGTGGCTGAAGCAGCAACCGGCGAAGCGGGACAAGGTCTTGATCCTGACCAAGGTAGGTTCCGCTCTCGGCAAGCCGGTGAAGGATCTTTCCGCATCCTGGATCGCGCAGTCGGTCGAGGGCTCGCTGCGGCGTCTGGGCGTCGACCGGATCGATCTCTATCAGTCCCACTGGTATGTCGCGAGCGCTGCCAATGAAGAGACCCTCGGCGCGTACGATGCCCTGTTAAAGGCAGGGACGGTCCGCGCGATCGGATGCTCCAATTTTGACGCACCTCAACTGGCCGCCGCCTTGAAGGTTGCGAAGGAAAAGGGACTTCCTCGGTATCAAACCCTGCAGCCCGAGTATAATTTGTTCGATCGGGAAGGATTCGATGGTGCGCTCCAGGAACTGGTGCTGCGCGAGAATATCGGCGTCATAACTTATTACAGCCTCGCCTCGGGATTTCTCTCGGGCAAATATCGCTCGGACGCTGATCTGATCAAGAGTGCCCGAGGTGGCGGTATCGCCAAGTATCTCAATCCACGGGGAATGCGGATCCTCGATGCCCTCAATGCCGTTGCCTCTCAGCACGGCGCCAAGCCCGCAGAAGTCGCCCTGGCGTGGTTGATGGCACAAAAGGCGGTGACGGCCCCAATCGCGAGTGCCACGACTCTTGAGCAGATGGTGAGCCTCGTTCGGGCAGTCCATCTCGATCTGACAGCGCAGGACCTCGCACTGCTTGATACCGCCAGCGTTTGAGGCCGCAGCGGTCCCGACTTCGCCGTCGCCAATTCTGACAGCGCTCCAACATCGGTTGCACAGAGTCGGCGCGCGGCAAGGCAGTTGCAATATCTTCCGTGAGGGGCCGATGCGGATGGCCCTGCTTGTGTCGGGAGAAGCTCATGTCCGGATTAATCGAAATCGTCAGCGCCGAAGATCTTGCTGCTTGGATGCGTAGGATGAACCTGTCGTTGACAGCGGCTGCTGATCAGCTTGGTCGGAAAAGAGCAACGATTTCAAGGTACATCAAGGGTGAAAGCGAAATTCCCGAGAGTATCTGCAGGCACGCGGCCGTCATTGAGGCGGCACGTCGCGGTCTACCATTCGTCAAGCGCGAACGGATGATGGTGGGTTCTGTGGCCCATCAGACCGGGGCTTGATGTCTCGAGAATTCGCAAATCGTCAGGCATTTTGCAAAAATTGCCGCAAATTGCAAATCGTCGTATTATGGCTCAAATGTTAAGGGGGAAGCCTCCAATATCGGAGGCTCCACTGATGTGGCGCTAGACAGCGCCACCTTAATGCGGGATGTGGCTAAACACCGTTTTCCCTCGGGGCGTGCAACGTCCCCCCCCCAAAGTCGATCATAACTCCAGCCAAG
>CAIXXC010000351.1 GCA_903923205.1 uncultured Rhodospirillales bacterium | reverse complement strand
TGACGCCGTCGCCGACCATGATCACGCGCCGCCCCTCGCGGCGAAGCGCCTTTAAAGCCGCCTCCTTGTCGCCGGGAAGCAGACCGGCGCGGATATCGGAGATACCAAGGCCCGCCGCCATCTTTGCCGCGGCATCGGCGTTGTCGCCCGTCAGCATCACGGTCTTGAGACCATGCGCCTGTAACGCCTGGACGGCGGCTGCGGCACCAGGCCGGGCATGGTCGCCAAAGCCGATGACGCCAAGGAGTTGCGGCGGTGACAGGCGAGCCATCCACGACAGGGTCAGCCCCTGCTTCGCCAGCGGCGCGGCGAGAGCGTCGAGCACGCTGCTGTCGATTCCCGACTGAACCATCAGGCGATGATTCCCCAAGGCATAGGCAACGCCACCCATCGTTCCGGAAATGCCGAGCCCGGCATGATCCTGGAAAGCTGTGACGTTCTGCATGGCGTCATGGCCTTCACGGCGGCGGCGGATTGCATCGGCCAGGGGATGCTTGCTGCCGACCTGCAGACCCGCCGCGAGGTCAAGACAAGTGTCGGCATCCGTCTGGACCGAAGCGATGATGTCGATCACTTCCGGGCGGCCCTCCGTCAGCGTACCGGTTTTGTCGAAGGCGACGGTGTCGAATTTCTGTGCCGCGCGCTCCAGCGCCACCGCGTCCTTGATCAGGATGCCATGGCGGGCGGCAACCCCGGTGCCCACCACAATGGCAGCCGGGGTTGCGAGGCCAAGCGCGCACGGGCAGGCGATCACGAGCACCGAAACCGCGTCGATCATAGCCGCCGCGAAGGGCGTGCCGTAGAGCAATTGTCCCGCCAGGCCTGCCAGAGCGATCACGACAACGCTGGGCACGAACATGGCGCAGACGCGATCGACAAGGCGCTCGATCGGTGCCTTCGAACTCTGCGCGGCGTCAACGAGCCGGGCGATTTGGCCCAGCATCGTCTCCGCGCCGACCGTGATCGTATCGACGACGAGGTGGCCGTCGGTATTGACGGACCCGGCGATGACACGGTCACCCGGGTGACGCGGGACCGCAAGGCTCTCGCCCGTCAGCAGGGATTCATCAAGGGCGGCATTGCCGGAGAAGATGATTCCATCAACCGGAACGCGTTCGCCCGGACGGACCACGACCTGATCCCCCGGCGAAAGCCAGTCGACCGGTACGGTGGCCTCGACACCCTGGATCAGTCTGACCGCGGTCTCAGGCCGCAGCGCGATCAGGCCCCGGATCGATGCGGCGGCGCGGGCCTTCGTGATGGCTTCCAGATGTTTGCCCAGCAGGACGAAGGTGACGACGGCGGCAGCGGCCTCGAAATAGAGCTGGGGCATGGCTTGCGAGAGCAGTGCGGTCATGCTCAGCAGCCACGCGGCGGTCGACCCCAGGACCACCAGAACGTCCATGGTTCCATAGCCGCCGCGGACCGCGCGCCAGGCATTGACAAAAAATTTGCGGCCACACCAGAACAGCACCGGCGTTGCCAGGATCGCCTGGACGGATCCCGGCAACATGACCGCGAATCCAAAAGCGCCGAGCACCATCCCGCCAAGCAGGGGCAGCGTCAGCAGGGTGGCGATCGCAAGTTCGATCCGCTCGTGTCGCAGGCGAAGGTCCAGGGCAATGCGGGCCTCGTCGCGGGCGGCAGAGGTCTCAGCGACCGGGCGGGCGAGATAGCCGGATTTGGTGACCGCAGCGATCAGGTCCGCTATGGTGACTCCGTCATCCGCGACGACATGGGCTCGCTCGGTCGCAAGATTGACGGCGGCGGAACGAACCCCCTCGGTCCCGCGCAAACCCCGCTCCACCCGACCGGCGCAGGCGGCACAGGTCATGCCTGTGATTTCAAGATCGCGCGATAGGTCTGTCATGCCGCTGCTTTCATTGCTCACATGTCCGACAATATATTTTCGTTCGCCGTTGACAACGGAGGTTCCTCCGTTATATTGGAAACGGAATTGAAGTTAATATACACAGAGAAAATGTAATTAATCTCGCGATCCTTTTTTGGGCCGAGGTTGCAGCGTTCCAGCAAGTATCGTTTGGAGACATAGTCTTATGGGTAACAAACTTATCGGCCTCGGGGTTGCGGTCGCCGTTTCATCGTTGAGCGTTTTCGCGGGCGCGGCCCATGCCGACACCACCCTTCTCAATGTCAGCTATGACCCCACGCGGGAGTTCTATGCCGACTTCAACAAACAGTTTGCGGCACAATGGCAGAAGGATGCCGGTGAGAATATCTCTATCCGGACCTCGCACGGCGGCTCCGGCGCACAGGCGCGTTCGGTGATCGACGGGCTTGAGGCCGATGTGGTGACATTGGCGCTGGCCGGCGATATCGACAAGATCGCAAAAAAGACCACGCTACTGCCGGAAGATTGGCAGATCCGGTTGCCCTTCAACAGCTCGCCCTATACCTCCACTGTCGTGTTCCTGGTGCGCAAGGGCAATCCCAAGGGGATCCATGACTGGTCGGATCTGGTGAAGCCCGGCGTTCAGGTGATTACCCCGAATCCCAAGACCTCAGGCGGCGCGCGCTGGAATTTCCTGGCCGCCTGGGCCTATAGCCTGAAGCATTCCGGCAATAGCGACGCCGCCGCGACTGATTTCGTGGCCAAGCTCTATGCCAATGTTGCCGTCCTCGATACAGGCTCACGCGGCTCTACCATCACTTTCGTCGAGCGTCATCAGGGTGATGTCCTGATCGGCGGCGAGAACGAGGCACTGCTGGCGCAACAGCAGCTCAAGGCCGAAGGTCTCGAGATCGTGGTGCCGTCCAGCAGCATCCTGATCGAGCCGTCGGTCGCGTTGCTCGATCGGAATGTCGACAAGCATGGCACACGCAAGGCGGCTGAAGCCTATCTCAATTTCCTCTATACTGAACAGGGCCAGGAAATCGCGGCCAAGCACTATTTCCGTCCGCGCAATGCCGTCATACTCGGAAAATACTTGTCGCAGTTCCCATCAGTCGATAGCTCCACCACTATCGACAGCTTCGGTGGCTGGACAGTGGCGCAAGCCAAGTTCTTCGCCGATGATGGCATCTTCGATAAGATCTACAAACCGGTGAAGTAATTTGGCGGCAACGCTTGCCCAACCTTGGTACCTGAGACTGTTCTCCCGGCGGCACGAAGTGCTGCCGGGATTTCGTTTGACCCTCGGGTTTACGCTTTTCTATCTGTCCGCAATCGTCCTGATTCCGCTGGCGGCGCTGGTTCTGCGCGCCGCCCATATCGGCTGGGACGGGTTTCTTGAGGTGCTGTCGTCGCAGCGGGTGCAATCGGCCTTCAGGGTAACCTTCTGCATCTCTTTCCTGGCCGCCGCGATCGATATGGTGCTGGGTCTTCTGGTCGCCTGGGTGCTGGTGCGCTATCGCTTTCCCGGTCGTCGCATCCTTGACGCTCTGGTCGATCTTCCGATCGCGTTGCCGACTGCAGTTGCGGGCATTACC
>CAIXXC010000350.1 GCA_903923205.1 uncultured Rhodospirillales bacterium | reverse complement strand
TTTTAAGGAAAGCAATTAACGCTATCGCCGCCCGGGCTCAATATCCCGCATGTCGCCTTAACCGAAGTGTTATCGCGACCATGTCTGGATTTATTCATAAGACTCACTATTTCTTTGTGACAGGAGCGTTTATTCCACGTGTCAGGCCTGCCCACCGAAATCGTCCAGAAAAATCCGACCGACAATCCCATCAAAGACCATTCCGCCTTGAGGAGTTGACCCCCGTTGAGCGACAAGGGCGCCGCCTATTCGGCCAGCATCAGCCGCGAAGCAGCCGGAAGGCAGAAGAGCCGCAATGTTGGCGTCCTGCTGAAACTGCTGCCATTCATCCTGCCCTATCGCAGCGTGTTGGCACTGGCTGGGTTCTTCCTGCTGCTTGCGGCGGGGGCGTCGCTGGCTGTTCCTGCGGGCGTCAAGCAGATGATCGATCATGGCTTCACCCGCGCCAATGGCGGCATGATCGATCGCTATTTCCTGCTTCTGCTGCTGGTCTCGATCCTGCTGGGCCTGGCAACCGCCGCGCGGTTCTTCTGCATCAGCTGGATCGGCGAGCGTGTCGTCGCCGATCTGCGCCAGGCAGTCTATGATCATATCCTGAGTCTCAGCCCGTCCTTCTTCGAGGTCACGCGCAGCGGCGAGGTCATCTCTCGCTTGACGACCGACACGACGCTGATCCAGACGGCCGTTGGATCAAGCGTGTCGATTGCGTTGAGAAATTTCGTTCTGCTGATCGGTGGCGTTGTGATGCTGCTGATCACCAGCGCCAAGCTCGCCGGCCTTGTCCTCATTACCGTGCCGGCCGTGGTGGTGCCCCTGGTGCTGATGGGAAGACGCGTGCGCAAGCTGTCGCGCGCGAGCCAGGACCGTATTGCCGATACCAGCGCCTACGCGTCGGAGACCATTAACGCCGTCCAGACCGTGCAAGCCTTCACGCATGAGGCCATCGATCGCCAGCGTTTTGGCGCCGCCATCACCGGCGTCTTCAACACTGCCGTTCGTCGTTTGCGGGCTCGTTCCATGATGACCGCGCTGGTGATCGTGCTGATCTTCTCGTCGATCGTCGGCGTGCTCTGGGTTGGTGCCCAGTCGGTCATCGCCGGCACCATGACCGGTGGTCAGCTTAGCCAGTTCATCCTCTACGCCGTCTTCGTCGCCACCGCTGTCGGCGCGCTGTCGGAGGTCTGGGGCGAGATCCAGCAGGCTGCAGGCGCTGCCGAGCGATTGATGGAGCTGCTATCGATCGTACCCGATATCGCGACACCGGCCCGACCGATAGCACTGCCATCGCCCGCGATCGGGGGTATCGTCTTCGATCGCGTCAGCCTCGAATATCCGTTGCGGCCGGGTATCCTGGCGCTTGACGATGTCTCACTCGAAATTCGACCGGGCGAGACGGTGGCTCTGGTTGGCCCGTCCGGCGCCGGCAAGACGACCATGTTCCAATTGATGCAGCGCTTCTTTGACCCGACGCGGGGTCAAGTCCGGATCGACGGCGTCGATATCGCCAAGGCCGATCCACAGGCCGTGCGTGAACGTCTGGCCCTCGTGCCACAGGATACCGTTATCTTCGGCGATACCGCCTTCGAGAATGTCCGTTACGGCCGCCCCGGCGCGACGGACGCGGAAATCCGCGCGGCCTGCGTCGCGGCCCAGGCCTCCGGTTTTATCGAGGCCTTGCCCCAGGGCTATCACACCTATCTTGGCGAACGCGGCGTCGCCCTTTCCGGCGGTCAGCGCCAGCGCCTTGCGATTGCCCGCGCGATCCTGCGCGATGCACCGATCCTGCTGCTTGACGAAGCCACCAGCGCACTCGACTCTGAAAGCGAATATCTGATCCAGCTTGCCTTGGACGGGCTCATGCACCGGAAGACCACGATCGTTATCGCCCACCGACTGGCGACCGTGCAGAAGGCCGATCGTATCATCGTGATGGAGCAAGGCCATGTCGTGGCAGAAGGGACCCATGCCCAGCTGGTCGCCGAAGGAGGGCTCTACGCCCGGCTCGCGGAGCGCCAATTCGGCAGCATGGCCGCCTGACGCCACCCCCTGCCGCTCAAGTTGGAGCGATCAACGTCCGTAACCTGCCGCCACGCCCGCCGCCAAGCGCGCTCCAGGTCCCGGCGAAACCGATCAGCATGGTCAGCGGCACGGTGCAAACAGGGATGAGATAGACCGTGATTCCGGGCATCGCCCATGGGATTTGCATGATCTTCACGACGACAAACCAGGCCGCGAGCGATCCCATCAGGGTCGCGACGATGGCCACGATAAGCCCGAGCGCGCCGTATTCGATCAGATAGCTGTTGGCGAGTAACCGACGCTCTGCACCCAGAATCTGCAGCAGCCCGGCATCGGCGATGCGACGCTCCCGCGCGGCGGCCTCAACCCCGGCAAGAACCAGAAGTCCCGCCGTCAGGAGGAGGGCGGCAATCGCCCGAATCCCGAGGCTCAAGCCGCTGAGGACCGCCGCCACCTTGGCCAGCGCGGCCGCGATGGGCACGGTCGAGACATTGGGAAAGTGGCTCGTGATCGTCTGTTCAATCCGTTCCTCGGCGGCTTCGTCTTGTGTCCGCACCGTGGCGATATGGGTCTGCGGTGCCGGCTCCAGTGTGCCGGGCGCCATCACGATGAAGAAATTGATCCCGAGGCTCGACCAGTTGATGTGTCGGGTGTTGGCTATTGTCGCGGTTATCTCGCGGCCGGCGACATTCAATGTCATACTGTCCCCAATCTTCAGATGCAGGTCACGGGCAAGACCAGCGTCGAGCGACAGCAGCGGCGGTCCGCGATAATCGACCGGCCACCATTGTCCTGCCACCACTTCCGATCCTGCCGGCAGCCTGCCAGCATAGGTCAGGCCACGATCACCATCGATGACCCGGCGGGTCGCCGGCTCCAGCGTGAGTTGGTCAAGCGGCACGCCATTGAGCCGCGCGACCCGGGTGCGCAAACTGGGCACCATCACGAAATCGGCAACGCCCGGGGTCCTGCGGGCAAGCGCTTCAAAACGGCTGGCCTGATCTGGCTGGATATCGATGAAGAAGAGACTGGGCGCATGGGCAGGAATCGCGTCCTGCATCAGATGTTCAAGATTGTCATCGATATGGGTGATCGCGATCAAGACCGTCAGGCCGAGTCCCAACGCCAGGACAGCCGCCGGGGTTGTGGCCCCTGGTCGGTGCAGATTGCCGACGCCGAGCCGCAACGCGAGCGGCTTTGTCGTGGCCATTCCGCGCGAGACCAGCCGCGCCAGCCGCGTTATCGCCACCCCCAGACCCAGGAAGAACAGCAGGGCCACGACAATGCCCCCGCCACTCTGAAGCGCCAGCAAGGGCGCCCCACTGCCCCACAACACCCATCCCGCGAGGGCACCAAGCGGCAGCGTAACCCACAGTCGCGCTGCCCAGCGTGGCGGCGGCGCAAGGATCCCGCGCAGTTGGGCAGCCGCTGATATCTCGCGGATGCCCGACAGCGACCACAGCAGCCCGGCAATCGCCACCAGCAGGCCGCAACCCCCGGCAAATCCCAGAGCCGCCGGATAGAGACCGGCATCGATCGGAATCGGCAGGCGATCGCCAAGCGTCGTCACCAAGGCCAAGGGTGCCAGCGCGCCAAGGCCAAGGCCCGCGACAACGCCAATCAGGGCAATCGCCATGACCTCGCCGAAATAGACGGTCATCACCAGTCGTGACGAGGCGCCCAGACATTTCAACACCGCGATCGTGGCACGACGGCGCGCCAGATGCGCGGCAATCGCCTGAGCCACACCAATCCCACCCAGCAACAGGGCGGCGAGGCCGACCAGAACCAGAAGTGTTTGGGTCTGATCGATGAAACTGGTCAACATCGGCGAAGCGGTAGCTGCCTCCCTCGCCTGCCAGTCGAGCCCGGGAAATGTCTGGTTGGCAGCAGCGAGGACAGCTCTCGCGCGTCCAGGATCGCCGAGCCGAACCCGCCACGAATGGGTCGCTAACGTCCCCGGCAGATCGAGCCCACTTGTCCGCAAGCCCGGACGAGAGATCAATACCGGCTGTCCAATCTCGAACATGCCTGATTGTTCCGGTACGCTATTGAGTACGGCGCGGACCTGGAATACCCCGGTGCCGAGGCGCACGGTCTCGCCAAGATGCAGACCGAGACGACTTAGCACCGGTGGCGCCGCGGCGATTCCCGGAACGCCATCGCGCAGGGAAAGTGCTGCCGATAGGTCAGGGGCACCCGTGATCGCCACTGCGCCGTAAAGCGGGTAGGCATCATCGACGGCCTTCACCGCGACCAGCACGGGCGTCGTCTCGTCCATCCGGCGGACCATGCCGCGCAACGAAATGACCGTTGATACCCGTCCTTGCCGCGCCATCCAGGCGGTCGCGGCGGCTGGCGGATCGCGCTGCGGCAGGTTGAATTCCAGATCGCCGCCCAGCATGCGCGCTGCGTTCACGGCAAGGCCGCTCTTCAACGCCGCCGAGACCGAGCCCACCCCAGCGATACCGGCGACGCCAAGCGCGAGGCAGGCAAGAAAGACACGAAAGCCGAGGAAACCACTGCGAAAATCGCCGCGCATCTCGCGCCATGCGAGGCGCAGGGCGAGCGGCATCTAGTCCTCCCGCGCCGGGAACGCCCGGGTATCGGCCACGATCCTGCCGTCTGCCAGGGAAATGATACGATCACAGCGCGCCGCGAGCGCAGGATCATGGGTCACCAGTATCAGGGTCGAGCCGAGGCGGGCACTGCCTGCAAAGATCAATTCGATGATCTGGGCCCCGGTCGCGCCATCGAGATTGCCGGTCGGCTCGTCGGCCAGAAGCAGGGTCGGATTGGCGACGATCGCGCGAGCCAGCGCAACGCGCTGCTGCTCGCCACCGGAAAGCTGGGCCGGATAATGACCCAGGCGCTGACCAAGCCCGACGGCGATCAATCCCTCCCGAGCCCGCGCGACGCCATCACTGCGGCCAAGCAGATCAAGGGGGATGGCAACATTCTCAAGCGCGGTCATCGCCGGAATCAGATGGAATGACTGGAAGATGATACCGATATGATCGCGACGGAAACGTGCGAGTCCGTCCTGGTCAAGTGCAGCGAAGTCCTGCCCGGCCACGGTGACGCGACCGCTGCTCGGTCTTTCCAGTCCACCGATCAGGGCGAGCAGGGTCGATTTTCCCGATCCGGAAGGGCCGATGATTGCAACGGTTTCCCCGGCGGCGATGGATAGGGTTATATCGGACAGGATATGAACCACCCCGCTGCCACTCGACAGGGCAACACGGACATCATCCAGTCTGACGACCGGGCTTGAGGGCGATGAGTTCAAGGAAGCGGCCATGAGGAGGGATATTGCGCTTGAAAGCATATGGCTCGAAACGACACCGTTTCAACTGGCTGCTGCTGGCACTGGTGGTTTTGGCGGCAACCTGGCAACCCGCCTGTGCCGGGTCGGTCAAAATCCTGGCGCTGGGCGACAGCCTTACGGCGGGGCTTGGGCTGTCGCTCGACGACAGTTTTCCGACACGACTGCAGGCCGCGTTGGCGCAGGACGGCCGGGACGTCAGCGTGATCAACGGCGGCGTCAGTGGCGACACCAGTGCCGGCGGGCTGGCACGGCTCGATTGGGCACTCGCCGATCATCCCGCGTTTGCCCTGGTTGAACTCGGCGCCAATGATGCCCTGCGCGGCATCAGCCCGGCCGTCACCAAAGATAATCTCGACCAAATTCTCGCCAAACTGGTCGCAGCAGGGGTGAGGCCGATCCTGCTGGGGATGAAGGCACCCAACAACTGGGGCGCGGGTTACTTGCGTGATTTCGACAAGATATATCCGGACCTCGCGGCCAAATACAAAATCCCGCTCTACCCGTTCTTTCTCGATGGCGTCGCCCTTGATCCGAACTATACCCAGCCCGACGGAATGCATCCCAATCCTGCGGGCGTACGCGTGATCGTTCACCATGTTCTACCCGTCATTGAACGTGCTTTGTCTAGTCAGCGCTGACCTCCATCCCTCAACCCAAGGACACGCCGCCATGCCGACCTCGCTTTCCGGACCCGTCGCCAAGCCGCTCTCCGGCGGCAGGCCGAAATTCCTCGTCGTTCTGCTCCATGGCGTCGGCGCTGACGGCAATGATCTGATCAGCCTGGCACCCTATTGGGCACCACTGTTGCCGGATGCGGAATTCACCGCCCCGAACGGGCCGCAGCCCTGCGACATGGCTCCTTATGGACGGCAATGGTTCAGCCTGCAGGATCGGACGCCATCGGTGATCTTCGCCGGCGTGAGCGCGACCGCGCCGGTGCTCGACCGCTTTCTCGACGACGCATTGGCGGCACGCGGGCTGGATGAGAGCCGCCTGGTTCTGGTCGGATTTTCCCAGGGCACGATGATGTCCCTTCACGTCGGCCCGCGCCGTGCCCGGCCACTTGCCGGCATTATTGGCTTTTCCGGAGCTCTGACGGGTCCCGATCGGCTGGCGGGCGATATTCGCTCGCGTCCGCCGGTGCTGCTGGTCCATGGCGACGCCGACCCCGTAGTGCCGTTCTCGATGATGACCCTGGCCGAACAGGCATTGAAGGCAAACCGGGTTCCCGTAGAGAGTTTGGCGTGCCCCCGTCTTGGCCACAGCATTGACGAAGCCGGGCTGAAGCGCGGCGGCGCGTTTTTGCAACGGGTGCTGCGCAACGTTTCGACCGAACCCCCCGCTTGACAGGGCGCGCAACAAAAAAGGAGGCCCAATCGGGCCTCCTCTTCCTTGTGCCAGACGAAAGTCTGTCGGTGTCCTTTAAGGGTCGGCTCAGGCCTCGTGAACCTCACGAAGCGCGGGCGTCCCGATCTTGAGCGCCGACGACTGCGGCTGACTAGGGATAGACATGGGACCACCTCCTTTCGCTGTTGAAACTGTGATCATGTCAGCAGGTTTTGTGCGGCGCGACAAGAGGGATTGATAGGCGGAACGGTTCCGTCAGATCACAATCTCGTTTAAGGTCGGCGCGGAAATGGGGGCGTGCTTGATTGACACTGACGTAACTTCGCCGCACCAGCACGCGCAGGGCAGCCTCGCCCTCACATTCGCGGCCCGCGATGGACGCACCCGGCTCGCCAGGCTGTATCAGGCGAGCCCGTGTCGGGCGCTGTTCCCCGAGGTCGCAGACGAAGAGATCCCCCAGGCCGTCATGATCAATACGGCGGGCGGTCTGGTCGGCGGGGACCGCATCGCGCTTTCCGTCCGTATCGGCCTCGGCGCCGCCGCGACGGTCACGACCCAGGCGGCGGAAAAGATTTATCGCTCGCTCGGCCAGGATTGCACGGTGACCGCCAATCTCGATGTGGCGGCGGATTCCGATCTCGAATGGTTACCGCAGGAGACGATCCTGTTCGACGGCGCCCGGCTCGATCGGCGCCTGAAAATCGACCTCTCACCAACGAGCAGGCTTCTTGCCACGGAAACGGTGCTCTTCGGGCGCAGCGCACGAGGTGAGCGACTGACCTATGGTCATCTGCATGATTCCTGGGCATTGCGGATAGGCGATAAGCTGGTCTGGGCCGATGCGATCGGTCTTTCTGGTGATATCGAAGCGGCGCGGACACGGCCCTTTGGCTTCGGCGACGCCGCCGGCTATGCGACCCTCGTCATCGCGGGGCGTGATGCTGCAACGCATCTTGAAGCCACCCGAGCCCTCGCAGCGGCCTCGCCTGCCCGAAATAGCGGCGCCACGCTGGTCAACGGCGTCGTGATCTTACGATTTATGGATGCTGACGCCGCGCGGCTAAGGTCTGCGGTCGCCGAATCCGCCGGCGCGCTAAGGGCTCTCGTGATGGGCAGGGCGCCCGTCTTGCCACGCGCCTGGTCGCTGTAATGGCAAGCTATCTGCATGAGCTACCGCAGAGATCAATACTGCCCGATCCGGTTGAGGACGGGTCGCAAGGGGAGGAAAGATGAACCTCAGTCCACGGGAAAAGGACAAGTTGCTGATCGCGATGGCGGCAATCGTCGCGCGCAGACGTCTTGAGCGGGGCGTGAAGCTCAACTACCCGGAAGCCGTCGCCCTGATCACGGATTTCGTGGTCGAGGGTGCACGTGATGGCCGCTCGGTCGCCGAGCTGATGGCGGCAGGCGCCCATGTCCTGACGCGCGCGCAGGTGATGGACGGCATTGCCGAGATGATCCACGAAATCCAGGTCGAAGCGACATTCCCGGATGGGACCAAGCTGGTGACCGTGCATGAACCGATCCGCGACGGAGTTGCATCATGATCCCCGGCGAGATCACAACGGGCGAGGGTGAGATCACCCTGAACGCGGGAAGGGCGACATTTACCCTCAACGTCGCCAATACCGGTGACCGCCCGATTCAGGTCGGCTCGCATTATCACTTTGCCGAGACCAACGGCGCCTTGAGCTTCGATCGCGCTCGGGCCCGCGGGTGCAGGCTCGCGATTGCGGCGGGCACCGCTGTCCGATTTGAGCCTGGACAGACCCGAGAGGTGACACTTGTCGCCTTTGCCGGAGATCGCGCGGTCTACGGCTTTACCGGCACGATCATGGGCAAACTGGAGGATACGCCATGAGCGTCACAATAAGCCGGCGCGCCTATGCCGGCATGTTCGGGCCAACCACAGGCGACCGGATAAGACTGGCCGACACGCAATTGCTGATCGAGGTCGAACGCGACCACACGATTTATGGCGAGGAGGTCAAGTTCGGCGGCGGCAAGGTGATCCGCGACGGCATGGGTCAAAGCCAGCGCACCCGCGCCGAGGGTGCCGTCGATACCGTCATCACCAATGCGGTCATCCTGGATCACTGGGGCATCGTCAAGGCCGATATCGGCCTGAAAGACGGTCGCATTCATGCCATCGGCAAGGCAGGAAACCCCGATATCCAGCCCGGCGTCACGATTATCATCGGCCCCGGCACCGAGGTCATCGCGGGCGAAGGCAAAATCGTCACCGCAGGCGGCATCGATACCCATATCCACTTCATCTGCCCGCAGCAGGTTGAAGAGGCGCTGTATTCTGGCATCACGACCATGCTCGGCGGCGGTACCGGGCCGGCGGCGGGTACCAACGCCACCACCTGCACACCCGGTCCCTGGCATCTGATGCGGATGCTGCAAGCGGCTGAGGGCCTACCCATGAATCTCGGCTTCTTCGGCAAGGGCAATGCCAGCCGACCCGCAGCCCTGGTCGAGATGATCGAGGCCGGGGCCTGTGGCCTGAAGCTCCACGAGGATTGGGGCACGACACCCGCCGCGATCGATTGCTGCCTTTCGGTCGCCGACGAGCATGACGTGCAGGTCACGCTACATACCGACACGCTGAACGAAAGCGGCTTCGTCGAGACCACTGTGGCGGCATTCAAGGGCCGTACCATCCACGCCTTCCATACCGAAGGCGCAGGCGGCGGACATGCCCCCGACATCATCAAGGTCGCGGGCGAGCCCAACGTGCTGCCATCGTCAACCAACCCGACGCGGCCCTACACGGTCAATACCCTCGACGAACATCTCGACATGCTGATGGTCTGCCATCATCTCGACCCCCGGATTCCCGAGGATATCGCCTTTGCCGAAAGCCGTATCCGCAAGGAGACGATTGCCGCGGAGGATATTCTGCACGACTTGGGCGCACTTTCGATGATCTCGTCGGACAGCCAGGCGATGGGACGGATCGGCGAGGTCATCACCCGCTGCTGGCAGACCGCCGACAAGATGCGCGGGCAGCGGGGTTCCTTGAGCGGTGACGGTCCGGGCAACGACAATTTCCGGGCCCGTCGCTACGTCGCGAAATACACCATCAATCCCGCCATAGCCCATGGCATCGCCGAGATCGTTGGCTCCGTAGAGCCCGGCAAGCTCGCCGATCTCGTCGTCTGGTCCCCGGCGTTCTTCGGTGTCAAGCCGGATCTGGTGCTCAAGGGTGGCAGTATTGCGGCCGCGCCGATGGGCGACCCCAATGCCAGCATTCCGACGCCACAGCCCGTGCACTACCGGCCCATGTTCGCGGCCTTTGGGAAAAGCCTTGTGCAATCCAGCCTGACCTTCGTCAGCCAGGCCGGCCTCAGCCTCGGCATCGCCGGTAAATTCGGGCTCGACCGACCGCTCTACGCGATCAGGAACGTGCGCGGCGGCATCTCTAAGAAGAGCATGATCCACAACGACGCCACGCCGAAAATCGACGTCGATGCCGAGACCTACGAGGTTCGCGCCGATGGCGAGCTACTCACCTGCGCCCCGGCAAAGGTGCTGCCGATGGCACAGCGGTACTTCCTGTTTTGACGATCTCCACCACCCATACGATCCTTCCCGCAGGGAGTTGGGACACGGGCAAGACTATCGGCACCGTGACCTTGGCCTCGGATGATCGGCATCGCCGCCGCGTCATGCTGCAGAGCGACCAGGGTTTGGAATTCCTGCTCGACCTGCATCGACCGGCACGGCTTGCCGAAGGCGACGGCCTGCTGCTCGGCGATGGCAGGATCATCCGCGTCATTGCCGCGCCCGAGCCGGTGCTGGAAATACGTGCGGGCACAAGCAGTCTGGTCCGGCTCGCCTACCATCTCGGCAACCGACACCTGGATCTCGAGATCGGTGCCGATGTGCTCGTCATTCGCGCCGATCCGGTGATCGCGGATATGGTGCGCCATCTTGGCGGCTTGGTCGCCGCGGTGAACCGACCCTTCACGCCCGAGCCGGGTGCCTACGACGGCGAGGCTGAACACGCGCATCACGGCCATGATCATGGCTGACCTGGCCTGGCTCCTGCCGCTCTCGGCGTGGCTCTCACCCGCCTATCCCGTTGGGGGCTTTTCCTATAGCCACGGCTTGGAAGACGCCGTGGACTCCGGTGCCGTCAAGGATTGGCAGGGCCTAGCCGATTACGTTGCCACCGCGCTTGAGGCCGGTGGTGGATGGACCGATCTGGTCTTGCTGGCGCAAGCATGGCGAGCGGTCGACGACGACGACGCGCTCGACGCAGTGACGGAAATGGCGGCGGCGATGCGCGGCACGGCTGAAACGGCCATGGAAAGTGCCAATCAGGGGGCCGCTTTTGTCCTGGCAACGGGTGCCGCGTGGCCCGGGACGCCACTCGACGCCCTGGCCGCGCGTCACGATGGCAGGATCGCCTACGCTGTCGCCGTGGGCGTTGCCGCTGCAGGCAAATTCGTGCCGCTCGATGCCGCCCTCGCAGGCTATGGCCAGGCGTTTGCCGCCAATCTGATCTCCGCCGGCGTCAGACTTGTCCCCTTGGGACAGACCGATGGCCTGCGCGCGCTCGCAAGTCTCGCCCCTGTAATCACCGCTTGTGCCGAACGCGCCGCCGGAACCCCGCTGGATCAGCTCGGTACATCCGCACCCGGCATCGATTTTTGTTCGATCCGGCATGAAACCCTATACACGAGGCTGTTTCGCTCATGACAAAGACGTCTTCTTCGCGTGGCCCCTTGCGTGTCGGCATCGGTGGCCCGGTCGGATCGGGCAAGACCGCGCTGACCGAACGTCTGTGCAAGCGCTTTCGCGAGACCCATCAGATCGCCGCCATTACCAATGATATCTACACGAAGGAAGACGCCGAATTCCTGACCCGCGCCGGGGCGCTGGAGCCGGAGCGCATCGCCGGGGTCGAAACCGGCGGCTGCCCGCATACCGCGATCCGCGAGGACGCCTCGATCAACCTTGCGGCCGTCGCCGACATGAACCGACGCTTTCCCGATCTCGACCTGATCCTGATCGAATCAGGCGGCGATAATCTGGCGGCCACGTTCAGCCCCGAGTTGGCCGATCTGACGATCTATGTCATCGACGTCTCCGCCGGCGACAAGATCCCACGCAAGGGCGGCCCCGGCATTACCCGCAGCGATCTGTTGGTGATCAACAAGATCGATCTCGCCCCGCTTGTCGGCGCTTCCCTGGAGATCATGGACCGCGATGCCCACAGGATGCGCGGCGACCGGCCCTTCTTGTTCACAAACATGAAAACCCATCAGGGTGTCGATGAGATTGTCGCGTTCATTACGGCCAAGGGTGGCCTTCTCCCGGCGTGATCGCTCATTTTCGTCAGGGGGGCATGCAATTGCGACGGGTTCCAAAGCTCCCCGCTTTGCTCGACTATCATGGTAACTTCAATAACGGAAGTGACCTCTATGTCGGAAGATATGAAACCACGATACGGCATAGCCGATCGCCAGGACATCGCCGGACTCTCGGGTCGCGAATTCCTGCAGGCTTGGATCGACGGCAAAATTCCGGCACCGCCGATCGGTGAGACCATGTCGATGCGCTTGGTCGAGGTCGGCGATGGCTTCGTCGTGTTCGAGGGGGAACCGGGAGCCCATCTGCTTAACCCGATGGGCGGCATCCATGGCGGCTGGGCCCTGACCTTGATCGACAGCGCCGGTGCCTGCGCGGCCAATTCGGTGCTGCCGCCGCAGACCATCTGTACGACGCTTGAGACAAAAGGCAATTTCTCGCGACCGATCACGACGAAAACCGGCACCGTGCGCGCCGAGGGTCGCGTCGTCTCGCAAACCCGGCAAATCATCTCGACGGAAATTCGGATCACCAATCTCGAGGGCAAAATCCTCGCCCATGGAACCTCGACCGTCATGGTGCTTGGTCGCCAGGATTAACGAGCCTGCACATCCGGGAGCCTCGTTGTATCGTACAAGGTAGAGACGAGAACGGGGAGCCTCACTCAGCACCATGACGATGCGCCGAACGATCCTGCTCGCCGCGTTATCAGTCGCGGTAACTGGTGCGCCGGTTTCTGCCTGGGCCACCTCGGCGCACGACTGCCGCAAGCTGCTGATCGGCTATTGCATCAGCATGTATGCAAGTTGGGACGTGCCGCCAACCTTGGCCAGTTGCATCGCTGCGATGGAGCCGGGACCGGGTTCGGTGCCAGCCTGGTATCCGTTACGCGGCGAGATCGCCGGTGGCACGATCCCGCCGCTTGCGCGCTACCGGCAATGCCTGGGAGCAATCGCCGCCGCTACTCCCCACCCCATGCCGTAAGCGGGCTGTAGCCTTCGCTTTTCATCAGATTGTGGAGTTGACGGCGGCGAACGCCCATGTTGCCACCATCGAACAACGGCAGCACGACTGCGTCCTGAAGCAGCCCGGCCAGGGGCAGCTCGTGATCGTAGCTATCGATCCCGACCACCCGCATCAGATCGGTAATGACCTTAACCGCAGCCTCGGAGCCGAAGATCTTGGCCTGATAGGCAAGCTCGGCTGCCCCCGGCGATTGATCGTCGAGCGCCTTGCACGCTGCCCAGCTGAGAAAGCGCGCCGCCTCGATCGTGGTCTTGGCGTCGGCAAGCGCATAGCCGACAGCCTGATGCTCGATAATCGGATGAATTCCGCCACGGCGCTCGGTCTTGGCGAAATTGAGCGCGAAGGCAAAGGCAGCGCGCATCAGGGCAACGCCGAGGATGCCAACCAATGCCGCCGTCGCGGTAAAGCTTGCCTCGGCCACCTTGGCACCACCGCCGATGCCGCCCAGCACATTGCCGACCGGCACGCGGACATTGTCGAGCCGGAAGCGGGTCGAGAGATGGGCACGATGGCCCATGCCGTCATGGGCGTGCTCGAACACCAGACCCGGCGTGGGTCGTGGCACCGCGATGACCGACATCGCGTGTTCCGGCGCGGCGTCAGGATCAGTCCTGCAAACCACGGTGAGCAAATCGGCACCCTTGCCATCCCAGCCGAGCGGCGTCGGGATCCATTGCTTGCGACCGTTGATGACCCAGTGGCCACCATCCAGCACCGCCTTGGTACGCACACCCTCGCCCGGTGCGGGTGATCCGGCATTGGCGCTGCCACCGGGTTCGCTGGAGCAGAACGAAGCCAGCGGCGCCCCGGTCTTGGCCAGAAATGGTGGCAGCAGTTCGGCGATCTGTCCGGGGCTGCCGGCCAACAGCAGGGGATAAAGCCCAAGCACACTGCCGATCAGCGTGCAGGTGACGCTGGCATCGACCGAATAGAGTTCCTCGCAGATGACGGCGGCATCGATCATGCCGGAGCATTCCCCGCCAGCCTCGACCGGGATGCTTTTGCGCATGAAACCGGCGGCGATCAGTTTTTCGTAAAATGGCTTGGTTGCCATCGCGCGGGCTTCGGCCCCGGCGATATCGCGCGTCGCAGGAACGACACCCGTCAACACATCATGGGCAAAGGCGCGCGCCTCGTGCTGCAGGCTCTTTTGTGCCGGGGTAAGCGTGATATCGATGGACATGGCAACGACTCCGGGATCGATAGGCGATCCGGTATCTTTCCATACTCTGGCGACTGATGCCATTGGCCTCGCGTCCGCGCGGATTGACAAAACGTCCGGTGGTCATGACCATTCCACGATCGCATGCGCGAAGAGGGGTGGAACGATGCGGAACAGCTGGGACACGGCAGTCGTCGCGCCGCACCAGGGGCTTGAGTATTGGCATGTTGCCTGCGCCCAGGCTTTTCTGCCGCTTGAGGCAGAAAATCGTGCCGATGGGCCCTTTTCGGGGACCATCGAGTTGCAGGCCACACCACGCCTGGCACTGTCACGGGTCCGCAGCGCGCAGAGCGTCATTCGCAGGACAAGAAGCGGCATCGCAGGTCGTCACGACGGCTCTTTTTTCGCCAATCTTCTGCTGTCGGGGAATGGCACGGTGCGACAGTTCGGTCGCACCGGCAGTGTTGGCCGGGGCGGGATTCTTCTCGTCGACACCGACGAACCCTTCGAACTCGACTTTGCCGACGAGGTCGATCTTCTTTGCGTCACCTTGAGCGCGGAAACCTTCCGCCGCTACCTCCCGCAACCTGGCCCCCTCGCCGCCTCGGCGATCAGACCACAGGGCGCGGGCCGTTTGGCCGCCGCCTATATTGCCGCGCTTGGCCATGATCTCGACGATCTGGGAAACATCGACGATCTGGCTGCCGACCAGATTGCCTCCCTTCTCGCACGGGCATCAACGGAAGCCTTCGGGACAGCCGTGACCGCCGAACCGAGCGCGAGGCTGCTGTGCCGGATCGAGCAATTTATCGCGGCGGACATCGCCAATCCCGGCCTCGGCGCCAAACGGATCTGTGCGGCGCTTGGCATTGCCAGGAGCACCCTGTTCGCCGCCCTTGCACGGGAGAGGAAGACTCTCAGCGGCTGTATAGGCGACCAGAGGCTGCGCCATTGCCGCGCTGAATTATCCGATCCGCGTCAATCCCATCTCACGATCCGGGAGATTGCAGCGCGCTGGGGCTTTCGCGATCCGACCAGCTTCTCGCGCTGCTTCCGTCGCGCCACCGGGCTCACGCCCCAGGACTACAGAACCGGAACGCGACGCTAGATAGCTTTTCCTATTCCATCACAATCCGGGGCGCGGCGCGGCCGCCGCCGCCAAGAATGGCTTCAACCTTGCCCCAGATCGTGGCCGCGATCGCGGTATACGCCTGGGAATGGGCCGAGCCAGGGTCTGTCACGGTGATCGGCGTGCCGGCGTCGGACGTCTCGCGGATCGCAATATGCAGGGGTATCTCGCCAAGGAAATCGGTGCCGAGCTTCCTGGCCTCGTCGGCGGCGCCGCCATGGCCGAAGATATCGCTGCGGCCACCGCAGTGCGGGCACGAGAAATAGCTCATGTTCTCAACAAATCCGAACACCGGCACCTCGACACGGCGGAACATGTTGAGGCCGCGCCGGGCGTCGATCAGCGCAATATCCTGAGGGGTCGAGACGATGACCGCGCCCGTCAACGGCACCGACTGCGCCATGCTGAGCTGGATATCGCCCGTCCCCGGCGGCATATCGACCAGAAGAATATCGAGTTCGCCCCAGGCGACGTCGCGCAGCATCTGCTGCAACGCGCTCACCACCATCGGTCCGCGCCAGATCACCGGCTTGTCATCGTCGAGCAGAAAGCCGATGGACATGACCTTGACGCCATGATTCTGCATGGGCTCCATCACCTTGCCATCGGGCGAGCGCGGCTTGCCCGAGATTCCCATCAGCCTTGGCTGCGAGGGACCATAGATATCGGCATCGAGCAATCCGACCTTGAGACCGCGCGCCGCCAGCGCCACGGCAAGGTTGGTCGTCGTCGTTGATTTGCCGACGCCGCCCTTACCCGACGCGACTGCGACGATCGAACGGACGCTGGGGAGATTGATCTTCGGCGGCCCTTGGCGCGGTGCCGCCGCCGCTGGCGCCCGTTCCGCCGTCAGCAAGGCGGTGGCCGACAGCACGCCGGGCAGATCGGCGACAACGCGTTCGGCGCGCTGCCGGACCGGCTCGTACTCCTTGGCGCGGGCCGGATCGATGCCGAGGGCGAATTGCGCATTGCCGTTGTTGAGCGCGAGGCCCTGGACCAGGCCCTGCGTGACGATATCACGGCCCGAGGCGGGGTCGATGATCGTCTTCAAGGCGTCGAGGATCTGCTGTTCGGTCGTCTTGGCCATGTTTGTTCTCACTCAAAAGGCGGTCGTTTCGGCATCGATTGCAGCGGGGCAGTTGTAACCCATCCCCATCCGCCCCTATATGACTGGCCGGAGGTCGTGTTACCAGAGCCGATCCGGCATGTCGGCGGTGTCGCGCGACCCGTCCGTTGCAGTGAGGTTGTTGACGTATGTCGTGGAATAATCAGGGTGGTGGTCAAGGCCCCTGGGGCAATCGCGGACCCACGGGCGGTGGGCCGCAAGGGGGACAGCAACCCCCGAACATCGACGACCTGATCCGGCTCGTCACAAGCTGGTACAATCGCCTGAGCAGCGGTGGCGGCGGTGGCAAGCCCGGCAATGAAGGCCTTCCCCTGATCCTCGTCGGTGCCGGTATCGCCCTTGTTCTGTGGCTCTCAAGCGGCATCTACCGGGTTCTGCCGGACGAGCAGGGCGTAGTTCTCCGCTTCGGCGCCTACGTGAGCACGACCGGCCCCGGCCTGCATTATCACCTGCCGGTTCCGATTGAATCCGTCCTCCTGCCCAAGGTCACCAAGGTCAAGCGCACCGATGTCGGCATGGTACTCGACCCCGAGTCCGGCGACAGCGGCGAGGTTCCCGAGGAATCGCTGATGCTGACCGGCGATGAGAACATCGTCGACATCAACCTTTCCGTCTTCTGGGTCGTGACCGACGCCAAGGCCTATCTCTTTAACATCCGCGACCCCGACGCCTCGGTGAAATCGGCAACCGAGAGCGCCGTGCGCGAGATCATCGGCCGCACCCCGATTGCCGCCGTGCTGGCGGAGGGTCGCGCCAAGATCGAAACCGATACCCGGACCCTGCTGCAGAAAATCCTGACCAGCTATGGCGCCGGCGTGACCATCACGCAGGTGCAACTGCAGAAGGCCGATCCACCGCAATCGGTCATCGACGCCTTCCGCGACGTCCAGCGCGCCCGCACCGATGGCGAGCGCATGCGCAATGACGCCCAGGCCTATGCCAACGACGTCGTGCCGCGCGCCCGAGGCGATGCCCAGATCATGGTCCAGCAGGCCGAAGCCTTCCGCCAGCAATCAATTGCCCAGGCCGAGGGTGATTCGCAGCGCTTCCTCCAGGTCTACAACGCCTGGAAGCAGGCCAAGGATGTCACCAGCGAACGCCTCTATCTGGAGACGATGGAGCAAGTCCTGAAGAACGCCAGCACCATCGTCCTCGACCGCAGCGCCTCGGGCTCGGGCATCCTGCCCTATCTGCCGCTCGGCGATCTTGCCAAGGCGCGACCCGCGCCGTCACCCCAACCACCCTCCAGCAGTGACGATCCAGCGCCGGTCGCGGGGAAGACACCATGAACCGCGTTCTCTTGGCTGGCGCCGCCGTTGCCGCCCTCATCGCCTTTGTCCTGGCCAATTCGCTCTATATCGTGGATCAGGTCAGCCAGGCCGTCGTACTCCAGTTCGGGGACCCGGTCGCGCTGATCAGCGAACCGGGCCTCAAATTCAAGACGCCCTTCATCCAGACCGTGGTGGTGTTCGACAAGCGTGTGCTCGATTACGAGCCGCCGGGCGAGGAAGTGATCGGCTCGGACCAGAAGCGGATCGTGGTTGACACCTATTGCCGCTACCGCATCACCGATCCGTTGAAATTCTACCAATCCGTCGGGAGCGAGGCCGGGGTGCAACTTCGCCTGGGCTCGACGATCAGCGCCTCGCTGCGCCAGATCATCGGCGATGTCGATCTCTCGACCCTCTTGAGCCCGCAGCGTTCGGCCATCATGGAGCGGATCCGCGACACGGTGCGGGACCAGAGCACGGCCTTTGGCATTGACGTGATCGATCTGCGCATCCGCCGCGCCGATCTGCCCGCCGAGAACAGCGACGCCATCTATGCCCGGATGCAGTCAGAGCGCGGCCGCGAAGCCAAGCAGTTCCGCGCGGAGGGCTATGAAATGGCGCAAGGGATCAAGGCCCAGGCCGATCTCGAGCGCACTGTCATCCTCGCCAAGGCGGCGCGGCAGGCGCAGATCTCGCGCGGTGAAGGCGATGCGCAAAGCATCGGTATCTACGCCAAGGCGTTTGGGCAGGACCCCAGCTTCTATGCCTTCTACCGCTCGCTCCAGGCGTACCGCACCACGCTCGGCAACAGCTCGACCTTCGTGCTGACGCCGGAAAACCCGTTCCTGAAATACCTGTCGCCGAACGCGCGCCCGGATCACGATCAATAGCACCGGGCATGTTCGGTAAACACTTGCGCTAGCCCCCCCGGCTCCCGCATGGTATCCGCCCACCGGGGTCCGCACACGCGGGCCCCGGTCCTGGTGGGCCTGTAGTTCAGCGGTCAGAACCCGCCGCTCATAACGGTGTTGTCGCAGGTTCGAATCCTGCCGGGCCCACCAATCTTTTCCGGCGCGTCACGATACAAAAATACAATTGACCTCAGCAGACAGACGCCTTCCCTTTGAACCGGCCTGCTTGCAATTCCTTTCGGGAATGAGCAAGTCTCTCCCTCATCCGATCAGGAGGACTCGCCAAAGGCCCGGTATCGGCCGGCGATGGCCCCCCGATCTTGTGTAGAACCTGTCTGCGTTGATGTCAGACAGCCGTCATCGCTGCCGCGAAGACACCCGTATTCGCTTCGCCCTTATGGAGAGTAGCGGGTATGCCCATAGCGCCTGAGAATCATCCCAAACTCGATCGCGAGGCCGCGCGCAGAACCCTTTGGGAACGGGTGAAGGAGCATCCGCTGGCGCGGGTCGGCCCGGGGCTGATCACGGGCGTGGCGGATGACGATCCGAGCGGGATCGCAACATATTCCCAGGCGGGCGCGCAGTTCGGGCTGAACATGCTCTGGACCATGCCGCTTTGCTTTCCCCTGATGGCGGCGGTCCAGTCGATGTGCGCGCGCATCGGCAGGGTTACGGGCAAAGGGCTTGCCGCCAACATCAAGACCGCGTTTCCGCCGATCGTGCTGCGCGGTGTCGTGGTGCTGCTGCTGATCGCCAATATCCTGAACATCGCGGCCGATGTCGCCGCGATGGGCGAGGTCGGCGAGATGTTGACCGGCGTCGATCGCCACCTGATGACCGGGCTTTTCGTCTTCGGCACGCTGGGCCTGCAAATTTTCGTGCCCTATCACCGCTATGTCGTGTTCCTGAAATGGCTGACGCTGTCCCTGTTGGCCTATGCCGCCGTGCTGTTCACGGTCCATGTCCCCTGGGGCGAGGTGGCGTTGCGGACGGTGTGGCCGCAATTCGCGCTCAATTCAAACGCTGCCGCCGTGATCCTGGGCGTCTTCGGCACCACGATCAGCCCCTATCTGTTTTTCTGGCAGGCGTCAGAGGAAGTCGAGGATATGCGGGCGTCCAGCGGCGGGCGGGCGCTGCTCCAGGACGCCCCCGCATCGGCGGCGGAGCTGCGGCGGATTCGCTGGGATACGTGGAGCGGGATGTTCTATTCCGATATCACCGCCTACTTCATCATTCTGGCCACAGGCGTAACCCTCCACGTCGCGGGCATCACGGACATCACGACCGCCGCACAAGCCGCGAGCGCGCTGAAGCCGCTGGCCGGACACTTCGCGTTCGTCCTGTTTGCGCTGGGAATTCTGGGCGTGGGGCTGATCGGCGTTCCGGTCTTGGCGGGATCGGCAGCCTACGCCCTGTGCGAGGCGATGGGCTGGAACTGGGGCCTTGAGCGCAAGACAAAGGACGCGCGGGGATTCTACGCCGTCATCTCGGTCAGCGTGCTGGCGGGGCTTGTCATCCAATATTCGCCGATCAGCCCGATGAAGGCCCTATTCTGGAGCGCCGTGATCAACGGCGCGGTTGCCGTGCCGCTGATGGTCGTGATCATCCTGCTCGTGTCGAAGAAATCCGTGATGGGCCCCTACACGGCGAGCCGTACCTTGGTGACGCTTGGCTGGATCGCCACGGCGATCATGGGCGTGGCCGCCGTCGCCATGTTCCTGCCGGGCTGAAGCGATGTTGACACGATGGTTGCGTGTCGCCCATCCTGCGCCCGATGGTTCCCTTCGGGGATCAAAAGGGAACGCCGGTGCGGCTCTATGCCAAGACCGGGGCTGCCCCCGCAACTGTAAGCGGCGAGCCGATCGTCAGGATGCCACTGGGAAACCGGGAAGGCGGTGATCGGCTGAGACCCGCGAGCCAGGAGACCTGCCATCGACGGGCGTCAACGCATTCGCATCGGGCGGGGTGTCTCGGTGGGATCGATCCGGAGCCGGATCGGTCTGGTTTGCTGCGACAGGAGACGTCAAAGGCCGGCAGCATGCTCTCTCTTATCAAGCACATCTTTGGCCCACAGGCCGCAGATATCCGCGGCAAGGTAATCGGCATCGGCACGGTGCTGATCGCCGCCAATCTTGGCGCATGGGCATGGGCGCTGATCACCTTTCAGAACTTCCCGTTGCTGCTCGGAACTTCCCTACTCGCCTATAGTTTCGGCCTCCGTCATGCGGTCGATGCCGACCACATCGCCGCGATCGATAACGTCACCCGGAAGCTCATGCATGAAGATAAGCGCCCGGTTGCGGTGGGGCTGTTCTTCTCGCTGGGCCATTCGACGATCGTCGTCCTCGCCTCGGTCGCCGTCGCTGCCACGGCGATGGCCTTCAAGCAGGATATAGATGGCCTCCACCAGATCGGCGGTCTCATCGGCACGCTGGTATCGGCGTCGTTCCTGCTGATCATCGCAGCCATCAACCTGGTCATCCTGCGGGAGAGCTACACGACTTTTCGGCACGTCAGGTCCGGTGGCCGTCTCGTCGCGGAAGATGTCAGCCTGCTGCTGGCCCAAGGCGGGTTCTTCGCCCGCATCTGCCGACCGATGTTCTCGATCATCCGGCGCAGCTGGCACATGTATCCGCTCGGAATCGTGTTCGGACTCGGATTCGATACCGCCACGGAGGTAGGGCTGCTCGGCATCTCGGCGGCCGAGGCATCGCACGGCTTGTCGATCTGGTCGATCCTTGTGTTTCCTGCCCTATTCACAGCGGGGATGGCGCTGGTCGACACGTTCGACGGCATCCTGATGCTCCACGCTTATGGCTGGGCCTTCGTGAAACCGGTCCGCAAGCTCTACTACAACATGACGATCACCGCGGTCTCGGTGATCGTCGCGGTGGTTATAGGCGGGATCGAGGCGCTGGGCCTGGTCGGACATCAGCTTAGTCTTGGCGGCTCGTTCTGGCGGGGGATCGCCTCCGTCAACAATAATTTCGGCATCGTCGGCTGCGCGATTATCGGGCTTTTCGTCGCTGCCTGGATTATCTCCTTCGTGATCTATCGACTTAGGCGATACGACGATCTCGATAGCGACACGGCGATACCTTAGACGCCCAGCCCCGTCCCGATGACGGTCGGCCTCTTGTTTAGACAAGGTCGACGTTTTGCCGCCATCTCGCGCAGTCAGGCTCTGCGATTGTCGCTCGAGACCGTTCGGCGATAGGGCTGTCATCACCATGGTTGACAGGAAGGTTCAGCGCCGCCCATCCTGTGCCCGATGGTTCCCTTCGGGGATCAAAAGGGAACGCCGGTGAAGCCGAGAGGCCAAGACCGAGGCTGCCCCCGCAACTGTAAGCGGCGAGCCGATCACCAGGATGCCACTGGGAAACCGGGAAGGCGGTGATCGGCTGAGACCCGCGAGCCAGGAGACCTGCCATCGACGGGCGTCAACGCATTCGCATCGGGCGGGGTGTCTCGGTGGGATCGATCCAGAGCCGGATCGATCTGGTTTGCTGAGACAAAGGACGTCGAAGGCAGTCCCGCATGAATTCGGTTCTAATGAACATCTTCGGCCGACAGGCCTCTGATATCCGAGGCAAGGTGATCGGCATCTATGCCTTGCTGATCGGGGCCAATCTCGGCGCATGGGCCTGGGCGCTCGCCGCCTTCCACGATAATCCGGTCCTCCTTGGCACGGCGCTGCTCGCCTATACCTTTGGCTTGCGCCATGCCGTAGATGCCGACCACATCGCCGCGATTGACAATGTCACCCGCAAGCTGATGCAGGATGGCAAGCGCCCGACCGCAGTCGGCTTGTTCTTCGCCCTTGGTCATTCGTCCATCATTCTGCTCGGTGTGATCGTGATCGCCCTCACTGAAGCGCAACTCCAGGGGCGCTTTCAATCGATCCATAGTGATGTCGACATCGTCAGCACGATGATTTCGGCAGGATTCCTGCTGGTCATTGCCATCATGAACATGGTCATCGCCGCCGCCGTGTATCGGACATTTCGTAATGTCCGGGACGGCGGCACCTATGTGGCGGAGGATTTCGACCTTCTCCTCAACAGCCGAGGCATGCTGTCCAGGGTGTTCCGTCGGCTCTTCAGGTTGGTGGCGGAAAGCTGGCATATGCTGCCGCTGGGGTTGTTGTTCGGCCTTGGCTTCGATACCGCGACCGAGGCGAGCCTGTTGGGCGTGGCGGGATCACAGGCTGCCCATGGCATGTCGGTGTGGTCGATCCTCGCCTTTCCAGCGCTGTTCGCCGCCGGAATGTCCCTGATCGATACAACGGACGGCATCCTGATGCTCGGCGCCTATGGCTGGGCCTTCGTCAAGCCGATCCGCAAGCTTTACTACAATCTCACCATCACCGTGGTCTCGGCCACGGTAGCGCTGGGCGTCGGCGGTATCGAGGCACTGGGGCTGATTGGTGACCAATTCAATCTCGATGGCCCATTCTGGGACATGATTAGTCATCTGAACGGCAATTTCGGTATCATCGGCTACACGATCATCGGCATCTTCATCGCCTCGTGGATCGTCTCCTTCGTGATCTACCGGCTACGCGGATACGACGAGATCGAGGTCAACACAGCGACATCCTAGCCCGCTTTCAGGGTCACACCGACCAAAGGCTGGTCAATCCGCCATAAACGCCAAGCGCGGCGGTGACCGACGCCAGGAAGAGTGTCAGGGCCAAATACCAGCCCCGCAACCGATAGGTCGGCGGCAGTGCCTTGATGGCAAGTGCGATCAGAAACCCCAGCACGATCGGCAGCAGCAGGGCATTCATGACCTCGACCGCGATATTGAGGCGCACGAGATCGGGGACAACAAGCACCAGGATCGCGCCGCCGATCACGGCCACGGTATAAACCGCGTAGAACCAAGGTGCCTCAAGCGGTCGATGTTCCAGGGAGTGCTTGTATCCGGTCACCTCCCCGAAACCCCATGCCGCCGCCAAAGAGACGACGATCGCCGCGACAAGCGCCGCGCCGAGCGTCCCTGCGCTGAAGACAAGTTTGCCAAGCCCCACCCCGAGGAGGGGGGTAAGAGCATGGGCGATATCGCTGACCGCATTGAGGCTTGGCGTCGTCTGTGCCTTGCCAAGGGTCGCGGCTGCCGCGATCAGGATCGCAGCCATGACCAGCTGGGTCACCAGCGCGCCGACCGCCGTATCGATCCGCGCCGCGAAATAATGCTCCGGCCCCAGGCCCTTATCAGCAACCGCCGATTGTTGATAGAAGACCATCCAGGGCATGATGACAGCGCCGATATTCGCGGCGACCAGATAAAGGTAGTTCTTGTCGGCGATCGGAATGCGGACAATCCCCGAACCGATTTCCGCCAGGCTCGGATGCGCGCCCAGGGCGATGCCGAAAAAGGCGAATTCGAACAGGCCAAGAAGGATGGCCACCCGCTCGACCCGCCGGTAGGAGCCCGTCCAGACCACCAGGAGAAGGAAGGCGGAGACGAAAGAAAGCGACCATGCGCGCGGCAGCCCGAACAACTCTCCAATACCGGCGACACCGGAAAATTCAGTAAGCAACGCGCCGACCGCCGCAATGCCGAGACCGCAGACCGAGACCCAGGCCCAGCCGGAGCCTAATGTCTCGCGGATCAGTTCGCCATGGCCCTTGCCCGTGAAAATTCCAAGACGAACGGTGAGTTCCTGGACCACATACAAGATCGGCACCAGCAGTAATTGGAGCAGCAAAAGCCGGTAGCCCCACTGAACCCCGCTTTGGGCGGCGGTGATGACGCTGCCGACATCAGTATCGGCGAACATCACCACAAGTCCGGGACCAAAGACCGCCAGGATTCCGTTCCGACCAAGCTTAGGTGGCGACTTCTGCCTTACCGCCGTACCGACCATCGATGCTCCGAATTAAGAATAATTCTTATTCGCAATATATCTATTCGGCCCGCATGCCTTGGTCAATGCATTGATTCACATCTAACGGGTCAGGGGTCTTGTGGCGAGGCGAGATTCGGCCAGACAAGCAGATCCCCCTAGCAACGAGAACGGCCCGGAGCATGATGCCCCGGGCCGTTCTATCTTCTTAAAGTCCGGCTGTTCTCTTACGAGAACTGGTTCATCGTGTTGTGGGCACCGCCAGCCTTGAGGGCTGCTTCGCCAGCGAAATATTCCTTATGATCATCGCCGATGTCCGAACCGGACATGTTCTGATGCTTGACGCAGGCGATACCCTGGCGGATTTCCTGGCGCTGCACGTTCTTGACGTAGCCCAGCATCCCTTGAGCGCCGAAGTATTCCTTGGCAAGATTGTCGGTCGACAGCGCCGCCGTGTGATAGGTCGGCAGGGTGATGAGGTGGTGGAAGATTCCGGCGCGCTTGGCACCATCCGCCTGGAAGGTGCGGATGCGCTCGTCGGCCTCGTCCGCCAATGGCGTGCCGTCATACTCGACGCTCATCAAGCCCGAGCGCTCGTACTTGGTTACGTCCTTGCCCTCGGCGACCCATGCGTCATAGACCTGCTGACGGAAGTTGAGGGTCCAGTTGAAGGACGGCGAGTTGTTGTAGGCGAGCAAATAAACGCGATCCGCGCTCAATTATTACCGCCCGAAGCCGCCCCGCCCTTAGCTGTTAGCCCCGAACAATTAGAATTATTTTAAAAATTATCAGTTAAAACGCCCCGCCTTG
>CAIXXC010000349.1 GCA_903923205.1 uncultured Rhodospirillales bacterium | reverse complement strand
TAAAATAAATGCCAATTATGTAAAAAATATGCCTTTTATTTATATGGCACCTTCAATTATCAGATTTTATTTCTTTATCGATCATGTGTGCACAGCAAATGCACTGACGTCAAAACGTGCAGGCCAAATGCTCGGTAGTGTTCGCGGTTGCGACAGCAGTCACCAGGTGCGGAAGCAGGATCAACACTCTGCGGGATAGAATTCCTGCTCTATTCGGTAAAAAAAGAATCCGGGTTGTCACCCTCACCGAGCCCTGCGACCACCGCCCGGCGAAACCCGGGGCGCGCCGTCAGCCGTTGATAATAGGCCTCGGTATTGGGTTTGAAGCCCCCGCGCAGGCCAAGCCGGTCAGCCAGATAAAGCGCGTAGCCGATGCAGATATCGGCAATCGTAAAGCGGCCTGCCACCAGATAGTCGCGGCT
This sequence comes from uncultured Rhodospirillales bacterium, assembly GCA_903923205.1. GTDB lineage: Bacteria > Pseudomonadota > Alphaproteobacteria > ATCC43930 > CGMCC-115725 > CAIXXC01. Next base: position 23,642 of record CAIXXC010000349.1, on the reverse strand, counting down.
CGCCGCTGCCTCTTCGACACAGCGCAGCCGGGCGAAGAACCACCGCGTGTAGTCATCCGCCACTTGAGGCAACCGGCGCTCCTCCGGCTCCAGTTGGGTATAGCGAAACACGATCGTCTGCGGAAACGTCAAGGTCGCGTCGCTGCGATGCAGCCAGTTGAGATAGCTGCCATACTCCGGATCGGAGGACGACAGGCCGAGCGGTGTCGGCCCATATTTATCAACGAGATATTGGCAGATTGCCGCCGATTCGGTCAGCACCGTCTCGTCATTGACGAGGCAAGGCACCGTCCCCAGTGGATTGATCTCAAGATAATCCGGGCGATGCAGGCGAGCCGGGAAGGGCATGAGGTCAAGATCGTAGTCGAGTCCCATCTCTTCAAGCGTCCAGAGCGGGCGCAGCGAGCGCGCATTCTTGCAGTGGTAGAGTTTCATCGTCATGGCGCCGGCAATGTCCCCATCGCTTTGGCGAGAACCTGAAGCATGACCTCATCGGCGCCGCCGCCGATCGAGCCCAGCCGGCCGTCGCAATAAATTCGGGCGATCGGGCTTTCGGCCATGAAGCCCATCCCGCCCCAGAACTGAAGGCAGCCATCGGCGACCATCCGGACGACACGCCCGGCCTTGAGCTTGGCCATCGTGGCATCCAGCGTCGCATCCTTGCCGCGAACGACAGCCTCAACGCCCTGCCAGGCCAGCGCCCGCGAGGCCGCAACCTCGGTCTGATACTCGGCGAGCTTGAAATGAACCCATTGGTTATCAAGGATTGAGCGACCGAACGCCTGACGGTCGCGGGTATAGCCGATCGTCACATCAATGGCGCGTTGGGCCATCGCGGTCATGTTCAGGGCCGCCCATAGACGTTCGATCTGGAACTGTTCCATCTGATAGATGAAACCCCGCCCCTCCTCCCCGATCCGATAGCGCTGCGGTACACGCACCCCATCGAAATAGAGTTGCGCCGTATCGGAGGAATTCATGCCGATCTTGCGCAGCTTGCGCGCGATCTGAACGCCCGGCGTTTTCATCGGCACGACGATCAGGGATTTGTTGCGATGCGCGGGGCCATCGCCGGTATTGGCGAGCACGCAGCAGAAATCGGCCTGCGTGCCGTTGGTGGTCCACATTTTCGAGCCATCGATGATGTAGTCGTCACCGTCGCGGCGGGCCTTTGTCCTGATCGACGCCACATCGGAGCCGCTGCCGACCTCCGACACACCCAGACACCCGACCGCCTCGCCCGAAATCGCCGGGGTGAGGAACTCGCGACGCAATTCCTCGCTCCCATGCGCGGCGAGTGCGGGCGTGCACATATCCGTCTGCACCCCGATCGCCATGGGGATGCCGCCGCAATTGATCGCGATCAGCGCCTCGGCGAGGACAGCACCATAGGAGTAGTCGAGCCCGAGCCCCCCGTTTTCGACCGGTTTCGTCAGCCCCAGCAGGCCGAGCTTGCCCAATTGGCGAAAGACGTCATGGGCCGGGAACAGCTCTTCCCGTTCCCATTGCTCGACATGCGGATTGATCTCGGCATCGGCCCAGCGGCGAACGACGTCGACGATCTGGGTATGCTCGTGGGTGAACTGCATCGGTGAACCCGTCAGGCCGCGAGGGCGGCGTAGATCGCCTGCTCGGCGGCCACCATCAGCCCGACGACCTCCATATCGAAGAACGGCAGGATCTGTGCGGCGACGACCACCGCGATCCCATTGGTCGGATCGATCCAGTAATAGGTATTGGCAAGCCCCGCCCAGGACAGGCTGTTCGCGGCACGCCCGCCCGGCACGGCGACCTCATTGATCATGAAGCCGAGCCCCCATCGATTGCAGGTGCCGGGAATCTCCGGGACCGAGTTGGTTAGCTCAGGCATTGCCGATTCGAAACTGCCGCAAGTCATCGCGCCAATCTGGTTGGTGCCCATCATGGCGACCGTTTCGGCCTTCAGGATTTGCTGCCCGCCGACACTTCCCTTATTCAGGATCATCCGCAGGAAGCGATGGTAATCGGGAATGGTCCCGAACAAGCCGCCGCCGCCCATCTCAAATTCCGGATTGCGCGGCAGATCGAAAGCCGAGGGCAACACCACCCCAGCGGCATTCCGGGCATGGATGCCGACGCGCCGGGCTCGCAGCGCGTCATCGGGATCGAATGACGTGGTCGTCATCCCGAGCGGGGCTGCGATATTGTCAGTGATATAGGCACCCAGTCGCTTGCCCGAGACCGCCTCGACCATCTTGCCGGCAAAGTCGATCCCGGTGCCGTATTCCCAGCGGTCGCCCGGATCGAACACCAGCGGCGTCATCAACGCGGCGTTCTTGCAGGAGAAAATATCCGGCAGGCCCTTTGCGTTGCGATATTTCGTCACCTCGGGGCGGATGAATTCGTAGGTAAGGCCCGAGGTATGGGTCAGCAGATGGCGGAGCGTGATCGCCCGCTTCGCAGGCCGCAGCAGCGGCGCTCCGTCGGCATCGAAACCTTCAAGCACCTGAAATTCTGCGAGGATCGGCAGGATCTCGGATGCGGGTGCGTCGAGCGACAGCTGCCCGCGCTCAACGCATTGGAGCGCCGCCGTCGTCGTGATCGCCTTGGTCATCGAGGCAAACCAGAACAGCGAATCCGTCGCTATCGCATCCGCCTCGCCAAGTCGCCGCACACCACGAGCCCCTTCATAGATCAGCCCGTTCCGGTCCGAAACCGCCAGCACAATGCCCGGCAGCTTGCCCGCATCGACGACCGCAGAAAGGAGGCTGTCCAGCTTCGAAAAATTCATCTCGGGCTCCCCATGTGTTTTTGTTGATCTTGAATTCGTTCCGCCCGTCTTAGACTAAGCGGCCGCGCTCGCACAGCCTGACGATAGACGCAGCCGACACGAACGTGCGAAGACAATCCCAAAATGGCGGCACGACAATCAATGATCGGCAATCCAAGCCGACAAATTTGGGGAAGCAAACCATGTCCAACGTCGAACAACTCGGCTTCGATCCAAAGCGCCTCGCCCGCGTCGGCGCGCGCATCGAGGCCGATATCGCGGCGCAGCGCTATGATGGCGCAGCGCTGTGTGTGTCGCGCAAAGGGCAGCCAGTCTTGCGCGAAATTCGCGGCTTCGCTGATCGCGCCACCGGTCGCAGCCTCAAGGGCGACGATGTCTTCGTCTCCTTCTCGGCCGGCAAGCAGTTCAGCAACGTACTGGTTCTGAACCGGATCGAGCGCGGCGATCTCCATCTGCATATGCAGATCGGCGACATTATCCCTGAGTTTCGCGACCGCGGGCTTCGCCAGATGAGCCTGTTTCACCTCTTGACCCACACGAGCGGCATCATGGGCGCGATCCCGTCGGTCCCGGCGGAAATCCTGATCAGCATCGAGAAACTGACCGCCTATCTCGCCGGCAAGCGGCCTGAGTCCAAGCCGGGCGAACGGGTGAACTATTCGATCATCGCCGCCCATTCGGTGATGGCCGAAATGGTGCGCCGCGTTGATGGCGGCACCCGCAGCTATACCCGGATCATGCACGAAGACCTGTTCGAGCCACTGGGCATGCGCGACACCAGCCTTGGCGGTCGCGCCGATCTACTGGCGCGGGCGTGCCCGCTTGTGGCGCGCTACGACGCGCCCGGTATGTTCTCGCCTGAAGAAGTGCTGGGCGTTGGTCATGTCCTCGGCATTCCCGGCGCCGAGATCCCCGCAGGCGGCTATCTCACCACGATCGACGATCTGCACCGCTTCGCCTCGATGCTGCGCAATGGCGGCGCGATCGACGGCGTCCGTATGCTGTCGCCGAGGACGCTCGACTACTGCACCCGGAATTTTACCGGCGATAAGCCCAATATCCTGTTCGATTACGCCCAGGATACCCGGGGCTGGCAGCCGTGGCCCGCTTCTATCGGCATCGGCTTTTTCATGCGCGGCGTCGGCATCCAGCCGGGCCCGATGAGCAATCTTTCGAGCCCACGGGCCTATTGTGGCTGGGGTGCCGGGTCGACCTGCTTCTGGGTCGATCCGGAACTTGACCTGACCTTCTCGTTCCTTTCCACCGGCCTGATGGAGGAGACCTACCACATCGAGCGACTGCAGCGCCTAGCCGACCTGGTGATCACCTCCCTGGTCGAATAGCAGCCTCAGCCGACCGCAAAACCGGAATAGCCGTCGGCTGCTGCCTCGTGGAAGCGCCGACGGTAATCCGGGAAGCCGCCCAGATAGGTCAGGATGACGCGCGGTTTGCCGGGAATATTCGCCCCCATGTACCAGCTGTTGGCCTGGGGAAACAACGTCCCCTCGGCAACATCGGCGCACAGCCGGATCCAGCCATCCTCGCCGGCCACCGTCGGCTCTATCGGACCGCGTCCCTCGGCGCGCAGCCAATCGAAGCAATCGGCCAGCCAATTCACCTGAAACTGCGACAGCAGGACCGGCTGGAACACCGCGCCGAGACTGCTCGGGCCGTCGATGTAGAACAGGTTGGGAAACCCGGCGGTCATGAAGCCAAGATAGGTCCGGGGACCTGCCTCCCAATATTCTTTCAGACGCTTGCCGCCCCGACCGCGAATATCGATGCGGTCGAGCGCGCCGGTCATCGCATCAAACCCGGTGGCAAAGACGATATCGTCAAGCGGGTAGTCGATCCCGCCAACGCGAAGTCCGGTCTCGGTGAATTCCTCGATCGGCGTGTGCTTGATGTCGACGAGGCTGACATTGTCGCGGTTGTAGGTCTCGTAATAGCCGGTATCGGCACACAGGCGTTTGGTCAGGATCGGCCAGCCTCGAGGCAACAGCTTCTCGGCGGTCGCAGGGTCCTTGACCCTCTCGCAGATTTTTCCCCGGACGAAATCGGCCAGCGCGTCGTTGGCCTCCTGGTTCACCACGAGGTCGGTATAGGCGAGATAGAGATTGAGGCCGCCGCTCTGGTAGCGCCGCTCGAACTCCGCCTGGCGCTCCTCCGGCTTGGCCCTGGCGAAACTGAGCTGTGTTGGCGTCTCGATCTCGCCATGGGTCAGCAGGAACCCGCCGGATGCGAGTTCATGTTCCATCTCGCGCAACTCGGCATAGCGCGCCTTGATCTTGCGGTCCTGCACCGGGTCGAGCGGTCCATTGCGGGCGGGAATTGAAAACGCGGGCGTCCGCTGAAACACCGTAAGATGCCCGGCCTCTTCCGCGATGACCGGGATCGACTGGATCGCCGAGGAGCCCGTGCCGATAATGCCGACGCGGCGACCGCTGAAATCGACCTTTTCATTCGGCCATTGGCCGGTCAGGAACTGACGCCCGGTAAATTTCTCCAACCCCTTGAAGGGTGGTTTGTTGGGGGCGGACAAAAACCCGGTGGCCATCACGCAATATGTGGCATGAACCGTCTCGCCACGGCTGGTGGTCAGGCGCCAGCGCCCGGTGGCGTCATCATAATGGGCAGCCGTGACGCGGGTTTCGAACTGGATATCTCGGCGCAGGTCGAAGCGGTCAGTGACGTGGTTGAGATAACGCAGCAACTCCGCCTGGGCTGCGTATTTTTCCGACCACACCCATTCCTGCTGCAATTCCTCCGAGAAGGAATACGAGTATTCATGGCTTTCGACATCGACGCGGGCGCCGGGGTAGCGATTCCAGTACCAGGTTCCGCCGACGCCGCTCGCCGCCTCGTAGCAACGGATCGAGTGCCCGCTCTGCCTCAGTCGATGCAGCGCATAGAGGCCTGCAAAGCCAGCACCAATGACAACGACATCAAAATCATCGCCAGCGCGCGCCGCTTCGATCTTCGGTTCCCGTTCTGAGGCTGTAACGCCCATTTTATCCATTCCTTCTGCAGGCATTTGACTCTGCCCGATCACGGGAAGCGCAGCGCGTCTTAATTGTGCCGTGTTGTCCGCAACCCCGACACGGGGTCAAGCGGTAAGAGTAAATCCGGCATAGCCCTCGTCCGACGCGGCGTTAAAGCGCCGACGATATTCCAGGAAGCCGCCAAGGTAGATCAGGATCACGCGGGCCTTGCCCGGTATGTTGGCCCCCATATACCAACTATTCGCCTCGGGAAAGAGCGTGGCCTCAGCAACCTCGTTGCAATGCCTGATCCACTCATCCTGCGCGGCCTCGGTTGCCTCGATTGATCGGCGCTGGTGCAGACGCATCCAGTCGAAACAGTCGGCGAGCCAGTCGCCTTGGAACTGTCCCAACAGCACGGGCTGGAACACTGCGCCCGGACTGCCGGGCCCGTTCATCATGAACAGGTTGGGGAAGCCTTCCACCATGAAGCCGAGGAACGTTCGCGGCCCTTGCGCCCATTCGTCCTTTAGCGATCTGCCGCCCCGCCCCCGGATATCGATCCGCGTCAGGCTGCCGGTGAGCGCATCGAAGCCCGTGGCGAACACGACATCATCGAGCGGATACTCCGTGCCGTTGACCAGAATGCCGTCAGGGGTAAAGCCCTCAATCGGCGTGTCCTTGACGTCGATCAGGCTGACATTGTCGCGATCATAGGTCTCGTAATAATTCGTGTCTGCGCACAGGCGTTTGGTAAGGATCGGCCAGCCGCGCGGGATCAGCTTTTCCGCCACTTCGGGATTTTTGATCCGTTGCCGGATCTTGTTGCGAACAAAGTCGCCGAGCGCATCATTGGCTTCCCGGTTGGTAACGATATCGGAATAGGTGCTGTAGCAGTTCAACCCGCCGCTTTGATAACGACGCTCGAACTCGGCAAGCCGCTGCTCGGGCGTGGCATCGGCATAGGTCGTCAGCGTCGGCAGTTCGATGCGTGAATTGGTCAGGAAGAAGCCGCCGAACGATATCTCGTGCTCGATATGGCGCAACTCGGCATAACGTGCCTTCAGCGCCTGATCGTTCTCCGACGTGTTCGGTCGATTATTGGCCGGAATGCAGAAGGCCGGGGTGCGTTGAAACACGGTCAGATGTGCCGCCTGTTCTGCAATCAACGGGATCGATTGAACGGCGGAGGAGCCCGTGCCGATGACGCCGACCCGACGCCCGCTGAAATCGACATTCTCGCGCGGCCACTGGGCGGTATGAAACTGCCGTCCCTTGAAACCGTCGAGGCCGGGGAATTCCGGCTTGTTGGGAGCAACCAGAAGGCCGGTCGCCATCACGCAGAAGCGCGCGGAGAACCGCTCTCCCGTCGCCGTTTGGATCAACCAGCACGCGCGGTCCTCGTCGTGCCGAGCGACGGTCACGCGGGTATTAAACTGAATGTCCGAGCGCAGATCGAACCGATCGGCGACGTGATTGAGATACCGCATCAATTCCGGCTGTGCGGGATATCTTTCCGACCAGACCCATTCCTGCTGCAATTCGTCATCGAAGGAATAGGAATATTCGTGGCTTTCGATGTCCACCCGGGCACCGGGGTAACGGTTCCAGTACCAGGTTCCGCCAACGCCGCTCCCCGCCTCAAGAAGCCGAACGGCGTGACCGCTCTTGCGCAGGCGATGCAGAGCGTAAAGCCCCGCGAAACCAGCGCCGATCACGATTGCATCGAAATCCGTCCCGACGGCTCGGGCTGCCTCGGGGCGCTCCAGTGTCTCGACGCTCATGCCCATCTCCTCCCATTTTCGGTCGGCCCATCTTGTGTGGGCGCGCTTCCCATTCGTCCGCCTCGCGGCAGCCTCCACGCAAACCTGCCGGTAGAGTGCCCTTCTCCTCGACACCTTGGCAAGTTGCGGGAAGCGCCGCGCCTCGATCTCCCTTAAGAAACGGTCGCACCCGGTCGAATCATTCGCCCGGCCGTCCGCGCCTCGTTCTCACCGTAGCGGTTATAGGCATCCCAGACCGACATCTCCGTATCCGGCTCAAGCCCCTGGCCAAGGTAGATATTCTGCAGACAGAACCAACCAAGCTGGCCGAAGGACTCGATTTGCTGACGCAATCCAGGAGGACCGTCAGGAATCGGCGCATCGGCCGCCAGTTTTTTCGTCAGCTCATAGGCGTCGATCCGGTCGACCGTTCCTGCAAGAAGCTTATTCGCCACTTCGGGATCAGTGCAGAACGGCCTCCCGAGGCCGATGACGTCGGTGGCCCCGCTCCCCAAAGCGTCGTTCATGCCCGCACGGGTGCGGAAACCACCCGTCACCATGACGGGGACTGTTACCTGTGGCTTGATGAGCGCGGCGTATTCGAGGAAATAGGCTTCGCGACGACGCGTGCTCTCGCGCGCGGGCTGTGCCGCCTCGTCTTCCTTGCCCGAGCCAAGCATGACAAGCTGTTCATAGGTGCCGCCCGACAGCTCGATCAGATCGATCCCCGCCTCTTGGAGCCAGCGGGCGACCTGTGCCGCCTCTTCGTTGGTAAAGCCGTTCTTCTGGAAATCGGAGGAGTTCAACTTGATCGAAATCGGAAAATCGGCACCGACACCGGCACGCATGGCACGCACGATCTCCAGGACGAAACGCGCGCGATTGCCGAGGCTTCCGCCCCAGGCATCGGTGCGCGTGTTCGACAGCGGCGACAGGAACTGTGAGACCAGATAGCCATGGGCGCCGTGAATTTGCACGCCCGTGAAGCCGGTATCGCGTGCCACCACGGCAACATGGGCAAAACGACGGATCAGGTCGAGAATTTCGGCCTCCGAAGCCTCACGCGGCGGACCAAAATTATCGCCGAGCACGTCGAGCGATATTGCCGACGGTGCCAGCGGGTTCGGATTGACTGATTTCGGCGTCTGTCTGCCCGGATGATTGATCTGCATCCACAAGTGATTGCCTGCCGTCCGCCCGGCCTGGGCGTAGCTCCGCAGCGCGTCGAGGCCGCCGTTATTATCGATGACGACATTGCCGGGGCGCTCCAGATGCGTCCGGTCGCATTGGACATTGCCCGTGATCAGCAAACCGGCCCCACCCAGGCTCCAGCGCCGATACAGGGTTTCCAACTCCGGCGTCGCCCGGTTCATCGGATCGGCCAATCCCTCGGTGAGGGCCGCCTTGCACAGGCGGTTGGATAAGCGCGCCCCGCAGGGCAGGTCGAGCGGGGTGTTGATGGTTGGGTTCATGCGATGGTGCTCCCTTTGCTGCTCAAAACGGACTGGACCGAGGGCAAAAGGCAGTCACGCGCGGGGGCGGGAACTGAACACAAGACAGGGCTGGTGCCGCAATCACAGTTTCGTTCCTGCCCATTTACTCCGCTTGCTGGCGTTTGCCGCCGTCTTATTCATTCGTGGGGAACGCTTTGGCCTCGGCGGATCGCTTCACCAAAGCCTTCGTCCCGATAGTACGTTGTTTTATTGTTTTTAAGATCGTTTCGACAAGACAATAAACCAGCCGATGTCACGACTTTCGTCGTCATGGCCGGTCGGGAAGGAGCCTTCCCGACCGGCTCATCGCATCGCTCAGGCTCCCGCCACCATCGTGGCAAGACCGGTCGCGGAGAGGATCTCAATCCAGTAACCGTCCGGATCCTTGATGAAGGCGAGGCCCTTCATCTTGCCGTCATCGGGTCGCTTGACGAATTCGACGCCAAGCTTTTCGAAGCGTGCGGCGGCTGCGTAGACATCGGGCACGGTGATCCCGATATGGCCGAACCCGCGCGGATCGCTGTTGCCGTTGTGATAACCGGCGAATTCGGCGTCCGATTCGGTCCCCCAATTATGGGTCAGTTCCAGCGTCGCCTTCTGGCGGAAGGTGAATTCCGCCCGCGCTGCCGGATCCTCCGGCGGCTGCGCATCGCCTGAATGAACATAGGCCATGAAGTAAAGAGAGAATTTCATCTCCGGGAAGTCAAAGCGGCGAAGCAGGGTCATGCCGAGAACATCGCGGTAAAACGCGACCGAACGCTCAGGGTCTTTCACCCGCAGCATCGTCTGATTGAAAATGTAATCATGCGTGGCCGGATCGGTCACAGTCGCTGATGCAGTCATCGTTCTCCCATTCCTTCATTGTTGCCGGAGCGAGAGGCATACCAAACATCCGCTCGCCTGCCCCGGACAGGGTTGGCAACGACCATATCGCAGGATCGACCTCGTCGCACGCATCGCCGTGCAGGACGAGGCCATTTTGCGTGCACAAGGCATTTTCGCAATCGGGGCCAATCCCAACTCGACTAACCTTATCGGCGTGGGCAGAATTGCTCACCACACTTCGCATGCATGGGCCAAAGGGGACAGTCAGAATGACCACTCAAGCTTTCAAGGTCGCCGCCGTTCAGGCTGCACCGGCGTTTCTCGACAAGGCAGCCGGGGTCGCGAAAGCAATCTCCCTGATCGAGACCGCGGCCAGGGCGGGGGCCAAACTGATCGCCTTTCCGGAATGTTGGATCCCAGGCTACCCCTGGTGGGTCTGGCTCGACTCTCCCGCCTGGGGGATGCAATTCGTGCGGCGCCACGTCGAGAATTGCATCACCGCCGATGGCCCGGAAGCCTTGCAGATCGCTGCGGCGGCGAAGGCCAACGGCATCTTCGTGGTACTCGGCTACAGCGAGCGTGACGCCGGCAGCCTTTACATCGCGCAGTTGTTGATCAACGCGGAGGGCCAGATCGTCGCCGCCCGTCGCAAGCTGAAAGCGACCCATGTAGAGCGAACGGTGTTCGGCGAGGGCGACGGCAGCGATATCAAGGTCCACGACACCGCACTCGGCCGAATCGGCGCGTTGTGTTGTTGGGAACATATGAATCCACTGACCAAATACGCCATGTACGCCCAGAACGAGCAGATCCATGTTGGTGCCTGGCCGAGCTTCTCGCTCTATGAAGGGGCGGCCTACGCGCTAGGACCACAGCTCAACACCGCGATCAGTCAGGTCTACGCGGCCGAGGCCCAGTGCTACGTCATCGCCGCTTGCGCCACCGTGTCTCCGGAGATGGTCGACCTGATGTGTGATACGCCGACTAAGCGACAATTGCTTCAAGTCGGCGGCGGTCATGCCATGATCTATGGCCCCGACGGTTCTCCCCTCGCGACACCGCTCGCGCCGGATCAGGAAGGGCTGATCTATGCCGACATCGATCTCGGCGCGATCGCCTACGCCAAGGCCGCAGCCGACCCCACCGGCCATTATTCGAGACCGGACGTCGCCCGCCTGTTGTTCAACCCGGAACCAGCCCCACGCGTCCAGCGTTTTGGCGCCAAAGCGACGTCCCGCGATCGGACCGCCGCCTTCGCTGACGCCACGCTGAAAGAGACAGAAATACTGGCCGACACAGCCCCAGGTGAGACGCTCACCCGTCTCACCACCTGAGCCTCGCACAAGAAAGACCACATCATGATTTCCGCGATCCCACCGCACCTGCAATGCCCGCGCACCCGCGCCCGCCGCATCGAGGATGATTACCAGCCACCCTATCCAGCCTGGACAACCGTGCCCGACCCCAGTGTGAGGCAGGTGGTCATGGGTTATTTCGGTATCCAGTCGCTTGGCCCCGGACAGGCAACCCCGGCAGCGGAAGCGTTGCGCCAGATCCTGTCGCAGTTCGTCGCGGGCGATGGACCCGCCCATGTCGATATCGCACATGAGGTCGATGCTCAGGGCTATGACACGCATCTTGCAATTGGCTATTGGTCCGACCCTGCCGTCTTTGAACGCTGGCAGACCTCTCCCGCGGTCAAGGAGTGGTGGGAGTCGGCAGCCCGTCTCAGCGACGGAATCGGCTATTTTCGTGAAATCCTGATGCCGCGCGTCGAACATTTCGAGACACTGTTCAGTGCTCCGGATCGGCTCGAAGGCGTCGGTATCCTCGTCGGCAACCGCAGTGTCGATCCTATCCAGGAACATGGCTACTGGGGCAGTATGCGGGACAGGCTCCCCCTGTCGCAAACGGATGCGCTGGAGCCCGCCGGGATACTCTCCTCACGCCCTGCGGGCGGTCGAATTCGTCTCTCCGGCCATCAGAATGTCGCCGTTATTCGCTCAGGGCAGGACTGGACCGATACGGCCGGACGAGAGCGGGAGATGTATCTCAAGGAGATGGAGCCGATTTTACGCAAGGGCATGACGTTCCTGCGCGATAATGGCCGGAGCATCGGCTGCTACGCCAATCGCTATGCCCAATTGATCGATCCTACCCAAGGGCCGATCGACAAAAGCTTCGGGCTCAGTTTCTGGCGCTCGCTGGAAACCATGGAGAAATGGGCGGAATATCACCCGACCCACGAAGCCATCTTCAGCACCTTCATGGGTATCGTCGGCACACTTGAGGCGGAGCTCAAGCTGCGCCTCTATCACGAGGTGACCGTCGTCAAACCGGAAGAGCAATCGTATGAGTATATCAACTGCCACCCGGACACGGGACTGCTTGCAGGAGTGGGAGGCTAGTCCTGCCCCTTATATGGATTCGACGCCTTAGCCGTGGACAAAATTGGGACGTCTTTTTTCGAGAAAGGCTTGGGCGCCCTCTTTGAAGTCGGCACCCTGCGTCGCGGCAACAAAACCGGCGATCGTCTCCTCGGTTTCTGGCGGCGCATCGCCGGGCGACAGTCTGCGCAACATTGCCTTCGTGCCCCGGATCGTCACTGGGGAGCCGATGGCAATACTCCGCAGCACCTCGACCAAGCCCTCTTCAAAACCCGCATGCGGCAAGAGGCGATCAACGAGGCCGATATTTTGAGCCTCCCTGGCATCAAGCCGACGCGCCGTGAAAATCATGTCGCGGACACGCGCCGGACCGATGAGCGCGGATAGTCTGGCGAGATCACTGGAAAGATACAGAACGCCGAGCTTGGCGGGCGTGATCGCGAAGCCGGCATTGTCGGCAGCGACCCGGAGATCGCAGGCCAGGGTCAGGGCCACCGAGGCACCGTAGCAATCGCCTTCGATCGCAGCCACGATAGGCTTAGCCAGCGCCTCGACCGACCGCATCGCGGCCGCCATTGCCCAGGCATAGCTTCGCGCCTGATCAACACTGACGCAGTGGGCCAGAAAATCGGCGATATCGTTGCCGGCGCCAAAATGACCACCGCTGCCCCTGAGGACGACGAGGCTTACCGCCGGATCAGCGTCAAGCTCCGTCATCACCTTGGGCAGCGCCTGCCACATTGACGCCAGCATGGCATTGCGTCGTCCAGGTCGATCGAGGGTAACGTTGGCGATCCCGGACCGGGTGGTGACGGTTAGGCTCATGCAATCTCCCCTGTCGGCGGAATAGGCGTCGCGCCGGCCCTGCGTATGTAGCGTCCAGATATCGTTTGTCGCAATAACTGACGGATAGCTTCCCATCTATTGAGGCGATGGCGGAAAACTATGGGCGGATGACCGCGATTGGCCGTATGCAGAAGGCTGGGCGCTGAATCAGAACAAGAGGCGGGATCATGGATTTGGGTTTGAAGGGCAAACGCGCCCTCGTGATGGGCGGCAGTCGCGGCCTTGGACGTGGCATCGCCGAGGCGCTGGCCGCCGAAGGCGCGACGATCGCACTTGTGTCGCGCACTCAGCCGAGCCTCGATCAGGCCGCGCTTGAGATTGCCGCCAAACACCCCGGAAGTACTGTATTCGGAATCGCCGGCGATCTCGCGACGCCCGGTTCAGTTCCGGACGCGTATCGGGCGGTCGTCGAGCGCCTTGGAGGCATCGATATTCTGATTAATAATTCCGGTGGACCGCCCCCGACGAGCGTATCCGGCGTCGCATCCGAGGTTTGGCGTAGTCAGTTCGAGTCCATGGTCCTCGCGATCATCGGCCTGACCGATCTGGCCCTGCCCGCGATGCGGTCGCAAAAATGGGGACGCATCCTCACGATCGCCTCGTCTGGCGTTATCCAACCACTCGCCGCGATCGGCATCTCGAATACGCTGCGCTCAGCCCTGGTCGGCTGGTCCAAGACCTTGTCCGCAGATGTGGCCGCCGACGGCGTCACGGTGAACATGCTGATCCCCGGTTTCATCGAAACCGAGCGCCTTGTCGAGATCGACAAGGTCAAGGCGCAGCGCGAGAGCAAGTCGCTGGACCAGGTCGCGGCCGAATCGAAACGAGCGATCCCGCTCGGTCGTTACGGCACTGTCGAGGAATTCGGCGCTGTCGCCGCCTTCCTCGCTTCCGCAAAAGCGAGCTACGTCACCGGCACGCTGATGCGGATCGATGGCGGCGTTATTCGCTCGGTCTAGTGGATCACCACGACGAGAGATGCGGCGCCAGCGTCAACAATAGGGTTAACGCAAGGATGACCTGACAGATAAAGCTGCCGGCACTTCCGACGAAGCGGAAAGGGTTCGGGCCGGCTGGCTGGGCCGGCGACAGACCAAGCGCTTGGGAGAGCCGGCAGACGACGAAGGCCGGGCCCAGACAACCAACAATCAGCGAATGCGCGCCGGTCAACTCGACGAGCCCCATCAGGATCAGGAAGATCGGGGCGTTCTCGGCAAGATTTCCATGCATGCGAATGCGCTGGTTCAGCTCGTAATTGCCGCCATCACCTAGGGAAATACCGTTCTTTAGCCGGCTTGCAATCACGTAACCGGCAAGGATGACGTGAAGAAGCCCCAGAAACGCTGCGGTAATGCCTGTCACGATTGGAAAACTGTACACTGCCACGTTATCCCCCCTCTCTTCGTTGATTGAGAGCGGTCTAGCAGGTTTCCAGACGCGATACCACGCGTGGCGGTAAAACATAGGGGTCTCTCACGGCACAGAGGCCGCGCCGCCCAGTAAGCGGAAAGCCGGCAAGGCTTCGTCCCCATGCCTTGCGAGCGATAGAAACATGGATACTAGCATGTCTCTCTGTTCTGTAATTTTCTGCATTCATAAACTATTCGTTCATACACTTTCCCTATCTCTCAATAAAAATACATAATAATTTTTCGAAAATCAGTAGAGAGAGATAAAATGAATCGCACTATCGTCCACATATATATTTCTGATCCCAATAAATATTCACTATTTCTCGACAATGTTTATGATTTTTTTATAAAGAGAACCAGCAAGGTCCGTTTCCTGTCGGCACCACTGATAAATAAGGGAAAGAACCTTTTTGTCAGCGTTAATTTCCAGGTCGTTGGCGCCACCGCAGTCCTGACCCCTGCTCCGTCTTTCCTTCACGAGATCACATCGAGTCTCGAAGGGCTTTAGACGCTTTCAATTTGCGCCCTTGAGGCACGATGACAGATCGCGTCAGATTACTACTCGTGATGGACGACGGGGAACAATGGGTGATACACACGCTGCGCTTCCTGCCGCGCGGTTGCCGGATGCACGCACGTCTCTGCTCAGGACATTCGCCAGCCCTTGATGCATGATCGCCTCGAGCCGAGCAGTCTTGATCAGGACGCCACGGCTTTAAATTGTAAGGATGCTGCATAATGCCGTGACACGGCCGTGATAATTAGTGAGACTAGTGGCCTTGATGGTCGCTAACCCATTGAGGACGTGGTGGAACTGGTAGACACATCAGACTTAAAATCTGAAGACTTCGGTCGTGCGGGTTCGATTCCCGCCGTCCTCACCAAGCCCCGAACACCGGAATATCGTCGATGATCCCCCGCTACAGTCGCCCCGACATGGTCGCCATCTGGACCCCCGAGAATCGTTTTCGGATCTGGTTCGAAATCGAGGCCCATGCCTGTGACGCTCAGGCCGAACTCGGCATCATCCCGAAGGAAGCCGCCAAGGCGATCTGGGAGCGCGCAGGCTGGGAAATTGAGCGGATCGACGAGATCGAGCGCGAAACCAAGCATGATGTCATCGCGTTCCTGACCAACCTAGCAGAGCATGTCGGCGACGAAGCCCGCTTTGTCCATCAGGGCATGACGTCGAGCGACGTGCTCGACACCTGTCTCGCGGTGCAGCTCAAACAAGCTGCCGATATCCTGCTGACAGATCTCGATCAGTTGCTGGCAGCCTTGAAGCGGCGGGCCTTTGAGCACAAATCCTCAATCACGGTTGGCCGCAGCCATGGCATCCATGCCGAGCCGACGACGTTCGGCGTCAAGCTCGCCGGTTACTACGCCGAATTCTCGCGCAATCGCAAACGTCTGCTCGACGCACGGGCCGAGATCGCCACCTGCGCGATCTCTGGGGCCGTCGGCACTTTTGCCCAGATCGACCCCTTCGTCGAAGAATATGTGGCGAGCAAGCTCGGCCTGACGCCGGAACCGGTCTCGACGCAAGTGATTCCGCGTGACCGTCACGCCCAGTTCTTTGCCGTTCTTGGTGTCATTGCCTCATCGATCGAGCGGCTGGCGACGGAAATCCGCCATCTCCAGCGCACCGAAGTCCGAGAGGCCGAGGAATATTTCTCGCCTGGGCAGAAGGGCTCATCGGCAATGCCGCACAAGCGCAATCCGGTCCTGACTGAGAACCTGACGGGAATCGCCCGCGTGGTTCGGGGCGCCGTGCTTCCGTTTATGGAGAATGTCGCCCTCTGGCATGAGCGTGATATCTCGCATTCCTCGGTCGAACGCCTGCTCGGCCCCGACACGACGGTCGCGCTCGACTTTGCCCTGGCTCGGCTCACCGGCGTGATCGACAAACTTGTCGTATACCCTGATCGCATGCGGGCAAACCTCGACTCGCTCGGCGGTCTCGTGCATTCGCAGCGCGTGCTGCTGGCGCTGACCCAGGCGGGTCTGAGCCGTGAGGCCGCCTACAAGGCGGTGCAGGACAACGCGATGCCGGCGTGGCGTGGCGAGGGTAATTTCATCTCCCTTCTGAAGCAGGACCCGAACGTCTCGGCGGTCCTGAGCGATGCCGAGATCGAAGCCATGTTCGACGACGCTCATCACACTAAACACGTCGATACGATTTTCGCCCGCGTCTTCGGCGCGCAATAGGCCGGCGATGTGCACGCTCGTCGTCTCACGCCGACCCGGCCACGACTGGCCGCTCGTCCTTGGTGCCAATAGGGACGAGATGATCAACCGGCCCTGGCGCGCGCCAGGACGACATTGGCCAGATTGGCCCGAAGTGGTCGCCGGTCTTGATGAGCAGGCAGGCGGTTCCTGGATGGGGATCAACGACTTCGGCGTTGTTGCCGCGATCCTGAATCGTTCTGGCACCTTGGGCAGCCTTGCCGGCAAGAGATCGCGCGGGGAGCTTGTTCTTGAGGCACTGGACCACGCAGATGCTGCCACAGCGGCGGCAATGCTGGCTGATCTCGACCCAGCAGCCTACCGGCCTTTCAACCTGATCATCGCCGACAACAGGGATTGTTTCTGGCTTGCCCACCGTGGCGGCGCGCCAGTCCTGGTCACCGCGCTTCCTGAAGGTGTCTCCATGATCACCGAGGGCGACCTCGACGATCCCAATAGCAGCCGAGTCGGTCGATACCTGAACCGATTTCGGGCCAGCGCGCCCGACGGCCTGTCCTGGGATGCCTGGGCCGCCTTGCTGACCGATCGCTCGACGGCCTCTCACGAGGGCATCCATGACGCCATGAGCTTTGATCGCGGCGATGGTTTTGGCACGGTGTCTCACAGCCTCATTGCGCTGCCGGCACCGGGCATCGATATGGCGCCGGTCTGGCGCTTCGCGACGGCGACGGCTGTGTCGCCCGCATGGGAGGACATCCAGACCCGGTGATTGTGAATTCGGGGCCAGCTTGATATATGCAGCCCCATCAGAATCACGTGGGGCCTGGCCAACATTCACGGCTATACTCACCAGTGTTCGATTGCGAGCCCCGGGATCTCCCCAGGAACCAGCCATCGGCCCAAACCGGGTAACAAGAATGTCCCGTCGCAGACAGATTTACGAAGGCAAGGCCAAGGTCTTGTTCGAAGGACCGGAGCCCGGCACCCTGGTGCAATATTTCAAGGACGACGCCACGGCCTTCAATAATCAGAAAAAAGGCACGATCACGGGCAAGGGCGTCCTCAACAACCGGATCAGCGAATACCTGATGACGAAGCTGGGCGAGATCGGGGTGCAGACCCATTTCGTCCGCCGCCTCAACATGCGCGAGCAATTGGTTCGTGAGGTCGAGATTATCCCGCTTGAGGTGGTTGTGCGAAATGTTGCTGCGGGCTCGCTGGCAAAGCGTCTCGGTATCGCGGAGGGCACACAATTGCCGCGCTCGATCGTCGAGTACTATTACAAGAACGATTCCCTGTGCGATCCGATGGTGAGCGAGGAGCACATCACAGCCTTCGGCTGGGCCGCTACCCAGGATCTCGACGAAATCATGGCGATGACCCTGCGGGTGAACGACTTCCTGACCGGGTTGTTCCTGGGGATCGGCATACGATTGGTTGATTTCAAGCTCGAATTCGGCCGGCTCTGGAACAATGAGGAGATGCGTATTGTTCTGGCTGACGAGATCAGCCCGGATAATTGTCGGCTCTGGGACATCAAGACCAACGAGAAGCTGGACAAGGACCGCTTCCGACTCGATTTGGGCAAGGTCGAAGAGGCCTATCAGGAAGTGGCGCGCCGTCTTGGCATCCTTCCTGAGGGCGGCCCCACCGATCTCAAGGGCCCGAAAACCATGCAGTAGACTCCATAGCGGAATACAGGAACGATGAAGGTCAAAGTCCACGTCACGCTCAAGCCCGGTGTCCTCGATCCCCAGGGCACCGCCATTGGCCACGCGCTCGGTTCGCTTGGCTTTGCCGGCGCCTCGAATGTCCGCCAGGGCAAGTACATCGAATTGGATCTCGCCGAGACCGACCCCAAGGTCGCGCGCGAGACCGCAAAGGCGATGTGCGAGAAGTTGCTCGCCAACACGGTGATCGAAAACTACGCTATCGACCTCGCGTGACGGCGGCGACCATGAAGATCGCCGTCATCGTCTTTCCTGGCTCGAACTGCGACCGCGATATGGCTGTGGCAGTCGAAGCGATTTCCGGTCACAAGCCGATCATGATCTGGCATCGCGAGACCGAACTGCCAAAACTCGACCTCGCCATCCTGCCCGGCGGCTTCAGCTATGGGGACTATCTGCGCTCCGGCGCGATGGCCGCCCATTCGCCGGTGATGCGCGAAATAAAGGCACGGGCTGACCAGGGGCTTCCGGTGCTCGGCATCTGCAACGGCTTCCAGATCCTGACCGAAGCTGGGATGCTGCCCGGCGTGCTGATGCGCAATCGCGGCCTGAAGTTCATCCATCGCCCGGTGACCACGCGGGTTGAAAACCACCAGTCGGTCTTCACCCGCGGCTATCAGGCCGGACAGGTCGTGACCATTCCCATCGCCCATGCGGACGGCAACTACTTCGCTGCCGCAGACGTGCTGGACCGGATCGAGGGTGAAGGCCGGGTTGCGTTCCGCTATTGCGACGATACAGGAGCGGTTACGGACGAGAGCAATCCCAATGGCTCGGCACGGAATATCGCTGGTATTTTGAATGAGACCAAGACGGTGCTCGGCTACATGCCGCATCCGGAACGGGTGATCGAGCCACTGCTCGGCGGCAGTGACGGTCGCGCCCTGTTCGAAAGCTTGATCGGGGCCCTGTCATGACCACCGCCATCTACTCCGCCGAGATCACACCCGAAATCGTCGCGCAGCATGGGCTCAAGCCCGAGGAATACCTTCGCTGCTGCACCATCATGGGTCGCGCGCCGAACCTGACCGAACTTGGTGTCTTTTCAGTGATGTGGAGCGAACACTGCTCCTACAAATCCTCCAAGGTTCATCTCAAGACCCTGCCGACGACCGGGCCTAAAGTCATTTGCGGCCCCGGCGAAAATGCAGGCGTTATCGATATCGGTGATGGGCAGGCTGCGATCTTCAAGATCGAAAGCCATAATCATCCCTCCTTCATCGAGCCCTATCAAGGGGCGGCGACCGGGGTTGGCGGCATCCTGCGCGACGTCTTCACGATGGGCGCACGACCGATCGCCAATCTGAATGCCCTGCGCTTCGGCAGCCCGGATCACCCGAAGACCCGCCATCTGGTGGCCGGCGTCGTCGCCGGGATTGGTGGCTATGGCAATTGCGTCGGCGTGCCCACCGTGGGCGGCGAAACCAATTTTCATCCCTCCTACAACGGCAATATCCTCGTCAATGCGATGACGGTTGGCCTTGCCGATGCGGACAAGATTTTCTACTCGGCGGCCGCAGGACCGGGCAATCCGGTGATCTATGTGGGTGCCAAGACAGGACGCGACGGCATCCACGGCGCAACCATGGCCTCGGCGGAGTTCGACGATGAGTCGGAAGCCAAGCGCCCCACAGTCCAGGTCGGCGACCCGTTCACGGAGAAGCTGCTGATTGAAGCATGTCTTGAGCTGATGGCCGGTGATTCCATTGTTGCTATCCAGGACATGGGCGCGGCAGGACTGACCTCCTCGTCGGTCGAGATGGCCGGCAAGGGCGGATTGGGTCTGGAACTCGACCTTGATCGCGTCCCCGTCCGTGAGACCGGCATGACGCCCTATGAGATCATGCTGTCCGAGAGCCAGGAACGGATGCTTATGATCCTCAAGCCCGGCCGCGAGGCCGATGCGCAGCGGATCTTCCAGAAGTGGGAGCTTGATTTCGCCGTCATCGGCCGCGTTACCGAGACCGGCAAGCTGGTGCTCAAGATGGATGGCAAGACCGTGGCCGAGCTGCCTGTCGAGCCTTTGGTCAGCCAAGCGCCGCAAT
Source organism: uncultured Rhodospirillales bacterium (assembly GCA_903923205.1). Taxonomy (GTDB): domain Bacteria; phylum Pseudomonadota; class Alphaproteobacteria; order ATCC43930; family CGMCC-115725; genus CAIXXC01. The sequence goes on along the minus strand of CAIXXC010000349.1, from coordinate 3,203 downwards.
ACCAGCGCCCTTGGGAGCCGACCCCCGCGCAGCCGGAAATCACGGCTGCGTCCGTCGCGCCTCCGGCCGGCCTGAGCGATGCCCTGAAGCAGCTGCTTGCCAGCCCGGATATCGCCAGCAAGCGTTGGATCTGGGAGCAGTATGACGCCACCGTCATGGGCGACACGATCCAGCGCTCCGGCGGCGACGCCGCGCTGGTGCGCGTCCACGGCACGACCAAGGGCTTAGCCCTCGTCACCGATTGCACGCCACGCTATTGCTTTGCCGATCCTGTGCGCGGTGGCGCTCAGGCCGTCGTCGAGACCTGGCGCAATATCACCGCAACAGGCGCCATGCCGCTGGCGATCACCGACAATATGAATTTCGGCAATCCCGAGCGGCCAAGAATCATGGGCCAGTTTGTCGGGTGCATCCAAGGTATCCGCGAGGCCTGCATTGCCCTCGATTACCCAGTCGTCTCTGGCAACGTCTCCCTCTACAATGAAACCAATGGCCAAGGCATTCTGCCAACGCCCGTAATCGGGGGCGTCGGCCTGATTGATGACGTCGATAAGGCCGTCGGCATCGCGCCTAAATTCGAGGGCGATAGCCTGATCCTGATCGGCGAGACCAGGGGCCATCTTGGCGCCACGCTCTATCTGCGGGAGATCTCAGGTCGCGAGGACGGCGCGCCTCCCGAGATTGACCTTGCTGCAGAGCGCCGGAATGGCGATTTCGTCCGGGACCGGATCCTTGGCGGGGCAGTATCGGCCTGCCACGATCTGTCCGATGGCGGCTTGCTGATCGGCATTGTCGAGATGGCGATGGCGGGCGGAATCGGTATCGCGATCGAAGCCCTGCCCGGCGAGGTTCCCGTCCACGCCGCCTATTTCGGTGAAGACCAGGCCCGCTATCTCGTCGCAACGAACGACGCCGATGCCCTCCTTGCCGCGGCAAAGGCGGCAAGCGTCCCTGCCATGCGTTTGGGCAGAATTGCGGGCGCGATATTGACGGGGCCGGGCCTCGATGCAATATCAGTGATGGAATTGCGACGCATTCACACCGGCTGGCTTCCCGCCTACATGGCGGCAGAGCCTGCCTGATAGATCGGGAGACGATACGGATGGCGATGGCAGCGGCGGAGATCGAGCAATTGATCCGGGAAGCACTTCCCGACGCGATCATCGAAATCGACGATCTGCGCGGCGATGGCGACCATTACGCGGCGCGCGTTTCCTCTCGGGTTTTCAAGGGCAAGAGCCGCGTGCAACAGCATCAGCTCGTCTATGCGGCCTTCAAGGGCCGCATGGGAACGGAACTACATGCCCTGGCGCTTGAGACCAGACCGATCGAAGACTAAAGCCTAAAGACCACAGTTGCCGGCCTGACCACCCGAATGACGACAAGGATTGACACCAAATGAGCGATAACACCGTTTTCGACCGCATTAAATCCGACATCGAAGCGAACAATGTCGTGCTCTACATGAAAGGCACGCCCGCCTTTCCCCAATGCGGCTTCTCCTCGCTGGCCGTCCAGGTGCTGACCCATATGGGCGTGAAATTCAAGGGCGTCGATGTCCTTTCCGATTCCAGCATTCGTCAGGGCATCAAGGAATTTGCCAGCTGGCCCACGATCCCCCAGCTTTATGTCAAGGGCGAGTTCATCGGCGGATCGGACATCATCCGTGATATGTATCAGACTGGTGATCTCGCGAAACTGTTGGCGGAAAAGGGCGTCGAGCACACGGCGTAATTTCGACCCGATGCGCCTCCCCCCGAGGGGGAGGCGATATGGTCAATCCCGCCGACCTCGGGGCTGACGCCGGGAAAGCTTCCTGAAGGCGGATAAATGAGCACCGACCAGCCGAGCCTATGGGTGGCTCTGGATGCGTATCTGGAATCCGCGCGCTCGCCGCTGGATTGCATGCAGATGTCCGAACTTGACGGCTTCCTGACCGCCGTCGTCATCTGCCCCGAAATCATACCCGCCGATGAGTGGACGACCATCATCTGGGATGGCCAGCAGCCGGTCTTTGCCGATGAGGCGGAGCGAACCGCCGTACTGGGCGGGATTACCGGACGCTATAACGAGATTGTCAGCACAATCGACGATGGGACATACGCCCCGATCTTTTGGGAGGAGACTGACGGCGCTGTCGTGCCCTTCAACTGGGCGGAAGGTTTTTTGATCGGTATCGGCCTGCGCGAAAGGATCTGGCAGCCCTTCCTGAAATCGGATGCGGCAAGTCAGTCACTGTTTCCGATTCTTGCTTTGGGTAGCGAGGAAATCAGCGAGGAAATGGCCCCCGAAGATCTGCAAACGATGCTCGCCGACTGCGAGACCGCCGTACCGGCAAGTGTTATAGAGATCGCAAGATACTGGCGCGACGGCCGGCGCAAGCCCGTCCGTCGCCAGGAGCCCAAACAAGGCCGCAACGATCCCTGCGCCTGCGGCTCGGGTCGCAAGTTCAAGAAATGCTGTGGGGCGACCGTCTGAATAGCGCTGACGAAGTGCGGTTCAGGGCTTTTTCGTCCCAACGAGCAAGGGTTGGTTCCCCGGCTCAGTCTCCGTGGAAAGCATCAATTCGGGCGCGCCCTGATCGCCATAGGCATCATGCAGGATGGCGAGCAGAGCGCATGCCAGACGACGGCTATCGTAGTCTTTGAAAGAATAATAGCGGGCATAATTCATCGATTGCCCCGGCGGCCTGAACCCAGCCTTGATCAGATTCTGTTTGCGCTCCGGTGTCAGGATGAGGTTCAAAGGTGGCCCGACGGCATCGTCGGACGCCGCCTCGCAATACATTGTCTTATCTTCTACATCTGCCAAACACTGCACGTAGCCTGTGCCGACCGAGAACACCGCGTAGCGATCCTCGTCAGGCTTGCGCTCCTGAACCCGGCGTAATTGCGCGGCCATAGCCTCTCCGTAGCCGTCGGTCAAAACCCCGATGATCAAGGCCGCCAACTCCTTTGGCGGCAATTTTGGCGGCACCAAGCGGAGAAAATTACCCGTTTAACTATCGGGCCTGAAGCCCTTGGCGATCAGCGACTTCAGCCGGTCCAGCGTGAGCACATGATAGAGCCAGGCCTGCCCCTCAAGCGCCGCCGCTTCGCAACGCCAAGTCTCGGCGTTTTCCTGTTCCAGACACTGCACGTAAATCCCACCGGAGGCGACCGTCAGAACGCCGTCATGGTCAACCCATCCGGCGATCCACACGT
>CAIXXC010000348.1 GCA_903923205.1 uncultured Rhodospirillales bacterium | reverse complement strand
TTGATCAACCAGCCCATCAAACAGGCTTGGATGCGACTGATCGCCTTACCACTGGCGTTGATGAGCGGCGCGGCGGCGCTTGGCATCGTTCCCGCACAGGGTCGGTTCGGGCTCCATACTGGCCTCGGCGGCGCTGTTGGCGAGATCCTGTTTGGCGCCGATAATCCGCATGCGACAGCGGCGCCCCTGGGCGCGATGACGCCGTTGGCGGCGATGGCAGCAGCAGCGTTGTCGGGGCTCTTTATCTATCTTTCGCTGGGACTGAGCCGGGGCGAATGGCGCGGTGTTCGCGCGGGGGCTGGAAAGGTTACCAAGGTCTCAAAGGTGGGTACGAAGGCGGTTGCCGAAAGCGTTGCGGAGACCGGCAAGAAAGTTGGCCTATCGACCTGGGCCTGGGGTCGCCGGCAGTTTGAATCGAGCGGTCGGAATACGCCGGATTTCTCAGTCTATCGACCTGCGCGAGAGCCCCCGATCAAGGTGCGTGGTGCGCGTCAGGAACCATCCTTCGGTGCAACGCATGAGGCAGACAACGCCGCTCCTGTGACGGGACCATTGCCTCCGCTTGGCGCCGAAGCAGCTGCCGTTCGCCGCAGCATTCCCCGCGACGTCGTGATGCCGAAGACAGGGGCTCCGCAAAGCAAGAAGACCGAACAATCACGTCAGCAGACTCTCGACCTCGAGCCGCAGGATCCCTGTGCCTTGCCGGATCTGGAACTCCTGACCGCCGCGCCGATGGTGCGCGGTAGCGGGCCCAGTGAAGAGGCCCTGCAGCAGAATGCGCTGCTCTTGCTTGGCGTGCTCGAGGATTTCGGCGTTCGCGGCGAGATCGTGAAGGTCCGCCCCGGTCCTGTCGTCACCCTTTACGAATTGGAGCCCGCCCCCGGCACCAAGTCGTCCCGTGTGATCAGCCTTGCCGATGATATCGCCCGTTCGATGAGCGCCGTTTCGGTGCGTGTCGCCGTCGTTCCGGGCCGCAACGTGATCGGCATTGAATTGCCTAACGTTAAGTCGGAGACGGTTTACCTGCGCGAATTGCTGGCGTCCGACGCGTTCGAGCGTGGCTCCTCGCAGCTCACACTCGTGCTCGGCAAGGATATCGGCGGTGCCCCGGTCATCGCTGATCTCGCCAAGATGCCGCATCTGCTGATCGCGGGCACGACCGGGTCGGGTAAGTCGGTCGGGATCAACACGATGATCCTGTCGATCCTGTACCGCATGCCGCCGGATCGCTGCAAATTCATCATGATCGACCCCAAGATGCTCGAGCTGTCAATCTATGACGGCATTCCGCATCTGCTCGCCCCTGTCGTCACCGATCCGAAGAAGGCCGTGATGGCCCTGAAATGGACAGTGCGGGAGATGGAGAACCGCTACAGGTTGATGTCGAAACTCGGCGTTCGCAACATCGAGGGCTATAATAATCGCCTCCAGGAAGCGCGCAGCAAAGGCGAGGAACTCCGGCGTCGTATTCAGACCGGTTTTGATCCCGAGACGGGTGAGCCCCAATTCGAGGATCAACCGCTCGACACCCGGCCCTTGCCGTTCATCGTCGTTGTTGTCGACGAGATGGCCGACCTCATGCTGGTCGCTGGCAAGGATATCGAGGCGGCGATCCAGCGGCTTGCCCAGATGGCCCGTGCCGCCGGCATTCATATCATCATGGCGACGCAGCGCCCCTCGGTCGATGTTATCACCGGCACGATCAAGGCCAATTTTCCGACCCGGATCAGCTTCCAGGTCACGTCAAAGATCGATAGCCGCACCATCCTGGGTGAGTCTGGGGCCGAACAGCTGCTGGGTCGCGGCGACATGCTGCACATGGCCGGTGGTGGCCGCATCACCCGCGTCCATGGACCTTTTGTCTCCGACGGCGAAGTCGAGGCGGTGGTGAATTATCTCAAGCAGCAGGCCGAGCCCGATTATATCGAGGATGTCACGGCCGATCCTGAAAGCGGCGGTGGCGGAAGCGAAATGGCCGAGGGCGGCGATAGCGATGAGGGCAGCGATCAGCTCTACGACAAGGCGGTCGATCTTGTCTGCCGCGAGCGCAAGGCCTCGACCAGCTTCGTTCAACGCCACCTGCAGATCGGCTACAACCGCGCGGCCCGGATCGTCGAGCGGATGGAACAGGAAGGCGTGGTCACCAGCGCAAACCACGTCGGCAAACGAGAGGTTCTGGCCCCGCCACCGCGCTGACCGAGGTCGCAGAAAAACCATAAACTCCGGTATAGTCAGGGCGCCGTCTCTAGCCCGTCAATGTGCCTGCGTTGAGGCGACGCGCCACGGTGGATCGAGCCAGCACAAGGGGCAAACCGCTTCATAATGAGATCGGCGATGACATCACCCATGAGACCCCGGAATTGGCGCCCGTTCGCTGGGATGAACCCGTCACATGAGGGCATAACTCCCAACGGAACCCGCGCTGCTGATCGGATCGGGGTGAAGGGAAGCGTGATCCTCGGCGCCTTGCTGGTGCTCGGCCTTCCGTTGCTCGGCCTTCCGTTGGTCTGCCATGCAGCCCCTCAGGCCGCAGCACTCAGTGATCGCGACCAGGCGGATCTCAAACGGATCGAATCCTATCTCGATGGCATCAAGACCCTGAAAGCCGAATTCGACCAGACAAATCCCGATGGCTCTCTGGTCTCCGGGGATGTCTACATGCTCCGTCCCGGCAAGATGCGTTTCGAATATGCCATGCCAACCCAGTTGCTCATCGTTTCTGATGGCAACTACGTTGGCGTCGACGATCTGGAGATGCAGCAGGTCACATTTTATCCCGTGGCTTCGACGCCGGCCTGGTTCCTGCTGCGCGAAAGCATTCGCATGTCCGGCGATGTTACCGTGACCCGATTCGAGCGCGGACCCGACTCACTACGGGTAACCGCCGTACAGACCAAAAGCCCCGACAATGGCGCGATTACCCTGGTCTTTTCCGATCACCCGTTACAGCTGGTGAAATGGGATGTTCTTGATCCCACCCAGCACGCGACATCAATAGCCCTGTCGGACACGCATGAGGGCGTGAAACTGGATCCCAAGCTGTTCATGCTCCCGAAAAGTGCGAAATCGACGGCGCCGTCAACGCGGTAACCGTCGCGATCATGGCCTAGGCGAGAGGAGTTCCGGTCTGGGACGTCTCAAGACGGGCGTTCGCGGCCAGGAGGGTCGCCTCGAACCGGGCAAGTGGCAGAGGGCGGCCGAAGAGATAACCTTGATAGATCGAGCAGCCATTTTCCGCGAGGAAGTGCCGCTGGCCTTCGGTCTCCACGCCTTCGGCGACAACACTGAGGCCGAGTGTCTCAGCCAGCGAAATGATGATCCGCGCGATCGCGCTATCGTGTCCGTTGGTCAGCACATCACGCACGAAACTACGGTCGATCTTGAGCTCATCGAGCGGCAATCGCTGCAGGTAGCCAAGCGAAGAATAGCCCGTGCCGAAATCATCGAGCGAGAAGCGGATGCCATGGGCTTTCAGCACCGTCATCTTGGTAATGATCTGGTCGATATCTTCAGCCAGGAGACTTTCCGTCAATTCGAGCTTGAGCCGGGTTGGATCGGCACCCGTTTCTGCGATTACCGCGAGGACCTGCGCCGGGAAGTCGTCCTCCCGTATCTGTCGGACACTGACATTCACGGAAAGAGTCAGCTCGGCGAACAACGGATCGCTCGCCCAGTGCGCAAGCTGGGCGCAACTCCGGTGGAGAACCCACCTGCCGAGCGCGAGAATAAGTCCAGTGGACTCGGCCACGGGGATGAAAGTCGCCGGCGAGACCAACCCCCGTTCCGGCTGATGCCAGCGGACCAGAACCTCTGCACCGATGACACCGCCGTACCCATCGACCTGGGGCTGAAAGTTCAGCAGCAATTCATCATTCTGCAGGCTGCGCCGAAGATCGGTCTCCATCGCCAATCGTTCGTCGATCGCCGTCTGCATTTTGGCATCGAAGAAGCGCAACGCATTCCGGCCGCTCGCCTTCGCCTGATACATCGCCAGGTCGGCCTGTTTCAGAACGGTATCGACGCCTTTCTCGCTGTCGCCGAAAAGGGTGATGCCGACACTCGCCGTCAGGCAATATTCCGTGCCTGCCAGATCGTAGGGCCGGGCGAGTGCATCGACGATCTTCTCACCGACACGCTGCGCGACGAGGGCCGCATCGCGGGCGCGGCTGGGGAGTCTCTCCAGCATGACGACAAATTCATCGCCGCCCAGTCGGGCAACGACATCGGCGTCGCGGACACTTTCTCGCAGCCGCTTGGCAACATGCTGCAGCAAGAGGTCGCCCATATCGTGGCCGAGCGTATCGTTGAGGACCTTGAAGTTATCGAGATCAATGAACAGCAGCGCGCCATGGTCCGTCCGAGTGTCGCTGATGACAGACTTCCGCAGCTGCTCCATGAGCAAACGTCGGTTTGGCAGCAAGGTCAGGGCGTCGTAGAATGCCAGCTGGTGGATGCGCTGCTCGGCTGCCTTGCGATCGGTCAGATCCGTATTGGTTCCGGAGATCCGAACTGGTTGACCGACGTCATCGCGCAGGATGAAGCCGCGAGAGAGTATCGGGACGAAATAGCCATCCTTGTGTTGCAGACGGAATTCGATCTCGTAGGAATCGGGACCGTTTGCCAAACACGCGGCAAGCTCTTCGTTGACGCGCACGGCGTCATCGGGATGGAGCAGCTCTACCCACACGGATGTGGTCGGTGGCATTTCCGCAACCTGACGGCCGAGCATCTGCCACCAACGTGGCTCGTAATGGAGCGTGTTGGTGACGAGGTCCCAATCCCAAGGAGCATCCGTCGAGCCTTGCAGGACGAGACGCAGCCGTTCCTCGGATTTCTGCAGGGCGCGTTCGGCCTGCTTCAGCTCGGTAATCTCGGTGAAAGACACGAGCACTTCATGCAGCGCTTCCGCAGAATCGAGGACGGGATACGCGTTGCACATTACCCAAACAAGACGAGAATCGCCGCTGCGGCGGATGCCGAGAACAAGACCATTCAATGCTGCGCGCGTCGCAATTGCCCGATTGACGGGATACTCCTCGATCGGCATCTGCGTGCCGTCCTCGCGGATGAATTCCCACGAGCGATTCACTTCGCTTGCGTCGCATAAAAGTGTGGTGGAAACGCCCAGAAGCTCCGCCGCCGTGGCATTGGCGTAAAGGATGGCGCCCGTCAGGCTATGGCTCACGATTCCGGCCTGGATACGGTCGAACAGGAAAGTCTGGCGGTTCTGCGCTGTTCGCAGCGCATCCTCGGCTTCTTTTCTGGCGGTGATATCGCGAATAACGGCAAGAAAATGGGAAACCTTGCCGTTATCGTCGCGCAGCGTCGTGATCGACAAATCGTTCCAGAAAGCCTCACCGCTCTTGCGGTAATTCAGGATGACGCCGGAAAAATCCCGCCCGTCGACAAGGGATTCCCGGATTGCCGTTATTGTCGTTGGATCTGTTCCTGGTCCTTGAAGAAACCTGCAGTTCTGATCGATGATCTCAGCCGCGTCATAACCAGTCAGGGCCGTGAAACCTTGATTGCAGAATGTCAGGCGAAGATCGGGGCCGGCCACCAGAACGCCCTGAGAAATTGACGTCAGGGCTTCCAGCAGAATTTCTGGTGCCGGAACCGTCAATATTTCTGACTGTGTCATATTCTGTCCTGAAGGCGGTCTGGCTGGGGAGGCCGGTTCTTAGATTTGTGGTTTCACCAGAAGACCGTTGAAAACCTGAACCTTGCCTTAGGTAGAAGATATTGATGAATTTTTATTGAATAGCCGAGGCGATACGATGCCTGTTAACTTACGGGTTTGTCCGAATTAGGCCGCTTTTCGGGTAGAACCAATTAATCGACCCGCGATAGCAGTGGTTGATTTGCAATAAATTAATACCATCTTAACCAGTGAAGTGATCAGCGACCTCCCCCAGGTCGCGTTCGCCCGACATCCCCAAGCCTGTCGGGCTCCCCAAACGGCACTTCACCCGACGCCCGGTCATCCCCCCTGACCGGGCGTCACCCTTTTGGGGCGCTCGCCGTGACCACGCTAGTCCGGTAGTTTCAGCGGCGCAAGCTCGGCCCAGCGCTCGCACGGGCCCGGGTTGTCTGCGGGCGCGCCGCCGCCGAAATGGCGCAGCAGCCCCGACACGGCATTCAGCGCGGTTGTCACCGCGCCTTCGGTCCATCCCGCAGTCCAGGAAATATCGTCGCCGACCACAAAGATCCCGCGCTGATGCGGCGGCAATGAATCCTGAATGAAGTGACTGAACAGCTGGTACTGATAGCGATAATGACCGGGCAGATTGCCTTTGAACGCGCCCATGAAATTCGGATTGGCCTCCCAGGACATCGTGATCGGCTCGCCAATGATGTGCCGGCGCAGATCGAGCTCGGGATAAATCTGCTTCAGGTTATGCAGCATCAGTTCGACCCGGTCGCCGATCGGGAGGGATAGCCATTTCTGGGCATCATCGTTCCAGGTATAGGACAGACAGATCACGCCGGGCCTGTCGTCGCCCTGGTCGAGCAGATAGGTGCCGCGCGTCATGCGATCGGAAAGGGTCATACTCATGCGATCGCGTCCGGTGACCGGGTCCTTGTCCTTCCAGAACGGCCTGTCCGTCATCACAAAGGTCTTGGATGATTTCATGTAGTGGGTTCGTTCCATCGCCATCCACATCGGCGCACTGAACAGGCTCTCGGCGCAATCGATCCGGGCCGAAAGCAGCCAGATCTGGCAGGCGGCGACCATGG
>CAIXXC010000347.1 GCA_903923205.1 uncultured Rhodospirillales bacterium | reverse complement strand
TGTTCGATCTCGTCCTCATGGATATGATGATGCCCGGCGTTGACGGGCTTGCCGCGACCCGCGCCATCCGTCGCCTCAATGGCGCGCAGTCGGGGACATACATAATAGCCGTGACGGCGAACGCCTCGGTAGAGGATCGCAATAAATGCCTTGCTGCCGGCATGGACGATCATATGGCCAAGCCGATAACGCTCGAACGTCTTGGTAACGTTCTTGATCGCTATATTTCGCGCCGTACCGGGCGGCCCTCTTCAAATCGGCACTAGGATCATCGGGCGGATACCGACATGAATACTGATGCTTTGGCCGTGAATCGGCGCTATGCGGACGCGATGGAGGCGACACAGGATTCCGCGCCGATTGCTGACGCCGGAACGATCCCGCATCGACGCACCATCGGCTGGCTGGGTACCAGCGCGCTCGCTATGGGGGGCAGTAATCAGAGCATTTTTCTGATATCGGCGCTCATCGCTGGCCAGGGGAGTATCCCTGGTCAAGGGAGTGCTGCGATTCCGCTTTTGATCATCGGTCTTTTGTTGAGCTACGCGGCGGCGCCCGGTTGGCTTGAGCTTGTTCTGATGTTTCCCAACCGAGTTGGTGGTATCGCCGCCGCTTGTACTGCTGCGTTCAAGCCATATGGTGAGATTCTCTCTGTCTTGACTGGCGTTTGCTACTGGTGGGGTTGGGTCCCGACTTGTGGTCTGACGGCTCTGTTTTCTGCCGCCGCGATCAATCAATGGCTGCTGCCGGAAGTGCCGGTCAATTATATAGCAATTGCCATCGTCCTTATCTTCCTGGCGATTAATCTGACCGGGATCAGGCCGACGACCCGGATTGCTATCGTGATCGCCACGGCGTCCTCGGTACTGGCCTTTTTGTCGGCGATCATTCCGGTCGCGAGCGGCAAGGTCGATTGGCATCAAGCCACCAGCTATCATCTCGTGACGCCATTCGACGGCTGGTTCGGTCAAGTAACCTCTCTGATGGCAGGGCTCTACCTGATCGGTTTCGGGGCGCCGGCGTTCGAGGCTGCGACGTGCCATGTCGGTGAAACCATCGACCAGAACCGCAATCTGCCACGATCGATGTTGGTCAACGCCTTGATGGCAGGATTGTATTTTGCGGTATTGCCGATCGTCTGGCTGGGGATGTTGGGAGAGGGGCCACTCGGCGGCGACTTGTCTCGGGTTCTTGGGCCGACCTATGCGCCGTGGTTCGGTCGGTTCGGAGCCGCCCTTGGCCTGTGGTTCATTATGTTTAATATGTTCCACGGGACGATACAGCCGTTGGCGGGCGCCGCTCGGGTTCTGTCCCAGTTAGCTGAGGATGGGCTGGTTCCGGCAATTCTGGCGCGCCGCTTGAAAGCAACCGACGTCCCCTGGGTTGCCTCTGTCGTGACTGCCGGTTTTTCGATCTGGTTCCTGCTGATCGGTGATCCGATTTGGCTGGTTGCGGCGGCGAATTTCACCTATCTGATCGGTATTGCGATGCCGAACGTAGCGGTTTGGCTGCTCCGTCGCGATGCTCCCGATGCATTGCGGCCCTGGCGCGCGCCGATGGGAACCATTGCGCTTGGGCTTTTTGCCGCTGCCTGTTGGGGCTTCTCGACCCTACTCGGATTCGAACAGTTTGGCTTGCCGACAGTCGTTTTTGGCCTGATTATGGCTTATTCCGGGGCCGCAATCTACGGGATACGAAAGCTCCAGGATCGGTTTGCCGCAAAAATGCCGGTGATGTCAGGTACCCTGCACGTCAAACTAACGGGGGCAATGCTCTTGGTCCTCGCCCTCGACGCTGCAGGGTATATTTCAGCGGTTAGCCGGATCGCGAATCAACAAGGTTGGGTTGTTGTAGCACTTGAGGATATTTTCGTTGCTGTCGCGATGTTAACCGTGACCGTAGGGATTGTGCTGCCGGGAATGATCGCGCATTCCGCTAACCAGGTCACCGAGGCCGCCCATCGCCTGACACGTGGAACGTTGCGCGATTTCTCCGAGGCGATGCGAGCACTCGGTCGAGGCGATCTTGAGCAGGCCTATGCCCGAATAGATATCCACCCGGTTGTGGTCAAATCCTCCGACGAGCTCGGGGATATGGCGGACTCCTTCAATTTGATGCAGGAGGAGGTCAAAACAGCGGCTGTGGGGCTTGACGGAGCACGGGAGGGTCTACGAACTGCCCGCGAAGAACTCACGAGATCCAATCATTCGCTCCAGCAAAAGGTTGTCGAACTGCGCCAGTTGAGCGACGAATTGCTTGATGCCAAGGAACGTGCTGAGGCGGGCAGCAGGGCAAAGACCGATTTCCTGGCGACGATATCACATGAAATAAGAACGCCGATGAACGGGATTATCGGCATGACGTCGCTGCTTCTTGATGGGTCTCTGGATGATGAGCAGTCTCATTTCGCCGAAACGATCAGGGCTTCCGCCGATTCGCTGTTGCGGGTGATTGACGACATCCTCGATTACTCGAAACTCGAAGGTGGTGATCTTGAGTTCGAAGAGGAGCCCGGTTCAATCACCCAGTTGGTTCAGGATGTGATTTGGAATAGCGAAATCCTAGCGAAGAACAAGGGGCTTCCCCTGCGGTGCGATATCGACTCCGAAGCCCGCGCTGTCTTTGTTTTTGATCCCTCCCGACTCCGTCAAGTGCTGCTCAATCTGGTCGATAACGCCATTAAGTTCACCGAGGCCGGTGAAATCGGCATCGACGTATCCAAGGTTGGTGAACGAGAAGGTTTGCCGCTGATCCGCTTTGCTGTGCGCGATACAGGGATCGGTATTGCCGAGGATCGACTGCAACAGATGTTCGAAAGTTTCTCCCAGGCGGATTCAACACCCAGTCGGCGCTATGGCGGTACAGGCCTTGGGCTGGCTATCTGCAAGCGTGTGGTTGGACGCATGGGTGGTGGCTTCGATGTGACGAGTCGGCAAGGGGTCGGCAGTACGTTCTCGTTCACGATTCCGCTTCGTCGGGCCGAGGAACAGTGGACAATGCAGGGTGCGCCACCCATCGCCGAAGTTATTGACCCCACGATCCGGCCGTTGGATATCCTGGTGGTTGAGGACGATGCCATCAATCAACAGGTCGCTTATGGCATGCTTACGCGCATGGGACACCGTCCCCAACTCGCCGCCGATGGCGACGAGGCGCTTCGGTTGATTGGACAAAGCCGTTTCGATCTCGTTCTGATGGATATCAAGATGCCAAATCGTGATGGCCTGCGCGCCACGCACGCGATCCGAGGCTTGGGAACAGCGGATAGCAAGATTCCAATCATCGCGATGACTGCAAGCGTCTCTCGCGATGCGCGCGAGATGGTTTTCGACTCCGGGATGGATGATTTTATTTCCAAACCGATCAGCCGACAGGTGTTGGCAGATGTCCTTCTGCGCTGGAAGGATCGCGTCCAAGACCGGGGCGCCGTTGATGTGGTGGAGCCAATCGTGCCGGTCATTGAGCATGCTAAGGTTGAAGCAGGTGAGCCTGTACGTAACCGTGCTGCCCAGTCAGAGATTGAAGACGCTCTTGGACCGGAAGCCTATCGAACGCTGATGACGAATTTTCGCGAGATGCTGAATGCGAAGCTCGACCGGGTCGCCGCCAGCCTCGAGGCTGGTGACATCGCCGCGGCGACGACGCTTGTGCACTCGATAAAAGGCTCAGCGACCAATTTGGGTTTTACCGCGCTCGGCCTCCGTTTGAAGGACATGGAAGCGCAACTCCGGTCAGATCCCTCCGGTAATGGCGTCGAACGCTATCTCGGGCAGGTCCGCGATGCCGCACGTGCTATCATCGTGGCCAGGTAGTCCTTAGGAAGACGCTTTCTATGCTGATTTACGTCATCGACGATAACAAGACCAATTTGGATTTCTTCAGCTTCATTGTCCGCAAGCTGGCGACTGACATCCAATGCGAATGTTTCGCGGAGCCGGTCGAAGCACTCTCCGTCTGCGGCGTGACAATGCCAGATCTTGTGCTGATCGATTTCATGATGCCGATAATGGATGGTCATGAGTTCGTCAGGCGCTTCAAGACACTTCCCGGCGCGGCCGATATTCCAGTTGTCATGGTTACGGCGGCGACTGACCGCCATATCCGTCGCACCGCGCTCGACATCGGGGTGAGCGATTTCTTGATCAAGCCGGTCGATTCCCACGAAATGCGGGCCCGGTTGACAAATCTATTGGCGCTTCGTCGCGGCCACCTTCAGCTTCAGGACCGTAATCGTTGGCTTGCAGATGAGGTCCAGAAGGCGACGCAGGTGATCGCCGATCACGAGATGGAACTTATTCTGCGCCTGACCAAGGCTGCGGAATGCCGTGATCCCGAAACCGGCGCGCATGTTCTGCGCATGGCGCATTTTTCCGAGTTGATCGCCGGTAAGGTTGGTTATGACCGCGCGAGCCGCGAATTGATCCTGCGCGCGGCGCCGATGCACGATATCGGCAAGGTCGGTATTCCCGACATGATCCTGCTGAAGCCGGGACGCCTCGACGCGGTCGAGATGGAAATGATGAAACGGCATGCCAGTATCGGCCATAGCATCTTGAGTCGAAGCGAGTCGCCGCTTGTATCCCTGGCGGCCGAAATTGCCCTTCATCATCATGAGAAGTTCGATGGCAGAGGGTATCCATATGGGCTGGTCGGTGAAGCAATCCCGCTTTCCGCCCGGATCGTCGCGGTTGCAGATGTGTTCGATGCCTTGACCTCTCCTCGGCCGTACAAGCCGGCATGGACGGTTCATGAGGCGCGACTTTATCTCCTCGAAAACAGTGGCAAACATATGGATCCGATGTGTGTTGACGCGTTCCTGAGCTGCTGGGACGAGGTTCTGTCCATTCGCGAACGGCTCGTCGACGATTAAGCAATGTCTGTCTCGGCGCCTGTTGCCATCGCATCGGCATGTGTTAAACTTCTTCCCTAACTTGTCGGGCAAAGCCTGATAAGCGGCTGGGGTGCCCTGGTTCTTTTGACCGAGGCTGAGATCATACCCATCGAACCTGTCTGGATCATACCAGCGAAGGGAGCCTGGGAGCCTCGTGTACAATACTTCCAAACCGGATATGGCCAGGATGCGTGTTGCCATCATTGGCGGTGGTGTCATTGGCCTGTCGATTGCGTGGCGTCTTGCTCAACTGGGTGTGACTGTGTCGGTCTTCGAGACAGGCATCTGCGGCAGGGAGGCGAGTTGGGCCGCCGCCGGAATGCTGGCCGCGCATATCGAAACGGAGCCGACGGAGGAGGGGTTGCTGCCGCTCGCACGGGAGAGTCAGCGTCTTTGGCCTGACTTCGCCGCCGAGTTGGAACGCGCCACGGGTCTCAATGTCGGCTATCGGGCGGAAGGCACCATGATGGTTGCGCTGACGCGAGACGATGCTGAAAAACTGCGCTTCACCCATGATCTCCATCGTCGAATGGATCTGCCGATTTCCTGGCTTTCAGCGGCCGAGGTGCTTAGCCGAGAGCCCTATCTCAATCCTCGCCTTAGCGGGGGGGTATTCAGTCCGCTGGATGGCCAGGTCGATAACCGGCTGGTAGTTGCCGCGCTGGTCAAGGCGTGTCGCTCTGCAGGGTGTGCCATAAACGAGAACACTCGCGTCGATCGCGTGGACGTCACGGATGGTCGCGTCGCGGGGCTCCATGTGCAGGGTGATGACTCCGTATCGGCTTTCTATCCGGCCGATATCGTGGTGATGGCTGCGGGGGCATGGTCGCGCGCGATACAGGGCCTGCCGACGCGGTCGCGGCTCCCTGTCCGGCCGGTGAAGGGGCAAATGCTTGCCCTGCGCATGGACCCGTTAGCTCCCCTACTTCGGCATGTTATATGGGCACCGAATTGCTATCTAGTCCCACGTTTGGATGGACGCCTTATCATTGGCGCGACCACGGAGGAACGTGGCTTCGATCGCAGCCAGACGGCGGGCGGGACGCTTGCCTTGCTTGATGGTGCCTGGCGCGCCCTGCCCGGGATCGAGGAACTGCCGATTGAGGAGATGTGGTGTGGCTTCCGGCCTGGTTCCCGCGACGACTTGCCGATCCTCGGGACGACGGACACGGAAGGGCTAATTCTTGCCACGGGGCATCATCGTAATGGCATCCTGCTGACCCCGATCACGGCGAAGGCGATTGTCGAAACAATCATCTCCGGGACCCCCTCCGAATTGATCAGGCCGTTTTCGCTAGCGCGCTTTGAAGCCACGGTGCCGGCATGAGCCTGAAGCCAGGGCCCGGTGGGGCGATCACGGTTGAAGTACCGGAAACAATCGCTGCCCTTCTGAGCCGTCATGCAATCGATCCGGGTATCCGCTACCTCGCGGTGGCGGTGAATGGCGTTGTCGTGAGGCGCGCCGAATGGACAACCCACATGGCACGTAAAGGCGATACCATTGAAGTCGTCCGGCCGTTTCAAGGAGGTTAATGACGGCCATGAGTGAAGATTTCTTGACGATTGCCGGAGATACCTTTGCGTCCCGTTTGTTGATCGGGACTGCGGGATATCCGAATCAGCAAACAATGCTGGATTCCGTTTCTCTCAGTGGTGCCGAGATCGTGACTGTCTCTATTCGGCGAATCAGTCTTGATCCCTATTCCGAGAGCATGGTCGATCTTCTGGGGGATCGCTTTCGACTCCTCCCGAATACCGCCGGCTGCGCGACGGTGAAAGACGCCATCTTGACCGCCGAACTTGGTCGCGAGGCCTTGGGGACGAACTGGGTCAAGCTGGAAATTATTGGTGACCGGGAGACACTATACCCCGACGCAGTGCAACTCCTCGCCGCTACCGAGGAGTTGGTCAAGCTCGGCTTCATCGTCCTACCGTATTGCAACGATGATCTTGTGACCTGTTTGAAGCTGGTCGATCTGGGGGCGGCAGCAGTGATGCCTCTTGGGTCACCCATAGGTTCGGGCCGCGGTATCGCCAATCCGATCGCGATCGAACAGATTGTCCGCCGCAGTGGGGTGCCGGTAATTTTGGATGCGGGTATCGGTACAGCGTCCGACGCAACCCGGGCCATGGAACTGGGCTGCGCGGCCGTGCTTCTGAACACGGCGGTCGCCAAGGCCGACAATCCCCGCCTCATGGCCAGAGCGATGCGGGCCGCGGTCGAGGCGGGGCGTCATGCGTTTCGAGCCGGCCGTATTCCGCAAAAGCGTCATGCCGAAGCCTCAAGTCCGCAATTAGGTCTGATCGGGACCTGACGGGCACGGCCATGCGTTGCCTCCCATGGCCACCGCTGTTGCTCATCACCGACAGGCGCCAGGCAGTTGCTAAAACGCTTGAATGGGTGATTGAAGCCGCCCTGGAGGGTGGCATTCGCTGGATCAGCCTGCGCGAAAAGGACCTCGATCCCCAAGCGCGGCTGGTCTTGCTGCGACGGATTCTGCCACTCGCCACATCTGCCGGCGCATCGCTGATGGTGCATGATGACCTCGCCGCTGCCGTCCGGCTTGGCCTAGATGGTGTGCATCTGCCTGACACAGGCGACCCGAGGCAGGCGCGGGAACTTCTACCCGAGGCACTGATCGGACAGTCCTGGCATGGCGAGCTTGGTGCATCAAAGCTGAACGATCTTGCGCTCGATTACCTGACGCTCAGTCCCATTTTTCTGACGGAGAGCAAACCCGGATATGGTCCGGCATTGGGGCTTGGTACCTTGTCACGGGCGACAACGCTCACGACGAAGCCTTTGCTTGCACTTGGAGGCATAGACCGCGACAGGATAGCTCTTTGCCGAGGCGCAGGTGCCGCTGGCGTTGCAGTTATGGGAGAAATAATGCGCTCTCGTGACCCCGCACAGACCGCTGCAGCGCTTGTCGGGCGTTTTGGTCGACCCGCACAATCGGATCTTTCCGGCGCCTAAACTCCTGCGGCGATCTTTGTGCGCAACTCCTTGAGCACATCGCGGATCTCGGTCTCATGCTGAAGCTGGTCGCCCCGACCGACAGCATCATAGGCCTTGCGTAGGGTGTGGTAGAGCATCTTCACGAGCGAAGCCGCCCCGCTTGAGCCGACCCGAAAGCGCTGAACCACGTCACAGATTACATTGGCGATCTCGCCAACGAGGGGCATGCCCAGCGGAAGGGCGACGCCGCGAAGATCATTGGCTATCGCAAGCAACCGGGCCGACGTATCTGGATCGATAGGATCCGATGCCGCCATTGTCACCTCGCCAAGATCTGACACAATTTCAACCAGACCAGCGCGATGGGTTTCTATGATTCCCGCCATCGACGCCTCGGCGCGCCTAAGCGCTGCTTCCTGAGATACGGTGCCAGCCGATCCGACCGGCGGCCGCGCCGATGCTGGCACCTTGATAAGCGTGGCAGGTCCCTTATCGTCGGGCCGCGACGTGTCCTTCACTGTCTGTCGTAAGCTAGACGAAGACGAGGTCATCGATCTCAGCCAATTCGGCGCTTCGCTGAGGGCCGAGGTAGGTGGAAGTCGATTCGAAGGGGCGCCGGTCTTCGGCGCAATGGGCGAATTTGCGCAGGAAGTCCTGTGCCGTCATCGGTTTGGTCAAATAGCAATTGACCCCTTCACGCAGGGCATGGCGAACGCGATGCTCTTCATTGAACGCAGTTACCATCATCACGTTCATGAACCGATTCGGGCTATCCTTCGAATGCCGTACCATACGGAGAAGTTCGATACCTTCGCCATCCAGCATCTGCCAGTCACAAATCAAAATGTGAGGCTGAAATTCGCAGACGGCATCCCAAGCCTTGCGCGCGCTATCAACGCTACGAACTTGCCGAACACCAAGTGCATCGACAAAATTCCGCATCAACGTGCGCCAGAAGCTCATATCGTCAGCGATCAAGACCTTAAGGTTCGAGTAATCAGGAGAAAATCGCATCGTTATTGCTTTTCTAGGTGGGGCCGTTGATATGAACTTGCCCGAACCATGGCCCCTAGGAAGAGGGTGCTGAACGGTTGGGTCACAAAAGAGTAACCAAAGATGCCATAGATTCTGATTAATCAAGGTATTTAATTTTTTGTTAACAATGGGACGTCCGCCGTCTTGGTTAGTAATTTGTCCCGAGGTCGCCTGCTAATTTCATTTTTTCGCCCGCTTGACACACATCAGTATCAAAATGTTACTCTGAGTAGATAGTTTGTTCTCCTGTGGTAGCGTCCTGTATGATCTGGAAATTATATGCAAAAGCTTCTCGCTGTAGCCTGGTGCGCGGCGTGACCCTGATTACTCAGGGTTAAGCCCTATGGCTGCGCGCGGATTTGACCATCTCCTGCCGTCAACTTTTGAAGAGCGTGGCGCGACTGTTCCATTTACAACGCCCATTCTTGCCGATTCACGCGTTCGGAAGGATTGGCGCGATCGGCTTGAGATCGTGATTGGTCAGTTTTCGGGGGGGCCCGGGGCGGTCGTCATACCGTGGACGGCCGTTGCGGAGATGATCTCACTCACAACGCATGATGTGTTGCTTCATGAAGAGGTCCTGACAAAGCTGGCCATTGATCCCTATACGGTGCGCATGGCCGCGCTTGAGGTCGCCAAAAGCGGGCTTGCTGGGCCAGAGGTTGTCGAAGCGGCGACAAAGAGTTTGGCGGCCGACGAGGAAGCCAAGGCTCTGAACCAGGTGATCCTTATCATCAAGGTTATCGAGGAGGCCGAACCTACCCAGGCGAAGGCGCTGATGCGCGACGTCATGAGCCCTGATGGCCAGGAACGTGTCCGCGAAGCATTATTCGCGATTGCGGATAAGATAAATCTCGACGCGAAAGCCTTCGATGATCGGTTGTCTGAACTTGGTACTGCTACCTATGCGGTCGGTACGCCCTGGAGCCCGACGGAGGGCCGCCTGCGCCGGCTCGTCTCGAGGCTTCGTGAATTTTCGACATCGATCAAGGAATGGGCATCCGAACGGCTTAGCGAGGCGGCGGATCAGGCGCAGTTCACCGTAGAGATGTCGAATCACACTCTCAAAATTGCCACCGAGGTTCTTGGCAAATTCGACTCGCTGGTGGAAAGCCCTCGCGCGATTGTCATGCAATGGGACACTAAATCTGCGGAGGTTCGCGCCTTGGCGACCCGGCTTTCCTGGCTCATAGACGGGTGGGAGCCGTTGATCGAGACATGGACGGCTGCGGTGGATGAATCCGAACAGATTGCGGCACTGGAATCGATTGTCCCTCTTTTGCCTTTCATTCCGGCAAAGGAAGTTGATCCTGATAAGGATGATAAGGCCAATAACGACCTATTCGGCAAGAAACGCCGCTGGGTTAAGATGAACGAGGATTGGAAAACAGGCGAGCCGGATCCTGAGATCGTTCAGCGGCTTGAATTTCTCAAAACGCGGGCGACTTGAGCCTGGCCGAAGAAGGGGTCCCCGAAAGCGTCGAATCGCTGCTCATGCTCGGCAGCACGTTGCAGCTTCTGCCGGATGAAAAATTCCTCGCCGTCATTGATAAGCTCTCGATCGTGGCGCAAATGGCACCAGTCGCCGCGATCTTCGAGGAGGCTCGCCCGCGCATGCGGGTCCTGCGTCCGCAACGGCCCCGAAATTTGCAGCGCCTGCTTTGTCGACCGTTCGAAGATCTGTTTGAAGCTCGCTCGCTTCCAGCGGCCTCGGATAGCCTCATTGACCGTAAAGTGATAGCCCCGCTCTGGAAGCATCTGGAGACAACCGAAGCCGCCGCGGTGCGGACTCTTCAGGCCATTTACAAGAAAACGCCGGCAACCGATCCGCAGAAGAATTTCGAGATCAGTGAACAGGTTTGGCGCCTTACCGCCCGTGTCCTCACAAAGGCCCCGATTCCCGACGTTGCTCCCGAAGTTTCGAGCTTGATCAGAGATATCATGGCCTCGGCCATGCCGATCGAGACCTTCAAGCAAAAGTACCCGCTTCGGCCGCTTGCCCATTTCGGCGATACCATATTTGCCCTGATGCGTGAGCAGCTGGACGCTTTGGCGGGTGTGACGACCGCCGCGACTGGCTATCTTGTCGCCATCGCCGCGCGAATGGCATCTCCCACCGAGCTGCTTTGCTGGTTGCGCGAAGGCGGTCGCCCGGTGCCGCCAATCCTTGAGCGTTACGCGCTGGCCAAGCTTACCGACACGATTAACCAGTTCGATCAGCATATGGTTCAGGCCGACCCTGAAAATCTAGCGGGGCGTGCGCAGGAGTTGCTGTCCGTGCTTGAGACCGCTGACAATGCGACCAGCGGCGCTGCACGGGCGACGGTCAAGGGGCAGGCGGATGCTGTAAAGATCAAAGTCCGGGACGCGCTCAAGGAACAGATAATCGACGTCGCGGCTCCCGGCATATCCGCCGCGCTCACGAATGATGCTTCCCGAGACTCCCTCTTGGCGGCAGAAGGCTACGCCCGCGCTCTCGCAAAGACGCGAAGAAGTGCAGCGAAGGTGGGGTTGGCGACGGCGACAGACTCGGCCATCCAGTCTGTGCGCCGCAACTGCATCGGCCGAATCGAAGATCTGCTCAAACCGACCCCACCCTCGGACAATCCGGCCGCTGATTACGCCAAAACCCGCGCCCAGGTATTTCAATCGGTCAGAATTATTGAACTCGTCGATGGGGCGTCTTCCGGTCGCGACGTGTTAGCAGACGCTCAGCGTCGGCTGAAGAACCTGCCGCGATAGAGGTGTTCACGGGGTCGGTGCTGTCCATTGATCGGGCGCATCAAGGAAGGCTTTGATTGCCTGATATTGCGCGGACGTGAAGCTGCCGCGCCGATTGGCGAGATCGAGCACATCATGCCAGGTTGCCAGGGCGTGGAGGCTGACGCCTTCGGCGGCAAGGCTCGTCACGCTTGAAGGGAAAATCCCGTAATGGAAGATGACGATCGTATGGGCGATCTCGGCGCCTGCGGTACGGATTGCCTGGATGAAGTTGAGTTTCGAAGTGCCTTCGCTCGCGAGGTCCTCGACCAGAAGAACTTTTGATCCCTCTTTGAGATCGCCCTCGATCTGGGCCATGCGGCCAAAGCCCTTCGGCTTCTTGCGGATGTAGAGCATGGGCAGGGACAGCCGTTCGGAGATCCAGGCAGCGAAGGGAATTCCGGCGGTCTCGCCGCCCGCGACCGCGTCGACAGATTCGTGGCCAATCTGCCGGGTCACCATTTCGGTCATCAAGTCCATCAGCTTTGCTCGCGCGCGCGGGAACGAGATCAGCTTGCGGCAGTCGATGTAGACCGGGCTCCTGCGCCCCGAGGTGAAGGTGAACGGCGCGTCTGGGCTGAAATTGACGCAAGCCGTTTCTAGTAGGATGCCGGCGGTGATTTCGGCGGCGTCGCGCGCGAAGTTGCTGTTCATCGTGATTCTCTGTTCGCTCATGATGGCCATCCCATAACCCAAAGCGAAAGGCTTCGCACCCCCTATGGATGACGACGTGTCTCACTGGTCATCGCCACGAGCATTCGGTACACCCTATAATGACAGGATCAGGGGGGATGAGACTTGCAATGCCAATGACGCCGGAACAGCAGGCCGAGATTGATCACGCCAGGGCGCAACACGCCCAGACCCGGCGTCCATCCGTCGAGCCCCTTGAGGATATTCTCTATCAGGCGACGCCGTTGCTTGATCACGGCTTTGTCCGTGTGATCGATTATATGGGAGATGATAGCGCTGTCGTGCAGGCTGCTCGGGTCTCCTATGGTCGCGGTACCAAGAAGGTTTCCGAGGACAAGGCGCTGATCGCCTATCTGATGCGCCATCGCCACTCGACCCCGTTCGAGATGTGCGAGATCAAGTTCCATGTGAAGCTGCCGATCTTTGTCGCCCGACAGTGGATTCGCCATCGCACCGCGAACGTTAATGAGATTTCCGGTCGTTACTCGATTCTCGATAAGGAATTCTATGTCCCCGCGCCAGAAAACCTCGCAGCGCAGTCGGTGATCAACCGTCAGGGCCGGGGGAGCGTCCTTGAAGGGGAGGAGGCCGCACGAGTCCTTGGGTTGCTGCGTGACGATGCGGAGCGCGCCTATGCCCATTATGGCGAGATGCTGAACGAGGACGAGGCGGGCGAGATCATCGATCCGCAACGCCAGGGGTTGGCACGCGAGCTTGCCCGGATGAATCTGTCGCTGAACTATTATACCCAATGGTACTGGAAGACCGATCTCCACAACTTCATGAACTTCCTAAGCCTGCGCGCCGATGCCCATGCGCAGTGGGAGATTCGTGTCTACGCCGACGCGATGCTCGAGGTGCTGGATCGCTGGGTGCCTCATACGGCCGCAGCCTTCCGCCAGTATCGACTGGGTTGCGCCACGCTTTCTGCTGCTGGGCTTGATGTCGTGAAGCGCATGCTGAATGGAGAGATTGTTGGCCAGGAAGACTCAGGCCTCGGCAAACGGGAATGGGGTGAGTTGATGGCGGTACTCGGACGCGGCTAGAGCCGTTATTGGCAAAATCATCGTTGACAACTGGCCCCTTGCCGATTACTTACGCCGCTCACCTGAGCCCAGGTGGCGGAACTGGTAGACGCGCTAGATTCAGGTTCTAGTGGGGGAAACTCCGTGGAAGTTCGAGTCTTCTCCTGGGCACCAATACTTCTCGAAAACAGACTCCGTCTCGTAGCACGACACCTTCGGTGTCGCCGCTGCGGGGTTGGAGACCAACGAATGGGCGGCCTCCTGTGACTGCAACGCTGCATCGGGGAGATTTGCCCCCGGACGTAAATTTCGGCACCTCTGTGGCAATCGATAGCGAAACGATGGGCCTTAACCCCCACCGCGATCGCCTGTGCGTTGTGCAACTGTCTGGCGGCGACGGTACCAGCCATGTTGTTCATTTCCAGCCCGGCGAATATGCCGCGCCGAATTTGAAGAAATTGCTGGCAGATCCAAAGGTCCTGAAGATCTTTCATTTCGGACGTTTCGATATCGCGGTTCTGCAGCATTATCTCGGCGTCGTAACCGCGCCGGTTTATTGCACCAAGATTGCCTCGAAACTGGTGCGTACGTTCACGGACCGCCATGGCCTCAAGGATATCTGCAAGGAATTGCTCGACATCGATCTTTCCAAGCAGCAGCAATCCTCGGACTGGGGGGCTGATATGCTGACGCCGGAGCAGGTCAAATATGCGGCTTCAGACGTGCTCTACCTGCATCGTCTGAAGGAAAAGCTTGATGTGATGCTGGCCCGCGAGGGACGCAGTGGTATTGCTCAAGCCTGTTTCGATTTTCTTCCCACCCGCGCGCATCTCGACCTCGCCGGTTGGCCGGAAGTTGATATCTTCGAACATTGAGTGATCAATTGACTTCACCGCGCGTCTCCCCTATACGTCGCGGCTCTTCTTTTTCTGGTCGTTTGGAGTTGTTACCGTGAAGCGCACCTATCAACCGAGCAAGCTCGTCCGCAAGCGTCGGCATGGCTTCCGGTCACGCATTGCTACCGTGGGCGGCCGCAAGGTCATTTCCAACCGTCGCGCCAAGGGCCGGAAGCGC
>CAIXXC010000346.1 GCA_903923205.1 uncultured Rhodospirillales bacterium | reverse complement strand
GGCGCGGGCGGCCTGGGCTCGCCCCTCCTCCTCTATCTTGCCGCTGCGGGGATCGGCAGGATTGGCGTCGTCGATGATGACCGGGTCGATCTTTCAAACCTGCAACGGCAGATCATTCATCACGAAAGCGCCCTTGGAGAGCTGAAGGTCGACAGCGCCCAAGCCAGCATCGCCGCACTCGATCCGGCAATTCAGATCGACCGCCACGCGATCCGTCTCGGTCCGGAAAATGTCCACGAATTGATCGCAGACTACGACCTTGTGGTGGATGGAAGCGATAATTTCGCAACTCGATATCTGCTCAACGATGCCTGCGTCAGATTGCGAAAAACCCTGGTTTCCGCAGCCCTCATGCGCTTCGAGGGCCAGCTTTCAACCTTCAAGCCGCATGCCGGGGCCAGAAATCCCTGCTATCGCTGCGTCTTCCCCGAACCGCCGCCGCGCGACATGATACCGCGCTGTATCGAAGTCGGTGTTCTCGGCGCTACAGCAGGCGTGCTCGGAACCCCGCAAGCGACAGAGGTAATCAAGGAACTGCTCGATTTGGGGGCCAGCTTGTCAGGCACGATGTTGATGTATGACGCGCTGGCCACCAGTTTTTATAAAATTCAGGTCTCTCGGGACCCAAACTGCCCTTGCTGCGGTCCTGTGGCGACGGTTACGGTCTCCGCCGGCTCCTAGCCTTGGCGGTTGCCAGCCCTATATGAGGGGCAGCACAGGAGAGCATGAGGATAAGCTATGAACGCTGACGCCGCCGGCACGAAGCTCGCGAGCCAGAAGATCGCGGTTATTGGTGCAGGTCTGGCCGGACTTACAGCGGCCCGCATCCTTCAGAAACATGGCGCTCGGGTGAAGGTGTTCGAAAAGGGGCGTGGAGTAGGCGGGCGGATGGCGACACGTCGCATCGACGAAGGTCGTTTCGATCACGGGGCTCAATTTTTTACCGCGCGCCGTAAAGAATTTAGTGATCAGGTAAATGCGTTGCAGGCAAATGGCGTCTTGGGGCCATGGCAAGCGCGCTGGGGGCACAAAGGCCCCGGTGGACTGACGTCGGTAGCGATCCAAGAACCCCGTTTTGCCGGGGTCAATGGCATGAGTGGGGTACCGCGCGCACTCGCGCAGGGGCTCGATATCGTCCTCAATGCCGGAGTGACAGACCTCTCTCGAAGCGCCGAACACTGGAATCTGGAGTGCGCCGCAGAGGCGGAAACCAGCGGGTACGACACAGTTATCCTCGCCATACCGTCGCCGCAGGCGGTGGCGTTGCTGACCGGTATCACCGACTTCGCGACCGAGGTCGCCGCCGCCACCTATGCACCGTGTTGGGCCGTGATGGGGAACTTCACGACGACGCTTCCCATCGCTTTTGACGGGATAACCCTGGAGGATGGCGGCCCGCTTCGTTGGGTCGCGCGAAACGCTGGCAAACCAGGCTTCTCGTCTCAGGAAGAAAACTGGATCCTGCACGCCACACCCGATTGGTCACTCGCCAATATCGAGGAGTCGGCGGAGGCGGTTCGCGATTTTCTGCTCGACGATTTCGCCTGCCGCTTCGGTGTAACTGATGCGCCGTCACACGCTGTCGCCCATCGCTGGCGCTACGCCCTGGTCCTCGCCAGCGCCGGAATTCCGTATTTCTGGGACCCTGCCTTAAGGATCGGTGCCTGCGGCGATTGGTGCCTTGGGCCCCGGGTCGAGGCCGCTTTCGACAGCGGCCTCGCTCTGGCACGACAGGTCCTCGGGACAGCAATCTGATGTTCAGGCCGCGCGGGATACCCTTTCATCACGGTGCCGGGCACCCAGGGTAAGCTCATCAACTGCGGCACGCGCCGCCTTCATGTTGCGATAGAGCACGCCGTCGATCCGGTTGAACGCCGATGTGGCGGCATAGAACCTCAGGCCGCCGGGTTCTGCGACGACAATTCCTGCGGTTTCGCGAGCAGTTTCGAGAATATAGGCATCGGCCATTGCGATACTCCTCGGGCAGCGCCAAGCCTAACCGCGACCCGGCCACCCAGTCTGATGATGCGAATTATTGGTGCGGTGATGACCCGTCGGGGCCGATCAACATCGCCATGGCATGAGATGCCGGACCGCTGACGCAAAGAGGATCGTGTGTCGATAACCGCGCATTGCAGACTCCGTGGCACGTCGTGGGCCCACGGGATCTTCCCGTGGCGCTTTAGCGTTTGGTGTCGCGGCGCAAGCTGGCCTTCAAATTCCCGCGATCCCCTTCGGAATGTGCTGATGATTCCTTAGAGCGACGAGAGAGTCAATATATTATGATATTGTCTGTAAAATTAATCATAATCGCAGCACTAACAGGCAAAACGCCCGGCAATGCGTTGTCGAAGCTGCTCCCTCAGATCGCGATAAGCCGCCAGCCGGGCATCACGGGAGCCCTCGGCGATCGTAGGATCAAGCATCGGCCAATATTCAACATCGCAATCGGTCATTCGCGTCCATTCCCGCGCGAAGGCCTCCGCCTCAGGCGACAGGGCGATGACGATGTCAAAGAAATGATCCTGCAGATCGTCAAAGGTATGGGCCTCGTGATGGGAAAGATCGATCCCGACCTCCCGCGCCACTTCGACGGCGAAGCCATCGGTTTCACCCCGACGCACACCGGCGGAACGAATGAAGACACCTTGGCCCAGAATATTCCGGGCGAGCCCGGCAGCGAGTGGGGAGCGCACGGCATTCATCGTGCAGGCAAAGAGAATTGCCGAGGGACGTCCGCGAAAAGTCATGGCGGAGACTCAGCCGCGAATATGAAGAACGCAGAGCAGAGTAAACAGTCTGCGGGCGGTGCCGAGATCCATTTCGATCCGATCGGCCAAACGCTCGCGCAGTAATTCCGAGCCCTCGTTATGAAGTCCTCGTCGTCCCATGTCGATCGCCTCGATCTGCATCGGCGTCGATTTACGGATTGCGTTATAGTAGCTCTCGCAGATCATGAAATAATCGCGCACGATTTTGCGAAAAGTGCTGAGCGGCAAAACCACCTTTTCCAACTCAGCCCGCTCAGGGGCAGGCGTCTGAATATCAATCACGAGCCGATTGTCGGACAGGCTGAGATGAAGGTGGAACGCCGTCGCACCCTGAATATGCAGCGGTCGGAACTCATTCTCTTCAAGGAGGTCAAAGATCGCCACGGCACGCTCATGCTCGATATCGGCGCTGCGCTGCACGACCGTTCTTTCGTCCAGCGTCACGCCTACAATCTTTGGACTGGGCTCAACCGCCATCATCATGAGCCTTTCGCGTCTAGACGGATCGACACCGACAGTGCATGAGCGTCCAAACCCTCTGCCTCCGCCAGGCGCTGGGCAGTGGGCCCGATCTTCGCGAACGAGGCCGCATCACATTCAACAAAACTGGTCCGCTTGAGGAAATCGAGCACCCCTAAACCAGATGCATAGCGCGCGGTCCGCGACGTCGGCAGGACGTGATTGGGGCCGGCGACATAGTCACCAATCGCCTCAGGAGTCCAGCGGCCCAGGAAGATCGCGCCGGCATGGCGGATCCGGACCGCCAACGGCTCGGGATCCGCCACGGCGATTTCAAGATGCTCGGGCGCAAGCCGGTCAATCAGTTGCGGCGCCTCATCAAGCGATTGCAGGACAATAATCACGCCGTGCTCATTCCAGCTCTGCCGGGCGATGGACTCTCGCGGCAGCGCCACCAGATGCCGCTCGACTGCGGCC
>CAIXXC010000345.1 GCA_903923205.1 uncultured Rhodospirillales bacterium | reverse complement strand
CGGCCTGACGACCAAGATCCATGTCCTGGTCGATGCCAATGGCAATCCGATCTGCCTGAAACTCACCAAGGGCCAGGCCCATGACGGCAGGAGTGCTGTCGACATGCTGGAGCAGATCGGTGCCGGCCAGACGCTCCTCGCGGCCGAGACGTTCAGCGTCATTTACGTCTTCGTATCCTGCAAGACGCCCGAACACGGACTGACGAAATTGGGCGATCAGGCTGTGCCGGCCGTTCCGGCCCGTGCGGCTGTCGGAGAGAATCTCTCCTGCCAGATCGGTCAACCCGAGAGCTTCATCCAACTCCCGGAACGCGAGCAACCCAGCGTCGGAGGTGACGCGTGAGCCGTGGAATTCCAGCTTCAGGCGGCGGTCAAAATCGACCCGCAAATCCCCCGATCCGGATTCACCCGCCGCAGCGCCCATTTCAAACCCCAAAACATCAGCCTATCATACTGATTTATATATCATATTCAGAGATAATAGACCTTGGAAATCAAACCCATCTGGGAAATGCGGGTTAAAGACGTTACAAAGCGCTCGTCGAAAAACTCAAAACGCTCCCTAACCAAGACCCGAAATTTTCCCTGAAAGCTATAGCTTCATCCGAAAGTCGTGTGTAATATACACACGATGAAAAGCGCTGATCTGATCCGGGAGTTGGTTGCAGCGGGATGGGTGCTGGAGCGGGTTCGGGGCTCGCATCATATGTTCAAACACCCCTCTCGCCCCGGCACACTGGTCGTGCGGCATCCGAAGAAGGATCTGGGCCAGGGTCTGGTCGCTGCAATCAGGAAACAGGCGGCATTATGATTCGCTATCCCATCTTCATCGAACCCGGCTCGGATGCGACGGCTTTCGGCGTTGTCGTGCCTGATCTGTCCGGGTGCTTCTCGGCGGGCGATACCCTCGACGAGGCGATGGAGGCGGCGCGGGAGGCCGCAGCCCTCTGGATCGATGCGGCGCTCGACTCCGGCGCGCCGGTCCCGCAGCCGTCCGCCCTGGAGGCATTGCGGGGGCTGCCGGAATATGCCGGTTGGATTCTCGGCGTCCTCGAACTTGATCCGGCGTTGTTCGACGACACGATCGAGCGCGTCAACATCACCCTGCCGAGGCGGATCCTACGCCGCCTCGACGCCCAGGCAAGCGCCCAGGGTCAAAGCCGCGGGGCGTTTATTTCCGATCTCACCCTGAAATTCGGGGCGCACTGACGCTGCCGCAGTTGCGACCCGCCGCTAGTACGCCCGCACCTGTCCGGTCTGGCCGTTTACATCCATCAGCGCGTTGAGGCGCTGATTGGCAAAGACAGGGCCGCTCGCGCCCAGTGTGACCAGCATGGCGTGATCCATCGTGCCCGGTCCGCTGCGGGCGCGGATGCCGCCGGTTGTGCCCATGTTGATATAATCGGCCCCGTCGATGACCTCGTGGGTGAAGTAATGGGTATGCCCGGCAAAGACGGTATAGTTGCGCCCCTTCAGCAGCGCCCGGATGCGGGGGAAATACTTGTCTTCCATCTTCCAGGCCGGCTTGTGGAAGACCACGAAGGTCCAGCGGACATGCGGATTGCGGGCGAGCGCATCGGCAAGGAACCCCATCTGTCTATCGCCGAAGTTGACGACATCAAGCGAGGCATATTCGCTTTTATGGGTGTCGCGATGGGCGATCTCATAGGCGATGGTCTTTTCTGCCACGTCCGGGTCCGCCTTCATCATCGCCACCTTGGCATAGAAGGACTTCGCCTGCTTTTCAGACATCGGCGTCGGCGTGTCCTCGGTGTTCATGACGATGAACAGGGCACCCTTGTAGGTAAAGCTGTAATAGCCGGGGCCACGGCGCTCGCGCCAGGCATCAAGGGTCGCAGCGTTGTCGATATCGTGATTGCCGGGGGTATGAATGAAGGGCAGGCCGGTCGCGGCGATCGCCTTGTCGACGGCGGCCCATTGCCGGGCAATTTCAACCCGGTCGTCAGTGTACCCCTCGATCAGATCACCGACAGAAAGGATGAAATCGGGCTGAAGCCAGCTCACCTGACGCAAACCCTGCTCGAACACGCCCGGTCGGGCAAGGCCGGTATGATCCCCGATAACCGCAAACCGCAACGGGCTGGACCCCAGCGCCGGAAGCGCCGTCCATGGCTTGGCCCCCGCGTGCGGCAGATCCGCCCTGAACCAATCACCTGCGGCGGCAACCTTGGCGGTAGCGGCAAACGGCAGGGCCAGGGCACCGGCGGCCAGGCCCCGGATCAGTCCCGCTCGCGACACAATCATGGTCTCGCTCCGATATCGATGTTGGAGCGGGAAGGCTCGCAGAACGGCGTGACCGTTTGATGACGTCGGCCTGATGACGCCCGCTTGACTACGCGCGATCGAGAATGCGGTCGAGCGCCGCCGTCAGCAGGCGTTCGGCCTCGACCGCATCATAGACGGGCTCAACCGCGCGCCATGCGACATAACCATCCGGGCGCACCAGAACGGCACCGGCCTCGTGGACCTCGCGCTTGCGCTGCCATTCGAAATAGGGGTCGAGCGTATCGCCCTCCCCCGTCACGATCAGGCGAAGATAGTCACGACCGAGCCTGCCTGCGGCGACCCGCCAGGCTTCGCCCGCAAGCCCCGTGACGAGGGAGAACTTGCCCTTGCCGGTAACATCAAGGGTCGAGACCCGGAGACCGCGACGATCCACCAGCCAGGCATGGGGGATTTTCGCACCCGGTCGGGTCGTCTCCTGCAGATAAAGTTGCTGGTCCCGATGCCAGACCTCGTCGGCACCGCCCGGATCGGCGATGACGGCTCCTGAGACGTATCGTTGGTTCATCTCGACGCCCTGGGCATTGAATTCGGTGTCCTTGAACTCCAGCGCTGCCTGGAGCGCGAGCCGCGCGGCATGGCCTTCGGGGCCGGCTTCGCGCAGACGGGCAAGACCCGCCGCAATCGGATTTTCAGCCCCCTCAACCCGAAAACACGCCTTGATCGGGGCATAATCGAGCCGGGACTGGTTGGCCCGCTGGACCACCTGCTTGCCGACCGGTGCCCTCTCAGGCGAATAGGAATCGAGCAGGCCCGCGCCCGCCGCGCCCTTGACGACGAAAGCAAGTTTCCAGGCGAGATTGAAGGCATCCTGCATGCAGGTGTTGGAGCCAAGCCCGCTTGACGGGGGGTGACGATGGACCGCATCGCCGCCGCAAAACACGCGCCCTTTGGCAAAATGGGGCGCATGGGCCTGGTTCACATACCAGACCGATTTACGCACGATCTCGACATCAAGCTTCGGGTCGCCCACCAGCGTCCTGATCTGTTGCAGCGCCAGTTCGTCACTCACCTCAGGCTCCCCCTTGGCGATATCGAAGCCCCAACCGGCGATCCATTCGGTCCAGGGCATGATCGCGCGCAGCAAACCCATGCCGATCTCGCCGAAGCTGGCGGAAGGATTGACCACCCATTGCAGGATACTGGGGCGGTGGCTGACATAGCGGCTGAGATCGGCCTTGAAGAGGACATAAAAGGTCCCGGCACGCGCCATCTGTCCTTCCAGCGGCAGGCCTAAATCGTCAAACACTTTCGAGCGCGCGCCGTCGGCTCCGACCAGATATTTGGCCCGCATCGAAAATTCGCGACCGCTCAACGTGTCCTTGAGCTGGACGGTCACGCCGCTATCATCCTGGAGATGGCTGCAATATTCGGTATTGAACGAGAATTTAGCACCCCGCTGCGCCGCATTCTTGAACAGGATCGGCTCCATCAAGGGTTGCGGCATATCCAGCAGCGAACATGGCGAGCCGAAGACATAATCGCCATGGCGGCGCTCACCCGTACCCCAGCAGCGCATCCGGGCGATTTCTTCGCCAGCGAGGCTGGTCATGAACACGGTGTCGCCCATCTGATCCCAGGGCGTCGCATATTTCAGAACCTCATCCTCAACCCCGAGGTCGCGCAGCACCTCCATCGCCCGCTGGTTCGTGATATGCGCGCGCGGCGTATCGGCAAGCCAGTTGGTTCGCGAGATGATGTGGACATCGACGCCATAGGTCGCGAGCGCCAAGGCCGTGGTCGCGCCTGTGGGGCCGGATCCGATGACCAGAACGTCAGTGTCGAAAGCCATCACGATCCTCCAAATCAGGGATATTATATGCGACCCTATCCGGGCAACGCCGGAAAAAAACGCGTTTTATCTATCACATACTAGCATGTTAGTTGCAGATCAACAATGCCTCGTGACGGGACTTCCCATCTTGGCCGGGTCAGTCTAGGTTCGCGCATGGTCCTGCCCCGTCCTCCCCGCGCCGTCGTCTTTGATATGGACGGCCTGCTGTTCGATAGCGAGAAACTCTACCGCGCCGGCGTCGTTGCGGCCATCGCCGCCCATGGCCGTGAGTTGCCTGACGCGTTCTACACCTCGGTCGTCGGCATGTC
Organism: uncultured Rhodospirillales bacterium; assembly: GCA_903923205.1. GTDB lineage: Bacteria > Pseudomonadota > Alphaproteobacteria > ATCC43930 > CGMCC-115725 > CAIXXC01. The sequence continues at coordinate 11,191 of CAIXXC010000345.1, read as the reverse complement.
GGGGGAGGCGATCCAGAACGCGTTTCGCAGCCAACTTGGCGATGATTTCGATTTCACGAGCCTGTGGAAAATGGCCGGCGAACACGTCAACGCCTTGATCGACGCCGAGTTGAGATTGAAGACCGGGGTTATCGAATTGCTGGATCATCTGGATGCGCTGAAACTGCCGCGCGCGATCGCGACATCCTCTCGCCATCAGACGGTTGAGCGCTACCTCGCCAGTCATGATCTGCGCGGGCGCTTCGATGCGGTGATCGCCCAGGGCGACTACGCCCGTGGCAAGCCGTTCCCCGATCCCTATCTGAAAGCCGCCGAACGCCTGGGTCTGGCCCCGGAAGACTGCATCGCGCTCGAAGACTCGCATCATGGTGTCCGAGCCGCCGCGAGCGCCGGGATGATGACAATCATGGTTCCGGATCTGGTCGCACCAAGCGACGAGATGGAAGCGCTCTGCGTCACTATCGCCCGCGATCTCCACGTCGTCCGTCGACTGATACCAGACTAAAGCAGATCGCGAAATATTGTGCCAGGCCTGCCATCGCCGACCGGCATACCATCCAGTGAGATCACGGATCGCAGGCCAAGGCTGTTGGAGAGAAAGATTTCGCGCGCCGATTTCAGCTCGGCCTCCGTGATCTCGCGCTCAGAGGCGCAGCCTTGTTCAAGCAGCAGCGCGCGACGTATCCCCGGCAAGGCGCCCGCTGCGACGGGCGGCGTTACCACTGTGCCGTCGATCAAGGCAAAGACGTTCGCAACCGTCGCGCAGGCAACACAGTCTCGTGTGTTGAGGAGGATCGCTTCGTCAGCGGAGGCCGCCTTCGCTTCCTGCCGTGCGATAATATTATCAATATAATTCAATGTTTTAATGGAGGATGTCGGCGATCTTTCATTGCGCCGGGTCGAGCGGGCAATGATCGCATGCGCGGGCCCCGCTGACTGTGTCAGTACGCCAGAAGTGATCATCATTGTCGGTTGTAGTGCTACCTGCGGCAGCAATCCCCGAGGCGCTGGCCCCCGCGTCAGCGTAATCCGGACCACAGCATCGATCTCGCCTGTCTGCGTTGCCACGAGCACCTTCTCGATCCCCACCGCGATGGCATCTGGCCGATAGGGCAACGACAGTCCGAGGACCGAGGCACCGTGTGCCAATCTGGCAAGATGGCGATCGATGTGCTGCGGCACGCCCTGTTTCACCATAACCGTCTCGAACACGCCATCGCCCAGGGTGAAGCCCCGATCAGCAGGATCGATCCGAGCTTGCCCTGCCGCAACCAGCCCGCCGTTCAGCCACAACATCACCGCGTACCCTCTCCCTCGATAGTGCCGCCCAGAACATCCAGCATCGGTGCCAACTTGACACGCAACTCTTCATATTCAGCACCAGGGTCGGAATCAGCAACGATGCCGCCGCCCGCCTGGGCAATAACCTTGTCGGGCGTCAGCGCCAGGGTTCTGATTACGATGCTCGAATCCATCGCCCCGTCAAAGCCGAGCCATAAGATCGTTCCACAATAGGCGCCGCGCCGCGCCACCTCGCAGTCATCGATGATCTCCATAGCCCGAATCTTCGGTGCACCGGTGACCGAACCGCCCGGAAAGCTGGCCCGCAGCAGATCAACCACGCCGAGTTCAGGGCGCAATTGAGCCGTCACGACAGAGACGAGGTGATGTACCGTGGCGAAACTTTCGAGCGCCATCAGCGAGGGAACAGCAACACTGCCGGTTTCCGCTACCCGGCCGATATCATTGCGGATCAGATCGACGATCATCAGGTTTTCGGCGCGATCCTTGTCGCTCCCGTTGAGCGCGTCACGCGAGGCCCTGTCTTCAACCGCGTCGGCACCGCGTGGCCTCGTCCCCTTGATGGGTCGCGCCTCGATCCGACGGTCGCGCGAGAGCGACAGGAAGCGCTCTGGCGACGCGCTGGCGAGTGTCAGACGTTCGCCACAGCGAAGGAAGGCTGCGAAGGGACCAGCACTCATCCGACGCAATGCGAGATAAGCCGCCAAAGGATCGAGACCGGGCGGTCGCTCCGCTTGGAAACGCATCGTGAAATTGGCCTGGAAGATATCGCCCGCCCGGATATGGTCGAGGATCCGACAGATGCGTTGCTGATAGCCGGCGCGGTCGAGATCGGCATGCCAGATGACACTTGGCACGGACTGCGTCTCGGATTGTGGTGCTACACCTTCAAGCCGATCGAGACAGGCCCGCAATCGCGCCGTCGCGCGGGCGCGACGGCGTGCATGATCGGCTTCGGGCAGGCCCGAGGAGAACACCCAGGCTCGCCGTTCCACTGTGTCGAAACCGATGACGAGATCATAGAACCCAAGCGCCATCTCCGGCACATCTTCCGCAGCATGGCGCTGCGGCAGGTGCTCGATATAGCGGCCAAGTTCGTAACCAAGGAACCCCATTGCGCCACCGGCAAAGGGCAGCGGCGCTTCGGCGTCGTTATAATACTGCCGCAGCCGGTCATCGAGCACGGAGAAGGGATCGCCGCTAGTCACCGCGCCATCGACGCGAAGCTCGCCGGCGATCACCTCGATCACCTCGAACGGCGAGATCCCGATATAGCTGTAGCGTGCCCGCAGATCGCCGGTCGCGGCGCTGTCGAGAAAGGCGAGGCGCGGATCGTCCCGCCACTGGGCACAAACCGCCACCGGATCGCGGTAGCCAATTTCCCTACTCAGCAACATCGCGTGTTAGGCGTTCAACTCATGGATTCCTGTTTGCACCGTCGTCGTCAGGAGCGGAAAACGGGCGAGTTTGCCGAAGACGAGATCGCCGGCATATCCGCTGATCCCAATCGTCTCGCGGAAGATATGGCCTATCTCCGCCTGTAATGTGCTGTCTAGTGTCTGTGTCGTCCTGACAGCCAGATCGAAGCGACGCTCGCGAACAAGTCCATCGAACTGAAAGGGGCCGAGGCGGCGCAGTTCGATCTCGACAACAAAGCGCTGACCCGCCTGGCTTGCCGCAGTCCCATCCTCTTCGACCCTGAACTCGGTCGCGCGCTGGTATAGCCGCGCCGGTTGCAGCGATTCGATCCCGAGATAAGGCAGGATCGTCACCTTCCAGCCGTTGGGGTCAGTTGGCAAACTTTGGCTGCCGATGGCCGCCGCATCGCCGTCGAGTTTATCGCTGAGGTCGCCGTGATCAAGCGCGTTGAGCGCGGCACGCGCCGGAGACTCGGCCCAGCGCTTGGGTGCGCCGCCTTGAACCCCTGCCAGAAACCTGAAGATCAGGGCGGCCAGTTGCGACCCCGGCGGCAATACGAAACTATCGGTCGCAGCCTTGGCAAGATTCGGCTGCAGGCTGGCCAGAATCCCAACGGCCTCCTGCAGGGAGGTTTGTGACACACCATTCGTCGGATCAGATGATATCGCGAGACTAACCGCCGGCGCGGCCTGGGTCGGTATGGGGCGCGCAACGGCAGACACGCGCAGATGGACCGCACTTCCAACCGGAATCTGATAGTCGCCATGCGGAAGGACCAAGGTTCCGACCGCGGTTTCGACCATGACTTCATCAGCCCGGCGGGGCGAGACGACTCTGCCGGCCAGCAGCGCGACCTGCGGCGTGAACCCGGTCATGTCTGGCGCGGCATCAAGCGCGAGCGATGCTGACGGTGGTGCGGCCCCGGCTGTGGGCAACGAGGCGGCGGGATTCAATGCATTTTGCGCAGGAAGCGTCGGCTCGACGGTCGCATCCCGAGGTGGCGACGGCGGCGAAGCAAGGGTCGGATTGGGCGTTGTTGTGGGTGAGGGTGCGACCATTGACGCGACTTCAGCCGATGGCGTCGGCTCTCCCGTTGGCGTGGCGATCGCTGTCACGCTGAGCAGGTATCGTGTGCCGAGCGGCGGTGCGCTGATCCCTGGGCGCGGCGGCGCGGTCCGGGCGAGGATTGCGACGACGAGGGACGATGCATCGGCTGTATCGGCGGCTCCGGCAGAGGTCGCTGAACTCCACGCAGAGACGGTAGGACCCGTTGATCCCGGAATCGGCGCGCGACCAGTGTCGGCTTCACGGCCGAGCGTTGCCACAAGCGCGCTGGAAATGCCGAAGCCAAGATCCGCCGGGTTGGCGGATCGGGCTGGAGGCGCGTTGGTGCCAGCCGGATTTGCTTGAGCCGTCGGCACTGAGGGCATGTCCGGGGCAGCCTGTCGTGCAGCGTTCGCGGTCCGTCCCAGCAAGCCGCTGACCGAGCGCCCATCGACAGCGAGAAGAACCGCTTGCGGCGCTGGCGCTATAGCCACAAGGCGCAACGTAACGGTGCTGCCGACCTCGATCGGCACTTCGGGCGGATGATGAAACGACAATTCGGCACCCAGGGGAGTCGTCAGGTATACGGTCCCATCCGGGCGGAGTTCGGAAACCTTGCCCGTGACGATATTGCCGGGACCGGACGCCGCGTGGAGCACTTCGGACACGGACGTGGTCAGACGATCAGGGCCCCGCGCATCAAGAATACCCAGGACGACCGGCGTACCGGCAACGGAGGCTGCCCCGGCGGTTGCGACGGCAAGGGCGGCAGGCACTGGCGGCGGCGGTCCTGTCAGGCTCATGCTAACCCCTTTGCTGCCGGATCAGTGGCGTGCGCACGGTCAATCGTGGACACGACACAAAACCTCTAGGGCTCGAACATCGTCGCTCCGGGCGGGGCATGCCGCCCGAGCGTCACAGGCTGCGGATCAACCGGGTCGCCACTGCCTGGACATCGGTCGCCGCTTCGCTATTGGGGAAGCGGGTCAGCAGCGAGCTTTGCTTGCGAATCGCCTCCCGCACATGGGGATCGCGGCGTATGATACCGGCTAGTTCCGGTTCGATCTTGAGAAATTCCTTACACGCCTTGAGGAGGATCGCATAGGTCCGCTCGCCCTCGCGGGTCGAGGAGGCCATGTTGACGACAATTCGCAGGTCGGCGTTGGGTCGTTCCATCGCCGTAACCTTGATAAAGGCATAGGCGTCGGTGATCGCGGTCGGCTCGTCGGTCGTAACCACGTAGCAAGCGCGGGCCTGGGTCGCAAAGGACCTCACCGTGCGCTCGATTCCCGCACCCATATCCATGATCACGCAATCGTAATTATTGGACACGGTCACGATATCGTTGCGAAGCTGCGCGAGTTTGCTGGGGGCGATCTGCGCTAGGGACCCGGTCCCGGAGCGTCCGGCAATGATGTCGAAGCCACCTTCCGGGTAATGCGTGGCGGCACCCGCAAGCGTTGATTGGCCCGCCAGCACGGTGCCGAGGTCGCGTTTCGGCATCACGCCAAGCTGAACATCGACATTGGCGAGGCCCAGATCGCCATCGAACAGCAGTGCGCGTTTGCCTGCACGCGCGAGTGCATGAGCAAGGCTGATGGAGAACCATGTCTTGCCGACACCGCCCTTGCCGGACGCAACCGCAAACAAGTTGGAGCGTAGCGGCGCCGCACTGGGAACTGGTTGGCGAAGATCGACGGGGGCGATCATTGGCGTAGACCTTGGGTAACCGATTTCGCGTTCAACGCGGGGGAAGATTCGGGCATCAACAGGCTGGCTAGCTTCGAAGGATCCAATTGTATCAAACCATCATGCACGGCGGGTGTTACACTGCAATCACAGAACGGTAGCCGACCTGCGTATGCTGCTGCAAGAATTCCGCCAAGGCGTTGCACCATATCCAATCGAGTAGCGATAATTCTGGTACAGCCGACCTGGGCAAACTGCTTCGATTGCTCCATCGAATCGACGACGTCGCCCCCAGCGGCCATGACCAGGATCGCTTCCATCGGCGCCGCCTTGAACAGCGACGACAATTCGCCGAGATCGCGGGCCGAATAGGGATTAATTCCAGGGGTATCAACCAGGACAAGCTCGTCCGGGGCCGCGGCCTGGATAACTTGCGTCAACTGCCGATCCGTTTCCGCAGTATGGAGCGGAATCTTCATCAAGCGGGCGAAGGCGTCGAGCTGCTCGATGCCGCCGGCGCGAACGGTATCTGTGGTGATGACCCGGACCTTGCGCTGCGAGAACACGGCGCGTGCGGCGAGCTTCGCCACGGTCACGGTCTTGCCAGCGCCCGGCGCCCCCATCAAGATCACCGGCTGGTTGAAGCGGCGCTCTGAGAGAGGATAAAAATCAAAGACTTGGCGCAGTGCCCCGATCAAGGCTTCCTTGGGATCATCGGCGCCGACGATGAAACTTGCATCGACCAGTCGTTCGAGCAATTGATTCGGCAAGCCGTGAAGAAGCAAGGCCTCGTGCACGGCATCGACGGGATCGCGCCCATCTTCCATCCCGAAGGAGTCGCCTTCGACCGCGCCAAAATCAGGGGCGTCCACCTCGATTTCCTCGAGGGCGACCACAACCTTGATGCCGGTATCGTTCTCCTCGGTCGAGACAATGATCGCGTCGTCGCCGAATTCACGGCGCACCAACTCCATCGCCTGCGCCATGCTCGGGGCGTTGATCGTCCTTAGGCGCATTCGGCACACCAACACAGACTATTGCGGCAACGCATCATCATCGCAGCGACTGACCCTACCCTCACAACTGGCCCAACGTCTTGATCCGAGCCTTTGGATGCACCTCGTTCTGCGACATTACCACGGTCGCGGGACGAAACCGCTCGATGATCGAACGGACATACGGCCTTACCGTCGGGCTCGTCAACAATACCGGGGTTTCGCCGATCATGCCAAACCGTTCGTAAGTCTGACGCACCGCGGAAATAAATTCCTGCAGTCGCGATGGCGCCATCGACAATTGGCGTTCCTCGCCATTGCTGACGATCGATTCGGCGAAGGCCTGTTCCCATACCGGTGAAAGTGTCACCAGCGGTATATGGCCTGCATCCGTGCTGTTGGCGTCGCTGATCTGACGTGCAAGCCGGGCCCGGACATGCTCGGTGATCGATGTGATATTGCGCGTGTACCCACAAGCCTCGGCGATCCCTTCGAGAATCGTTGGCAAATCGCGGATGGAGATCCGCTCCTGCAATAGATTCTGCAGGATTCGCTGAATCCCGCCAATAGAAATCAGGCTCGGTACCAACTCCGTCAGCAGTTTCTGGTGATCCTTGTCGATCTCGTTCAGCAACTTTTGCGTTTCGCTGTACGAGAGCATTTCCGGCATATTGTCTTTGATGACTTCGGTCAAATGGGTCGTGATCACCGTTTGCGGATCGACGACGGTCAGACCGCGGAACGTCGCTTCCTCGCGCAGATGCTCCGCGATCCAGACGGCGGGTAGGCCAAAAGTCGGCTCGACCGTGTTCTCCCCCGGCAGCGTGATCGGCTCCCCGCCCGGATCCATCGCCATCAGCATATTGACACGAATTTCGCCCCTGCCGGCCTCGATCTCCTTGACCCTGATAATATAGGTATTGGCGGGCAGCTGCAGATTGTCCTGGATTCGCACCGACGGCATGATGAAACCCATATCCCCGGCGAGTTGACGCCGCAGGGCCTTGATCTGGTCAGTCAGGCGACTGCCGCGCTCGCTGTTGATCAGGGGAAGCAGCCCATAGCCGAGTTCTAGCCGGACGGTATCGATCTGCAATGCGGTGCTGATTGGCTCTTCACGAACGGGCGCCATCGGCATCGCGGCAGCTTCAGCGGCCTCGTCGGCAGTCTTCTGCGCGGCATGCTTGTTCTGCAAGGTCCAGGAGGCATAGCCGCACCCCATCGCCAGCAGCAGGAAGGGCAGCATCGGCACGCCCGGCAGCAGCGCGAGCAGTCCTGCGAGCACGCCCGCCATCCCAAGGGCGGAGGGGTAGGCCGCAAATTGCTTGAACAGCGCCTTGTCGGTTGATCCCTGGACATTACCCTTGGAGACCATGAGACCAGCAGCGGTCGAGACAATCAGTGCCGGAATCTGGGAGATCAGCCCATCGCCGACGGTCAGGATCGTGTAGGTGTTGAAGGCCTGGGAGATTTCGAGATTCTTCTGCACCACGCCAATCAGGATGCCGGCGACAATGTTGATGCCGGTGATGATCAGGCCCGCCACCGCATCGCCGCGGACGAATTTCGAGGCACCGTCCATCGCGCCGAAGAAATTGCTTTCGGATTCAAGCTCGCTGCGCCGGCGCCGTGCGGTCGGTTCGTCGATCAGACCGGCCCCAAGATCGGCATCGATCGCCAGCTGCTTGCCGGGCATCGAGTCCAGGCTGAACCGCGCCGCGACTTCGGCGATACGTCCCGAGCCCTTCGTGATAACCACGAAATTCACCACGACGAGGATCGCGAAGACGATCACGCCGATGATAAAATTGCCCGACATCACGAATTGGCCGAAAGCCTCGATAACGTGGCCCGCAGCGGCCGTGCCTTCATGACCGTGGCCGAGGATCAGCCGGGTCGAGGCAAGGTTGAGCGCGAGCCGCAGCATCGTCGTCAACAGCAGGATGGTCGGAAAAGTCGAGAATTCGAGCGGCTTCTCGATGAACAGCACCACCATCATGATGAGCACCGAGAACGTCAGCGACAGCGCCAGACAGATATCCAGCAGCCACGTCGGCATCGGCAGGATCAGCACCACCAGGATCGCGACGACGCCCATCGCCAGCGCAATTTCGCCACGGAACAATGACGCCGACAGCCGCCGCGCCCAAGGCGGCAGATCACCGAAGAACGGCGCCGCAGGCGTCGTATTCGAGGTATCTGTCATGTCGCGAGCCGCGCGCTAGGGATCATGCCATCAGGCCCGCAGGTGCTCGGGTTCGCCCGACAGCGGCACGACCAGGCCATCCTGGCGATATTGCTGCAGCTTGTTGCGCAAGGTCCGGATCGAAATGCCGAGGATTCCAGCGGCATGGGTCCGATTTCCCAGGCAATGCTGGAGCGTCTCGATGATCAGGTCGCGCTCGACATCGGCCACGGTGCGCCCCACCAGTGTCGATACGGTGCCGCCATCCTGTGGGGCCTCCGCACTCGCCGATGGACGGCCCCCGGCCGCAGGCGCGGGCGTATTGGAGTGGGTCGAGCCGGTCAACATGATTGCATCGATATCGATAACGCCACTCGACAACAAGACGGCGCGATGGACCGCGTTTTCAAGTTCGCGGACATTGCCGCGCCAGTGATGCCGTGCCAGCATCTGCCGCGCCGCATCGGTCATGCCGAGGAATTCCTGCCCGTTCTGCTCGGCATATTTCTTGGCGAAATGCTCGGCAAGGAGCTCGATATCGCGCGGCCGCTCGCGCAACGCCGGCAGTCGCAGGCCGACGACGTTGAGACGGAAATGCAGATCGTCGCGAAATTCGCCCTTGCGCACGGCTTCTTCGATATCGCGGTTCGAGGTCGCAATCAGGCGGATATCGATCTTGACCGGGTGATTGCCGCCCACACGATCGATCTCGCGTTCCTGGATCGCACGCAACAGCTTTGCCTGCAGGCGCGGATGCATTTCGGTAACTTCATCGAGCAGCAATGTCCCGCCATTGGCTTCCTCGAACTTGCCGATCCGCCGCGCCGCCGCGCCCGTGAAGGCACCCTTCTCGTGGCCGAACAATTCGGATTCCAGCAGATTTTCGGGAATTGCGGCGCAGTTGACCGAGATGAAAGGGCCATTGGCGCGGCGGCTTTTGCGGTGGATGTAGCGGGCGATCACTTCCTTGCCTGTACCGGACTCCCCGGTCACAAGAATGCTCGCATCCGACGGCGCGATCTGATCGGCCAGGCGTAACACCTGCGCCATCGCCGGATCACGATGAACCACGGCGTTGCTTTCAGCGGCGACCGCCTCGAACACGCTGGCGATCAGATTTGCATCAGGCGGCAACGGAATATATTCCTTGGCACCCGCCTTGATCGCACGCACCGCAGCCCCGGTATCGGTCCCGATGCCGCAGGCAACGACAGGAACGTGGATGCGTTCCTCCTTCAAGGCCCGGATCAACGTCGCGATATCGAGCTTCACGTCCATCATGATCAGATCGGCGCCCTGGCCGGCGCGCAACGCCGACATGGCGCGATCAGCGTCATCGACCTGAGAGACCTTGGCTCCCCGCGCCATGGCAATCTTGCCAGCAGCGCTGATATAGCCCGAGAGAGGTCCTACGATAAGCAGTCGCATAGTGTTTTCCTTCGCGGCTCTAATCGAAATAGGTGATGCGGTCGGCAGGCGGCAGCACGCTGTTCAGCACCACCTCCGTCCGCCGTGGGTTTTCCAGCCCGGCGATCGAGACAGCCGCCAGAATCGTCAAATGATGGAGCAACGCCTCGCTATGGCTGTTGCGCTCAAGCTTATGGGCGAGCGGTAACAGCACCATATTGGCAAGCACTGCGCCATAGAGCGTGGCCAGGATCGCGACCGCCATCGCCGGACCGATGCTCGAAGGATTATCGAGGCTGGACAGCATCCGAACCAAACCGACAAGGGTACCGACAAGGCCCATCGCCGGAGCAACCTCCCCGGCGCGCCTAAGCATTGCCGCCGCGCGCTGGTGACGGGCCTGGATCGCCTGCAACTCGATCTTGAGTTCACGACCGATGACATCCGGCGTCGTGTTATCGACCACAAGCGCCATCGCCTTGATCAGGAAGCGATCGTCACCAAGATTGGCGAGCTGACCTTCCAGCGCGAGGAACCCCTGCAATCGTGCGAGATCGGCAAGCGCGACCAGGCGCATGGCCGCATCAGAGGGGCGCGGAACTTTGTGCAGAAGGGTAGTCCGGATGATTTCTGGCAGACGGGTCGCGTCGTCGAGCGTGGAACTGACCAGGGTGACAGCGGCCGTCCCGCCGATGACCATGATGAACGCCGGCAAGTCGGCATAGGGTGGCAAGGTGCCGCCAAGCAGGATCGCAACCAGCACCAAAGCCAGTCCCACGCCAAGCCCAGCCATGGTCGCAACATCGCGACCGCCGCCTGGCATCGGCGTAATCCAGACGAGCGGCGAGGCGCCGCGCCCGGTCGTCCCGAGATCGATGAATTGCGGCTCGATCCGACCGTCGGGCCCGCTATCGGTCATGCTTAACGCCATCCGCGAGATGTCCCTGACCTCTCCACAATCATGAAGGGGCGCGATCGGCCTTGATGATTTCCGTCATCGTCACACCCAGCCTATCGTCGACCACCACGACTTCGCCGCGCGCAACCAGACGGTTGTTGACATAAATATCGATTGCCTCACCGACCTTGCGGTCGAGTTCGACGACAGCGCCGCGACCCAGCTTCAGCAACTGGCTGACCTGCATTGTCG